>DASXKI010000076.1:0-1825 GCA_036496945.1 Streptosporangiaceae bacterium | reverse complement strand
GTTTCGGTCGAACTCGAGGTCACCCACACCGAGCCGGGCCTGCAGGGCGACCGGTCCAGCGCCGGCACCAAGCCGGCCACCCTTCAGACCGGTGCCGAGATCCAGGTGCCGCTGTTCATCAACACCGGAGACAAGCTGAAGGTCGATTCGCGCGACGGCAGCTACCTGGGACGTGTCAACGCGTGAGCGGGCATTATGCCTGAAGGAAAGCCGGCGAGGGCCAGCAAGGGACGCCATCAGGCCCGCAAACGTGCCGTCGACCTGTTGTTTGAAGCCGAGGCCCGCGGCCTGAGCCCGGCAGAGGTCGTCGATGTCCGTATCGCGCTGGCCGAAACGAAGCCGGATGTGGCGCCGCTGCAGGCCTACACCCAGACCGCGGCTCGCGGGGTTGCAGAGCACAGCGCGCATATCGACGACCTGATCAGCTCGCATCTGCAGGGCTGGACGTTAGACCGGTTGCCCGCGGTGGATCGCGCCATTCTGCGGGTCTCGGTGTGGGAGCTGCTGTATGCCGACGACGTGCCGGAGCCGGTCGCCGTCGACGAGGCCGTACAGCTGGCCAAGGAGCTGTCCACCGACGACTCGCCGGGCTTCATCAACGGAGTGTTGGGTCAGGTCATGCTGGTGACGCCGCAGATCCGGGCGGCCGCTCAGGCGGTCCGAGGGGCGGTGCGGTCGGGCGCCGCCGGCACGCCGGAGAGCGAGGGACCGCCGGCATGACCCGGCTGGAGCTGCGTGTCGTCGTCGCGGCCTTCCTGGCTGCGACGGTGGTGCTGGGCGCCGTGGTGTGTGCCGCCTACGGCTGGACCATCATCGCGTCGGTGCTCTCGATCTACGCGCTGGGCGTCGGCGCCTGGCTGTATCACTCGATCGAGCGCCTGATCGTGGCCCGCCGCATCAGCACGGTCCGCTCGGCGGCCAAGCCGCTGCAGCCGCTGTTGCCGGTGATGGCCGCCATCATGGGCCTGACGCAGGCCGTGGTGAGGTCGCTCGGCGACGTCACCGATCTGCCGGCGCGCCGCTGGGAGCTTCCGGTGCTGCGGTGGGTAGACAACACCCGTGCCAATCGGCGGGTCGTAGACAGTGACGACGAGCTGGATCGCTGACCGACGCCGTCCAATCCTGGGCGAAAAGATCCCGTGCGCAGCACAGGCGGATAATACTTGCTGGATCCCGCGGAGGTGACGACATGAATCGAGACAGTGCCCATCCGCGACGACTTCGTGTTTCCGCTTTGGCGGCGGTAGCGAATCCGTCGTACACCCGGCTGGATACCTGGAATCTGCTTGACGACGCATGCCGTCACCTGGCCGAGGTCGACGGTGCCGGGCTGGACACCACCCACGACGTGCGCCGGGTGACCCGCCTGCTCGATCGGCTCGGCGCCTACGAGCGGTACTGGCTGTACCCGGGTGCGGAGAATCTGGCGAGATTGCGCACTCTCCTTGAGCGTCGTTCGAGGGTGCGGCTTTCCGATGAGGTATCGCTGGCCGTGCGGCTGCTCAGTGAATACGGCGACCGCGCAGGGCTTTTCGACACATCCGCGCCGCTGGCCGACCAGGAGCTGGTAGCCCAGGCCAAACAGCAGCAGTTCTACACGGTGTTGCTCGCTGACGATGCCCCGAACACGGCTCCTGACTGCCTGGCCGAATGCCTGCGCGCATTGCGCTGCCCGTCCGACGAAGTGCAGTTCGAGATCCTTGTCGTGGCCAGCGTCGAGGACGCCATCACCGCGGTCGCGTTGAACGGCGAGATCCAGGCCGCGATCATTCGTCACGACCTGCCGCTGCGGTCGCGCGACCGGGTGCCGCTGATGAACACGTTG
>DASXKI010000075.1:0-3011 GCA_036496945.1 Streptosporangiaceae bacterium | reverse complement strand
TGACCGGAGCGAACGGGAGCGGGAAGTCGAGCTTGTACCGGTCACTGCGGCTCCTCGCGGACGGTGCCCGGAACGGGATGGTCGCGGCGCTGGCCCGGGAGGGCGGTCTGCCGTCGACGCTCTGGGCCGGTCCCGAGCAGACCACGATCGTCGGCCAGGATCGGTTCGACGGGCCGCCGTGGGTGTGGCCCAAGCGCTGAGCAGCCTGGCGGCCGCCCCTCGAGCCAGGTGCTGTCAGCGGTAGCCGCAGGCCCAGGCGTCGGCGACCATGTCGCGCAGGCCGCGCGCCGGCCGCCAGCCGAGGTCGCGGCTGATCCGTTCGGACGATGCGATCAGGACTGCAGGGTCACCTGCCCGGCGGCCCATGACCTTGGCCGGTATCTCCAGCCCGGTCACCTCCCGGCACGCCTTGAGAACCTCGAAGTTGGAGTACCCGGTCCCGCAGCCAAGGTTGTAGATCGCGTGCTGGCCAGGGCTGCACGCCTCGAGCGCCAGGAGGTGTGCCTTCGCAAGGTCCGTCACGTGGATGTAGTCCCGGACGCAGCTTCCGTCGGCGGTCGGGTAGTCGTCGCCGAAGATGCTGACCGGCCCCGAGTCCTCCTTCGCGATCCGCAGGATATTGGGGATCAGGTGCGTCTCCACGGTGTGGCGTTCGCCCAGCCAGGTCCCGGCCGCATCCTGAAATGCTCCCGCCACGTTGAAATAGCGCAGGCTGACGGCCCCGAACCCATACATGCGGGCGTATTCGGCGAGCGCCGTGTCGACCGCCAGCTTTGACGCGCCGTACGGGCTGGTCGGCCTCGTCGGCGCGGTCTCATCGAGCGGGACGCGCTCCGGCTCGCCGTACGTCGCCGCCGTCGACGAAAAGACAATGGTCCGCACGTCTGCCGCGCGCATAGCCTCGAGCAGGGCGATGCTGCCGCCGAGGTTGTTGCTCCAGTACAGGCCGGGATGGGCGACGGACTCCCCGACCAGGGACTTGGCCGCGAAATGCAGCACCGCGTCGATCCCGCCAGCCAGCACGTCGGCGGAACTCCCGCGCAGGTCACCCTCGACGAACGTGGCGCCTGGCGGCACCGCGTCGGCGTGGCCGGTCGACAGGTCGTCCAGCACGGTGACCTCGTGACCAGCCGCGATGAGCTGGGCAGCGACGACGCCGCCGATGTACCCTGCGCCACCGGTGACGAGCAGTCTCATGGCATCCCCTGTCGTGGTCCGTCGGCCGCCGTTGGCCGTCTCGCCGCTGAGGATACTGGCGCTTCCGGCCGGCTGGCTCAGGCGGCCTGCACGGCCCGAGCGGACGGGCTGGCACGACCCGAGCGGACGGGCCCGCGCGACCGGCGCAGGCGGCCCGCCACGACCCGAGCGCCCGCCGGGCGCCACTCATTTAGTAAGGCCAACCTTATTAGGTTAGGCTTACGTTATGATCCAAGAGCCAGACGTCAGCGAGGTCGCCGGGGCGCTGCGGGTCAGCGTGGGGCTGCTCGTACGGCGGCTGCGGCAGGTGAAGGCCGAGGGCGAGCCGACGCTGCCCGAGCGCTCAGCGCTAGCCCGGCTCGATCGCGGCGGTCCGACCACATCGGGCGCGCTGGCGCGGCTCGAGCAGATCAGCCCGCAGTCCATGGGGGCGACGCTGGGCGCCTTGGAGGCGCGCGGCCTAGTCGACCGGCAGCCCGACCCGCAGGACGGGCGCCGCGCGGTCATCTCCCTCACCGACGCAGGCCGGCAGGTCCTGCGCAACCGGCGGAACGAGAGCACCGAGCGCCTGGCCAGGGCCCTGGCCGCCGGTTTCACTCAGGCGGAACTGCAGCAGTTGATGGCGGTCGCGCCGCTAATCGAGCGACTGGCACAGACGGTCTGATGCGGGCGGCCGGGAGCAAGCACGAAGCGGACCAGGTGACTGGCGACCGGTACCGGTGGGTGGCCCTGTCCAACACGACGGCCGCCGTTTTCATGTCTGCGCTCGACGGCTCGATCGTGATCATCGCTCTGCCTGCGATCTTCCGCGGCATCCACCTGGACCCGCTGGGACCGGGCAACATCAGCTACCTGCTGTGGATGATCATGGGGTACCGGCTCGTCCAGGCCGTGCTCGTCGTCACGCTGGGACGGCTCGGCGACATGTTCGGCCGGGTCAGGATCTACAACGCGGGCTTCGCCGTCTTTACCGCCGCCTCGATCCTGCTGTCGTTCGACCCGTTCCAGGGCGGCCACGGCGCACTCTGGCTGATCGGCTGGCGGGTGCTCCAGGCCATTGGCGGCTCCATGCTCACCGCCAACTCGGCCGCGATCCTGACCGACGCGTTCCCAGCCGACAAACGCGGCTTCGCGCTCGGCATCAATCAGGTCGCCGCGATCGCGGGCCAGTTCATCGGCCTGGTCGCCGGCGGAATCCTCGCTGCCCTGGACTGGCGCGCAGTCTTCTGGGTCAACGTGCCCGTCGGCGTCTTCGGTACCGTCTGGGCCTACCGCAAGCTGCGCGACAACGGCGAACGGCACCGGGCCCGGATCGACTGGTGGGGCAACGTGACCTTCGCCGCTGGCCTCGGCGCTGTCCTGATCGCGCTGACAAATGGCATCCAGCCCTATGGCCATCACACCATGGGCTGGAGCAACCCCGCGGTCTACGGACTCCTCGCCGGCGGGGTGCTGCTGCTGGTGGCGTTCGCCGTGATCGAGAGCCGCGTCGCCGAGCCGATGTTCCAGCTCAGCCTGTTCCGTATCCGTGCCTTCACTGCCGGGAACGTGGCCGGCTTGGCCGTTGCCATTGCCCGTGGCGGGCTGCAGTTCATGCTGATCATCTGGCTGCAAGGGATCTGGCTGCCGCTGCACGGCTACGACTACAGCCAGACGCCACTGTGGGCGGGGATTTTCCTGCTGCCGCTGACAGCCGGGCTCCTCATCGCCGGGCCCATATCGGGGATCCTGTCGGACCGGTACGGCGCGCGCGGCTTCGCCACCGCCGGGATGGTGATCTTCGGCGCCAGCTTCATCGGCCTGATGCTGCTGCC
>DASXKI010000074.1:0-11971 GCA_036496945.1 Streptosporangiaceae bacterium | reverse complement strand
CTGTGAGCGACTGGCCGGTCGAGTCCAGCAGCTGCGACCGCGCGTAGAACGAGCTGAAGACCGCGAGCTGCTCCTTGCCGGTCATGCCGGGCACGATCACCGACGGTGACCACACGACGCGCCAGCCGGACTTGCCGTCGCGCAACGTGAAGGCGCCCCGGTAGGACCAGGCCAGGCCGGTGCCGCCGAGATCGATGGAGGCATCGAACTGCGCGTTAGCGGTCTTGCCCCGCTGGCCGATGCTGTGCATCGCCAGGTTCAGGTTGCTGGCGTCCAGGCGCTCGTACGCTCGGGCCAGGGCAGCCGCGACCGCCTTGGGCGGCCCGGTCGTGAGCTCGGCGGCCTGCAAGTAGTGCTGAGACTCCCAGGCCAGCAGGAACTGCGAGACCGTCGGCTCGGGCGACGGCACGCCCGGCCGGGCCAGGCCAACCGCGACGAGGCCGACCAGCACGACCAGGGCAGCAATGCGTGCGAGCATCACTCGAGAGCGAAGTCCCACCCCGAAAGCTCCGGCTCTGCTGCGGTCCCCATTCCTGGCCTTGGCGGCCCGGGGTTCACGCACCGGCGACGAGGCGCGCGGAGCACGGTGCGCCCCGACCCGCGTGCCGCGGCCGCCGGAGCCGACGTCGTTGCTCACTCCGCTATCTCCGCCGTCGAAGCTCGCGGTCGACCTCCCTGGCAGCGTCCCGCTTGGCGAGGTCGTGTCGTTTGTCGTAGGTTCGCTTGCCTCGCCCCAGGCCTAGCTCGATTTTGACTTTCCCGTCCTTAAAGTACAAGGACAGCGGCACCAGCGTCAGGCCCCGTTCCTTGATCGAGCTAGACAGCCTGTCGATCTCCTTACGGTGCAGGAGCAGCTTACGAGTACGCCTCGGCTCGTGGTTCGTCCAGGTGCCCTGCGTGTACTGAGGGATGTGGACGCCGTGGAGCCAGGCCTCGCTGTCGGAGATCTGCCCGAACCCATCGGTCAGCGTCGCCCGGCCTGCCCGCAGGGACTTCACTTCGGTGCCGGTCAGGACGAGGCCGGCCTCCACTGTGTCCTCGATGGCGTACTCGTGCCGCGCCCGCCGATTACTGGCAATGATCTTCTTGCCCTGTTCCGCTGCCACGGGAAGCTAATTCTAGCTTCAGACGCGCAGGTAACGCCGGAGCGTGAGGAACGAGGTAGCACCGCAGATGAGCAATCCGGTGATCATAGCGACGATGATGACCTCCACCAGGTCAGCGGTGGTCAGCGAGACTCCGGTCGGGAAGATGTTATGAAGGCTACCCAGCAGGACGGATTTCACCAGGATCAGCAGGCCCGTCGCGACCAGCCAGCCGAACAGTCCGGCGATCATGCCTTCCATAAGGAACGGCAGCTGCACGTAGAAGTTCGAGGCGCCGACCAGGCGCATGATGCTGGTCTCCCGCCGCCGGTTGAACGCCGACAGCCGAATGGTGTTCGCGACCAGCAGGATGGCCGCGACCAGCAGGAAGATGGCGATGATGACGACTGCGTTCCTGGCCCCGTCGAGCAGCCGGTAGAAACCGCCAAGGATCGAGGAGTCATCCACAACCGACGCTACGCCCGGATAGCCGTTGACTACCTGGCTCACCGGCAGGGCGTCAGCCTCGGTGTTCTTCAGCCGTATCTCAAAGGAGCTGGGGATCTGGTCAGAGGACGTGTACTTGACGATCGGGCCGTTGGCGGCGAATTCCTGCTTGAACTGCTTGTAGGCGTCGGCCTGGGAGACGTAGACCGCGCTGACTACGTCCTTATTGCTATTCAGCTCCTGCTGGATCGTCGTGATCTCCTCGCTGGTGACGGGGCCGTTCTTGTCGCAGGTCCCGCCCAGCGTGCCAGCAGAGCACAGGTAGACCGAGAGATTGACCCGGCTCTGCCAGTAAGACCTCGTGTTGTCGACCTGCTTGACGAACATCAGCCCGGTCCCGAGGAGCGACAGGCTGATCGCCACCACCACGATCAGGGCGACGGTCATCGTCAGGTTCCGGCGCAGGCCGATCCATACCTCGGAGAAGACAAACTGGGCACGCATGTTGCTGAATCCTTCTGGTTGTCGTCGCGGGCCGGTCAGTAGGCCTGGCCGTAGACCCCACGCGACTGGTCGCGCACGACCTTGCCGTACTCCAGCTCGATCACCCGCTTGCGCATGGAGTCGACGATCGCCGCATCGTGCGTGGCCATCACGACCGTGGTGCCAGTCCTGTTGATGCGGTCCAGCACCTTCATGATGCCGATCGAGGTCGCCGGGTCGATGTTTCCGGTCGGCTCGTCCGCTAGCAAGATCATCGGCCGGTTGACGAAGGCCCTGGCCATCGCCACCCGCTGCTGCTCGCCACCGGACAGTTCGTCGGGCATCCGGTCCCGCTTGCCCTCCAGGCCGACCAGGTCGATGACCTCGGGCACGACCTTCCGGATGAACCGGCGTGGCTTGCCGATGACCTCTAGGGCGAAGGCGATGTTTTGGTAGACGTTCTTGTTCGGCAGTAGCCGGAAATCCTGGAAGACGCAGCCGATGCGGCGGCGCAGGTGGGGCACCTTCCAGTTCGTGAGCCGGGCCAGGTCCTTGCCCGCCACGTGGATCCGGCCTGAGGTGGGCCGCTCCTCCTTGAGGACCAGCCGCAGGAATGTCGACTTACCCGAGCCGGACGGCCCGACCAGGAAGACAAACTCGCCTTTCTCGACATCCAGGTTCACGTTTTCCAGAGCCGGTCGGCCCTGGTTCGCGTACGTCTTGGTGACGTTATCGAAGTGGATCACTGGCCCATCGCACGTGGTAGACGAGGATACTTACTCGGGTTGCCGGGGTAGAAAAATCCTGTCCCGGTTTGGTCTCGGGCCAGTCTAGGGGGGAAACTGGCCTGGAAGGTCCAACATCGTCGAACTGGCCCGGTGGGCGTTATGCCGGGTAGGAGTCGGATGAGCTGCGAGCACCTGATCTGCGCCCGGTGTGCTGGGCCGGTAGCGGAAGGCCGCTGCGCGACCTGCCGCGAGGCCCGCGCGCATGTCCACCACCACAGCCACGGCATGAGCGTCCAGCTAGTCGCTGCCGTCTTGCTCGTGCTGGCGCTGCTTGCGGTGGCCTCGATGCACCTGGCCCACTAGCCAGGCTCCCCTGGGGCGCCGGGGCGCTGACCGGTCCGGCGCTACCAAGTAAGTGCGCGCTACAGGCCCTGGGTGCGCAGCCAGCGAATCTCGGCCTCGATGAAGTCGTCGATCTCGCCGTCCATGATCGCAGCCGTGTTGCCGGTCTCGTAGCCTGTCCGCACGTCCTTGATGTTCTGATACGGATGCAGGACATAATTGCGGATCTGGGTGCCCCAGCTGCGTCCGCCGTCACCGCGCAGCTCGTTCATCTTGGCAGCCTGCTCCTCGCGCTTACGCTCGAGCAGCTTGGACTGCAAGACCGCCATGGCGGTCGCCTTGTTCTGGATCTGGCTGCGCTCGTTCTGGCAGGACACGACGATGCCAGTCGGCAGGTGGGTGATCCGCACCGCGGAGTCAGTGGTGTTGACGCCCTGACCGCCCGGCCCGCTGGACCGGAAGACGTCGATCCGCATCTCGTCTTCGGGAATGTCGATGTGGTCGACCTGCTGAACCACCGGCAGCACGTCAACCATGGCGAAGGAAGTCTGCCGGCGCCCCTGGTTGTCGTACTTGGAGATGCGCACCATCCGGTGGGTGCCATGCTCCCCGCGCAGGGTCCCGTAGGCGTATGGCGCCTTGACCGCGAACGTCGTCGACTTGATCCCGGCCTCTTCGGCGTAGGACGTGTCGTATACCTCGGTCGGGTAGCCGTGCCGCTCGGCCCAGCGCAGGTAGATCCGCTGGAGTCCCTCGGTCCAGTCGGCCGCGTCCGCTCCCCCGGCGCCGGCGTTGATGCTGATCAGTGCCTCGCGCGCGTCGTACTCGCCGCTCAGCAGGGTCCTGATCTCCAGCTGATCGATCTCCTTGCGCAGCGAAGCCAGCTCCCGCTCGCCCTCCTCGCGGGTCGGCTCGTCGTGCTCGCTCTCGGCCAGCTCGAACATCACGGTAGTGTCGTCCAGGCGGGTGTGCAGCGCCTCAAGCCTGGCAAGCTCGGCGTCCAGGTAGGAGAGCCTCCTGGTGACCTCCTGTGCCTGCTCCTGGTCCTCCCACAGGCTGGGGTTCATCGAGCGCTCGCGCAGGCTGTCAGCCTCCTTGCGCATAGCGTCGGGATCGAGGACAGCCTCCACGCTGGCGAGCGTCGCCATCAGCTCGGAAATCTCGCTCGCGGGGTCGGTTGCCATGCATTCAGCCTACGCGAGCCAGCGGATCAGGCGGTTTCCGACACTGACTGACGGGCCAGGCAGTCCACGCTGGCTGGAAGCCCACCTCAGGCAAGCCAGGCTGGCCGTCGAACGGCTGACCAACAAACCGCTGACCAGCGAACTCGTCAGGTCGGCAGCGTGCTAGTGGTCACGAGCGTCCGCACGGCGCGGACCGCGACCGACAGCGTCGAGACGGTGAAGGCGTTGCTCTCCCAGATCTCGGTGAGCGTCTGCGTCGCCCGGCGCACGGCCGAGTCGTTGCGCTGCACCCAGGCTGCCAGTCGCTGCTCGGGGCTGGCCGGCGCGGTCACGGAGAGGACATCCCTGGCTAGCGCCGCATGCGCGGTATACAGGTCATCGCGGATCGCACCGCGCGCCATCGTGTTCCACCTGTCGTCCCGCGGCAGCGCGGTGATCATGTCGCGGAGCCTGGTGATCTGCAGCCGGTCAGCTAGATCGAAGTAGACCTCGGTGGCCTCCTCGACCGACCGGCCGGTGCCGTGCGCGATGTCGACGATGTCGAAGGCCGAGTAGGCCGGCACCATCGCGGCGATCCGGTCGGCGAGGCCGGCCGGCACGCCACGCGCCGCGTATACCTCCCGGCGCTCGGCAAATCCGGTCAGGTCGCGCCCAGTCAGCATCGTCGGCAGGCTGGCGGCGACCGTTAGTACTCCGGCCGCGAAAAAGTCGATCGTCGCCTGGACATCGAACGGCGGCCGGCGGAAGTTCAACAGCCACCGCGCGGCCCGTTCGGTCAGCTTCCGGCCTTCGAGCATGGCCTGGATCTGCACTCCGGTATCGACCTTGCCGTCGAGATCCTCGACCTGGGCCCAGAAGCCGGGCATGTCGAACACGGCACGCGCGACCAGCCAGGCCGCAGTGATCTCCGGCACCGACGCACCGGTCTCCTCGTTGAGCCGGAACGCGAAGGTGATCCCGGACCTGTCCACCATGTCGTTAACGATCGAGGTCGTGATGATCTCGCGGTGCAGCCGGTGCTCGCCCATCCGGCTGGCGTACTTGTGTCGCAGCGGCGTGGGGAAGTAGTCGACGAGCACGTGCCGCAGGTAGCCGTCATCGGGAAGCGCCGAGGCCAGCACCTCTTGCGCGGCCGCGATCTTCGTCTGCGCCAGCAGGACGGAGAACTCGGGAATGACCAGGCCGGTGCCGGCCGAACGGCGCTCGGCGATCTCGCGGTCTCCGGGCAGCACATCCAGCCGCCGCCGGATCCTTCCGTCACGCTCCAGCTTGCGGATGTACCTGGTGTGCACGTGCAGCATCTGCGCGGACTGCGCCGAGGCGGCCGCGAGCGCTCGGTTCTGCTGGTAGTTGTGCTCAAGGACCTGCGTGGCGACTTCGTCGGTCATCTGCTGGAGCAGGGCGTTGCGGCCCTCGGCGGTCAGGGCGCCAGCCCGCACTTCGCGGTCCAGCAAGATCTTGATGTTGACCTCGTGGTCGGAGGTGTCGACGCCAGCGGAGTTGTCGATGAAGTCCGTGCACACGAGGCCGCCGGCCAGCGCGAACTCGATCCTGGCCTCCTGGGTGAGGCCGAGGTTCCCGCCTTCGCCGACCACCTTGGCCCGCAGCTGTGCCGCGTCGACGCGGACGGCGTCGTTGGACCTGTCGCCCACCTCCGCGTTGGCCTGGTTGGAGGCCTTCACGTAGGTGCCGATGCCGCCGTTCCACAGCAGGTCGACCGGCGCGGTCAGGATGGCCGAGATCAGCGCGTCGGGCGACAGCGCCGTATCGCTGTCGCTCACGCCGAGGGCCATGCGGGCCTGCGGCGACAGCGGGATCGACTTGGCCGACCGGGGCCACACCCCGCCGCCGGCGGAGATCACGGCCTTGTCGTAGTCCGCCCACGAGGACCTAGGGAGGTCGAACATTCGCTGCCGCTCAGCAAAGCTGCTCTCGGGGTCGGGGTCGGGGTCCAAGAAGACGTGCCGGTGATCAAAGGCCGCGACCAGCTTGATGTGCCGCGACAGCAGCATCCCGTTGCCAAACACGTCGCCGGACATGTCGCCGACGCCGACGACGGTGAAGTCGTCGGCGTCCACGTCCATCCCGAGCGTCCGGAAATGGAACTTGACCGACTCCCAGGCGCCGCGAGCGGTGATGCCCATCTTTTTGTGGTCGTAGCCCTCGGAGCCGCCCGAGGCGAAGGCGTCGCCCAGCCAGAAGCCGCGGCTGGTCGCGATCTCGTTCGCGGTGTCAGAGAACGTCGCCGTGCCCTTGTCAGCGGCAACGACTAGATACGGGTCATCCCCGTCATGGCGCACCACGTGCTCGGGCGGGACGACCTCGCCGGATTCCAGGTTGTCGGTCACGTCGAGCATGGCCGATATGAACATGCGGTAGCAGGCGAGCACTTCGGCTTGATAGGCCTCGCGATCGGCCGGATCGGGCAGTTGCTTGCACACAAAGCCGCCCTTGGCGCCTGACGGCACGATCACCGAGTTCTTGACCTCCTGCGCCTTAGCGAGGCCAAGGATCTCAGTGCGGAAGTCTTCGCGTCGGTCCGACCAGCGCAGCCCGCCGCGGGCGACGCTGGCGAACCGCAGGTGCACGCCCTCGAACCGGGGCGAGTAGACGAACATCTCGAACTGCGGGCGCGGCGCCGGCAGGTCGGGCACGCGCTGCGCGTCGAGCTTGAAGACCAGGTAGGGAACGGCGCCGGCGGCGGTGCTGAAGTAGTTGGTCCGCAGCGTCGCTGTGATCAGGCCGAGATAGGACCGCAGGATGCGGTCCTCATCCAGGCTGGCCACAGTGTCGAGCGCGCCGGCGAGTTCCTCGGTGATCGCCTCGCTCCGCTCGGATTCGCCCCCCTCCTTGGCTGGGTCGAAGCGGGATTCAAACAGCGTGACCAGGAGCCTGGCGATCGGGGCATTCGCCCGCAGGACGCCCTCGATGTAATCCTGGCTGAAGGTGATATTGGCCTGCCGCAGGTACTTGGTGTACGCGCGCAGTACGGCGACCTGACGCCAGGTCAGCTGCGCATCCAGCACCAGCGCGTTGAAGCCGTCATCCTCGATCCGGCCATCCCACAGGGCCGCCAGCGCGCCCTCGATCTGCTCGCGGACGCGCTGGTTCGAGATCAGGTCGGCCTGCTGCCAGTCCTCGCCCGCCTCGGCCACCGGCTTGCGGCGCAGGCCGAAGTCGTAGATCCAGAACGGCTCGTCCACACCGAACTCGTACGGATGCTCGTCTACCACGTCCACACCCATGTGCTGGAGTCGCGGCAGGACGTCGGTCAGGGTGATCGGTCCGCCGGTCCGGTATATCGTCAGCCGCCACACCCGCTTGACGGTGTCGGGGACGTCGACGTCCGGCTCGATCGGCACGCCGCCGACGTAGGTCTCTGACTCCCACAGCTCGAAGTCGATCGTCCGGTCGGAGTGGCGGAGCTCAAAAATCCTCGCGAAGTCGGTGACGGCCGCCGAAGCTGGCACATCGGTCTTGTAGTTCTCCGGGATCGCGCTGCCGATCTGGGTGAGCAGTTCCCTGGCCCGCTGCGGCCCAAAGGCGGCAGCCGCCTCGTCAGCCACGTCGTCGTCCCAGGATCGGACGACAGCCGCGACGGCGCGCTCCAGTTCGGCCGGATCGGCATCGGGCAGCTGGCGGCCGCGCTCCGCGCGAACGACTAGGTGCAGCCTGGCCACAGCCGACTCGCCCACCTGGACGCTGTAATCGACCTGCGACGCGCCGCCGAAGGCTCGCTGCAATATCTCCTGGGCCCGCAGCCTGACCTGGGTGGTGTAGCGGTCCCTGGGCAGGTAGACGAGGCAGGACACGTACCGGCCGTAGACGTCCTTGCGCAGGAACAGCCGGGTCTGCCGGCGCTCGCGCAGCACGTGCACTCCGGCGGTGATGGCCGCCAGGTCGCTGGCCGAGGTCATGAAGAGCTCTTCGCGCGGGTAGAAGTCGAGCACCTCGGCGACTTCCTTGCCGTCATGGCTGTCGGCGGCCATCCCGGAGAGCTCGAGCACTGCGGCGAGCTTGCGCCGCAGCACCGGGATGCTCTTGATGCTCTCGGAAAAGGCGGCGTGCGTGTAGAGGCCGAGGAACCGGTACTCTCCGACGATCTCGCCCGCTGGCGACAGCCGCTTCACCGCGACGTAGTCGAGGTAGCTCGGCCGGTGCACGGTCGAGCGGGAGTTGGCCTTGGTGACGATGAGCCGCTGCGGTTCCAGCGCCCGCGCCTTGACTTCCTCCGGCAGGAGGGCAAACGAGCCGGGACCGACCCGGTCGTGGCGCAAGATGCCGAGGCCGGTCCCGGGCACGGCGGTCAGTGACATCCCTGCTGGCCCGGTCTGCAGGTCGTACTCACGGCAGCCGAGAAACGTGAAATGACCGTCGGCAAGCCAGCGCAGCAGCTCGGCGATCTCGGCCGGGGCGTCAGCACCGCCTAGGCCAGCACCGCCCGCCCCGTCTCCCTCGACGGCCAGGGCGTCAGCAAGCGACACGGCCCTGGCGCGCATCCTGGCGTAATCCTCGACCGCGACCCTGACATCGCCGAGCACCCGGGTCAGATCCGCAGCGAGTCCCTCGGCCTCGCCATCGACGAGCGGCGGGATCTCCAGATGCGTCCACGACTCGGCCAGCTCGTCGTGCCGGGACTGCTCGTCCTTCAGCTGGCCGGCGCTGGCCTGGCCGACGATCTCGAGCAGAGAACCAGTCACGTCCCGGCGGACGCGCAGCTGCGGGTGCACGACAAGCCTGGCCGCTAGCCCGTGCTTGGCCAGCTCCATGGTGATCGAGTCGACCAGGAACGGCATGTCGTCGGTCACGATGTCGATGACGTCGGCTGGCGGGTCAAGCACGGCGTCGTCGCCGCGCCGGACCTCGACGAGAGCTCGGCCCTGCGGACGGTGCGCGGCCAGCTGCGAGTGCCGCGCCGCGACTGCGGCCATCCGGTCGGGGCCGGCCACCGACAGATCGTCGGCCGCGACGTGCCGGTAGTAAGCCTTCAGGCAGGTGGATACGTCACCGACGCCGGACAGCGGGCCCGCGCAGGCTGCTGCCTGCGACAACAGTGTTTGCTTGTCGCGGGCTTCCGTGCTGTGGGCCATCGCAACGCTGGCACTGTCCGACATGTCTTCCACTCCCTTAGATGCGGCTCCGCTGCCATCTCCAGCATGGCTGCGTCATGACCATCACAACGAGTCCCGCAGCTCCCACAGCAGCGGGTAGTACCGCAGGGGCACCCGCCGGTGCAGGTAGGGCGCACCGGTGGAGCCGCCAGTCCCGGACTTGGTGCCGATCTGCCGCTCGACCATCTGGACGTGCCGGGCTCGCCAAAGTCCGGCGAGCTCATCGTGGGTCAGCAGGTCCTCGGCGAGCTGCCAGAGATCATCGTGGCGGGGCCGATCTCGCGCGACACTGACCAGCGACTTGAGGATCTGCTTGTCATCACCGACGGCGAGTCCCCTGGCGGCGAGCAGGTCGACGAAGGCGTCCCACAGCGACGGCTCGCTGAGCCGGGCCGTGAGCCGGGCGTGCTCGTCCTGCGTCAGCGCCCTGAACCTGCCGACGAAGCTGGGGTCCTTGGCGCCGGAGAGGAACTCCAGCTCCCTGAACTGCACCGACTGGAATCCGCTCGCCGGTGCCAGGGCCGCCCGGAACTCGAGGAAGTCCTGCGGTGTCATCGTCTCCAGAACGTCGATCTGGCTCACGAGCAACCGCTCGATCACGTGGACGCGATGCAGCAGATGCCGGGCCAGCCAGGTCTGCCTGCCGCCCATGCTTGCGTCACCCGTGCCTGCCGCGACCGTGCTGGCGTCGCCCGTGCTTGCCTCGACCGTGCCGGGGCCGGGCAGCATGGCGTCGCGGACCGCGGTCAGCTCGTGCAGGAGCTGCTTGAACCACAGCTCGTAGGTCTGATGGACGATGATGAAGAGCAGCTCGTCATGTGCCGGGGGCGTCACCTCGGGTACCTGCTGCGCCAGCAACTGCGGGACCCGCAGGTAGCTGCCGTAGGTGAGCAGGCCGCCTTCCTCGCCGAAGTTGCGCCCGGTGGCTTCGCTCACGCCATCCCGCCAGGTGCAAACCAGCGAAGGACGTCCGGGTTGGCGAGCGCGTCCGGATCAGCGGCTTCCGCGACTGGGGTGCCGAGCAGGATCTTCCTGACCGGGACCTCGAGCTTCTTGCCGGACAGGGTGCGCGGGATGCCGGGGACCTGGTTGATCTCATCGGGCACGTGGCGCGGGGACAGCTCGGTGCGCAGCAGGGATCTGATCTTGGCGGTCAGCGCGTCGTCGACGGCCTGCCCGTCCGCTGCGACCACGTAGAGGATCAGCCGCCCGTCCTGCCCGAGCTGGCCTGTGTCCACCACCAGGCTGTCGGCGATCTCGGGAAGCGCCTCCACCACGCGGTAAAACTCGCTCGTGCCCATCCGCACTCCGCCGCGGTTCAGGGTCGCGTCCGACCTGCCGTAGATGACGCAGCCGCCATCGGGCAGGATCATGATCCAGTCGCCGTGCCGCCAGACACCCGGATAGTCGGCGAAGTAGCTGCCGCGGTAGCGCTCGCCGTCAACGTCGTTCCAGAACCCGACCGGCATTGACGGCATGGGCAGGGTCAGGACCAGCTCGCCGACCTCGCCGATCACGGGCTGGCCGAGCGGATCGAAGGCCTCGACTTTGGCGCCGAGGCAGGGCCCGGAGATCACGCCCGCGCGGACAGGCAGCAGGGGCGACGGCCCGACGAATCCGGTGCACAGATCGGTGCCGCCAGAGAAGGAGCCGAGGATGAGGTCGGACGACCCCGTTCCCAGCTCTTGGTAGGCCCATCGGAAACCTTCAGGCGGGAGCGGCGAACCGGTGGAGCCGACGCCCCGCAGGGCCGACAGATCATGCTCGGCGGCAGGCCGTAGGCCCGCCTTCATGCAGGCCAGCAGGTACGGCGCGCCGGTGCCCGCGTAGGTCACCCTCGCCTGTGCCACGAGCCGCCAGAGGGCGCCGGTGTCCGGCTGCACCGCGCTGCCGTCGTAGAGCACCACGGTGGCGCCGGTCAGCAGGCCGCCGACCAGGTAGTTCCACATCATCCAGCCGGTCGTGGTGTACCAGAAGAAGGTGTCAGCGCTGGTCAGATCCTGATGCAGCGCCAGGGCCTTGAGGTGTTCCAGGACGATGCCGCCATGGCTGTGCACGATCGGTTTCGGCAGGCCGGTGGTGCCGGATGAGTACAGCACCCACAGCGGGTGCGAGAAAGGGACCTCGGTGAACTCGAACTCGGCCGGGCCGCCGTCGTCTGGACCGAGATCAGCCCAGGTCAGCAGCGAGACGCCGGCCGGCAGGGACAGCGCGCCCGAGCCGTTGCTGGGGCCGGCCCCGGTTCCCAGGTAGTCGACCAGGACGACCGCCTGCAGGCCGGGCAGCTGCGCCGCGATGGCAGCCAGCTCGGGGCGCCGGTCGAACCGCTTGCCACCGTAGGCATAGCCGTCGACGCCGAGCAGGACCTTCGGCGAGATCTGGGCGAACCTGTCGATGACGCTGTGCGGGCCGAAGTCAGGCGAGCACGACGTCCAGATCGCGCCCAGGCTGGCGGTAGCGAGCATGGCGATGAGCGCTTCCGGGGCGTTCGGCAGGTAGGCGGCGACCCGGTCGCCCTGGCCGACGCCGAGGGCGACCAGGCCGGCCCGGATCCTGGCGACTTCGGCCCTTAGCTCGCCGTAGCTGAGCTG
>DASXKI010000073.1:0-2361 GCA_036496945.1 Streptosporangiaceae bacterium | reverse complement strand
CCCGGCTCGGCCGGGAGGTACAGCTGTATAACAGCGTGCTCAGCCTGCTGGCCGAGCTCGCGCGCGGCCACCAGCGGATCAGCGAGGCCCAGCTGAGCAACTACGTCGACGGCTGGGTGGGGATGCTGACCGCGCCGCTATCACCCTCCACGTCCGAGCTGATGCCCCGGGAGTAAGCCGCGGAAAGGCTGCCTCAGCTGGCCTTCGTGCCAGCCGGCTTGCGCTCGACCGCCAGCTTCTTGCTGGAGTCGAAGCCCGCCACCTTGGCCAGGGTGCCGCCAAGGATCGCGGCGCGGTCCTCGTAGGAGACAGTGCTGTCGAAGTTCTCGGCGATGGCCTCCTCGGTGCCGTTGAAGGTGCCCTCGGCGTGCGGGTAATCGTTGCCCCAGATGACCGTGCTCACCCCGGTGATGTGCCGGGCCTGGACCGCCACCGGGTCGTCGGCGAACTGGATGTGGAACTGCCGCCGCACGTACTCGGTCGGCTTGAGCGGGTAAGGCCACTTCTCGTTGATGTTGAACAGGCGGCCCATGGCCTGCTGCTCGTAAGGCGACTTGCTGTCGTCCCAGAAGCCGAGCCACCAGTTCGGGTCCTGGCCGGTGCCCCGGCGCCACGACTTGTCCATGAACGCCATGTACGACACGAGCCAGCTGGCACCGAACTCGACCAGGTTGAACTGCAGGCCCGGGTGCCGCTCGGGGACCCCGCCGCCGATCATGTCGGCCATGATCTTCCCCGGGCTGGCGGAGGCGGTGTTGCCGCCGCCCATGGTGCGGCCCGCCACCATATCGTCGGTCAGCTGGCCCTTGCCCATGTTCATGGCCGTCATCATGCCCTTGACCGTGCTTCCGGTCTTGGACGCGTCTTCCTTGACCTTCACCCCGCCGGTGGCGACGTGGATGAAGATCGGCAGGCCGTGCGCCTCGGCGGCGGACCATACTGGCTCGTACGCTCGCGACCAGTACGGCTCCGGGGGGATCTCCGGCAGCATCAGCGCCCGCAGGCCGAGCTTGGCCGAGCGTTCGATCTCGGCCACCGCGTCGGGGATGTCAGTCAGCGGGATGGACGCGACCGGGCGCATCCGGTCCTTGTACTGCAGGTAGGTGTCGGCTACCCAGTCGTTCCAGGCCCGTGAATGGGCCATGGACAGCTCGTGGTCGTCGGTGAACAGCACGAACAGCGCCAGGTTGGGGAAGAACACGGCGGCGTCGACGCCCTCCATGTCCATGTCGGCCAGGATGTCCTCCGGCTTCCAGCCGGGCGTGGTGCCGTCGTGGCCCTGGAACTGGCGGTACTTGGACACCGTCCAGCCGTCGAAGCCGATGGTGTGCAGCTTCCTGAACTCGGTGTGGCCGCCTGCGACGATCGGCTCCCCGAGGGTGAACTCCTCTTCCCACAGCGCCCGGTCACGCATGCTGGCCGGCAGCCGGGTCTTGAACAGGTCAGGCGGCTCGATGATGTGGCAGTCGCCGGAGGCGAGGAACTCTTTGTACGTAGCCATCGGCAGGCCTCTCCTTCGAGCAGTTACCTGGATACCAGATAGTCGGTCTTCCATGTATCACCATAGACGCCGGTCACGCCGCGGTCAACGGCATGGCCACAGGTAAACGTAACCGTGGGGTCCTCTAGGAGCTACCCCCGGTCCCGCTGAGCGGAAAGCCCAGCGACCGCGGCCGTCCCCGGCAATCTCGGTCAGCGGAACGGCAGGTTGCCGAACCTGCTGGCCAGCGCAGTACGCTCCACCCACAGCTACTGAGCTGGTAACGCGCCTGTCGAGAGGGAAGCCAGTGAACCAGCCGGGACCAGCGTCGCGCTCCGCTGAGGATACCCTCGCGATTCAGGCCGTCGTCGTCCTTTACGGGTACCTCATCGACGACCGCGAATGGGACCGCTTCGACCAGGTGTTCACCGAGGACGCGGTAGTCGACTTCCGCGATCAGTCGGCCCAGCCGCCCACCGGGCTCGCCCCCATCGCCGGGCGGGCGGAGATTGTCAGGCAGTTCCGCGATGTGCTGACCCATCCCTACCAGCACATGCTGGTCAACCATGTCATCGAGGACGTGTCCCCGGACGAGGTGGTGGTGCGCTCGAAGGCGCTGCTGCCGATACCGGGCGGGTCGGTGGCGGACATCGTGTACCGCGACGCCGTGGTCAGGACTCCTGACGGCTGGCGGATCCGGCACAAGTCGATCAAGCGCTACAACTTCGACCCGCCGCCCCCGTGGGGGGTCGAGCAGGCCAAGATCTGGCACTCGCGGGGCGCGCGGTTCGCCTAGGTTCCGCCGGCAGGCGGGAGAAGGGACGGCCGGTGTCGGACGATATCGGTCAGCGTCACCGGTCCGAACGTGCGCTCGGGGAGCC
>DASXKI010000072.1:0-5827 GCA_036496945.1 Streptosporangiaceae bacterium | reverse complement strand
CCCGGCTTCCCACCGGGCCCCGGCGTCGCATCGCCGGACCAGATAGCGCATCCGGCCGAAGGCCCTGCCCCCTGAAGGCCCTGCCCCCTGAAGGCCCTGCCCGCTCGAGGCCCTGCCCGCTCGAGGCCCTGCCCGCTCGAGGCCCTGCCCGCTCAAGGCCCTTCCCGTGCGGGGGCTACCTGCTGCAGCCACCCGCGTGGCTGAGCAGCCTGCTGAGCGGGATCGCCAGGTAAGCGTGAGCGTCCGCCTGGCTGATCGCGCCGACTGACACCAGCCGCCCGATGACATGCTGCTCTCGGGTGAGGCCAGCGGCCGGGTGGTCGAGAGGGTCATCGGCCGTCGGCGCCTGGACCATCCCCGCGAGCAAGGCCGCCTGCGGCCAGGACATCTGGTCCGGGGACACGCCGAAGTAACCGCAGCTTGCGCTCTGGAGCCCGTAGAAGCCGTGGCCGAAATAGGCGACGTCTGCGTACAGACGCAGGATCTCAGGTTCGCTGTAGGTGTACTTCAGCTTGACCGCCAGGGCGATCTGCTCCACCTCGGCCGCCGCGCCCGTCTGGCCCGGCGTGTACAGCATCTTGGCCAGTTGCTGGTAGAGCGTCGCGCCGCCCTGATCGCCCCGGCCCCTGACGTAGCCGTACATAACCCGGGCCACCGCGACCGGATCGACCCCTGGCTCCGCGGCGAACCTGTGATCTTCGGTCGCCTCCAGCGACGTCGCGAACCGGAACGGCACGACGACCCCCGGGTAGGCCGCGCCGTGCGCCCGGTCGAAGGCGCTGGCCAGTTGCCCGGCGTTGCCGGGCGACGGTGTGATCACCATCAGCAGGCCGAATGCCAGGGCGCACGCGAGCAGGAGCGCCAGGCACGCCAGACCTAGCTTGCGGGCCGCCCTCGCGAGCCGCCGAGGGCCAGAATGGCCGCCGGCATCCGCCAACAGCGGAGCCACCCCCCGGTCACTCTGCATCGCCCGCTGCAAGAAATTCCCCCGCTCCATCGACTAGGTCAACGCCTTCGTGGCTCCCGAAGTGCCCGGACCTGGCCGGTAATGTGCCCAAATGCAGCCGCTAGTAATCCCCGCTGGACGCCGCCCGGCTAGACCCGCCGGCCGGCCGGGCTGCCAGTAGCTAGCGGGTCGCCAGCCCGCCGATCAGCAGTTCGGTGAACAGGTCCCCGACCTGGGCAGGCGACAGCGACCCGTCGGGCTTGTACCAGGAGCCCAGCTGGTTAACGACGCTGAGGAAATAGTGCACGACGATGTCGGAGGAGATGTCGCTGCGGAAGGTCCCGGCGGCGACTCCCTCCTCGACGAGCGCCTTGAACCTGTCGTGATAGAGCCGGCGCTCTGCCCGCACCTGCGTCTGCTTGTCGTCGGGCAGCATGTGCAGCGACCGGAAGAACACGATCATGTCATCGAGGTTGTCCAGGCTGGTGGTGACCACGTCCGCCGCGGCGGCACGCAGCCGCTCCTCGGCGGTACCAGGGCCGGCAGCGATCTCCTCCAGGTGCGAGGTCTGCATCGTCACCACCTGGTGGTAGACCTCGTACAGCAGGTCGTCCTTGGAGCCGTAGTAGTGGTACATCGCGCCCTTGGTGACGCCCGCCGCATCCACGATGTCCTGGACCGAGGTTCCCTCGAAGCCATGGCGGGCAAACAGCCTGGTCGCGACATGTAGCAGCCGTTCCTTGACGGGCGGCCGGGGGGCCTTGCCGGCAGCCCGTCCAGTGGACTCCTTAGACCGCACCGCCATGCCGCACACTCCGGGTCGCTCGTCTCGGTCCAGTATCATACCGGCCGGTCGGTTTAGCTAGGCACACGGGCCTGCGAGGTCAACTCCGGTTCCCGGCAGCGTCCGGCAGGTCCCGTTCTCGGCCATCGTCAGCAGCCTGCTGATCGAGATGGACGGCAACATCCTGCACTAGGTAGCCAGGCCGGTGCCGCCGCGGCCCGGTGCCGCCCTGCTGCCACGGCTGCGGCCCGTCGAGCGGCCTGTACTCCAGCCCGGCCGCGTCTAGCCTGCGCAGATGTGCCGCAATCCGGCTTGTCAGCGGCGGCCGCCCCGGCCCGTCGCCCAGCGGAACCGGCCCGCCCGACCAGGCAACCTCAGCGAGCGCGCACGCGCGCGGGAAGATCATGTACTCCAGCGACCGGCCATCCCTGATGTACTCGGTCCACACCTGGAACTGAGCCCCGATCATGTGGTCGCGCGCCTGCTGCGGCCAGTCCGCCGGGACGGGGGCAAAGGCGGCCACATCCGCAAGCCGGACCGGCCCGCCAATGGCGACCGGCTCGGCCGAACCGCGTTCCTGGTAGTAATCGAAATAGGTAGGAAAGACCGGCGCCGCCACAACCTCGTGACCAGCCAGGGCCGCCTGGCGCGCGACCTGCATGCCGCGCCACGCCATCACGACGGTGTCCGGCCGCAGCATCCCGGCGCGACCGCGGGAGCTGCTAAAACCCTCGTCCCAGACAACTGCCCTGGCGGCAAAATCTGCCGCCAGCATATCGGCGACATTTCGCAGGAACGCGGCGTGCTGGTCCTCCGCCGTCACCAGTTCGCCGTCGCGCCGGGCCGCCTCGATCCTGTCGTCGTCGCGCCAACGGCCGAGCAGGCACTCGTCGCCGCCGATGTGGACGAAGCGGGACCCGGTCGCGCTGAGCAACTCGCCGAACACGTCGCGCAGGACGGCCATCGACTCCGGCAGCGGCGCCAGCAGGTACGGGAAGATGCCCCAGTCCGGGTGACCTGGTAGCCGCCGTCCGGCACGGGCCCAGCGCCCAGGCCGGGCAGCGCGGCCAGCAGTGCAGTGCTGTGGCCTGGCAGGTCGATCTCGGGCACGAGCGCCATGCCGCGCTGGCCGGCGTACGCGGCGATCTCGGCAAGGTCGGTGAGGGTGTAGTAACCGCCGTGCTGGATGTCCTCGTAGACCTTCGGCTCTTCGTCGTTGAGGCTGATCCTCGTGCGGGCGCGGTGCGAGCCGACCTCGTGCAGGCGCGGGTGCAGGCGGCTCTCGATCCGCCAGCCCTGGTCATCGGTGAGGTGAAGGTGCAGCCTGTTCAGCTTGAGGGCGGCGAGGGCGTCGATCAGCGCCAGCAGTTCGCGCTTGGTGGCGAAGTGCCGTGCGACGTCGATGTGCGCGCCGCGCCAGCTCAGAGCCGGCCTGTCCTCGATCTCGGCGCACGGAAGCTGCCAGTCGCTTGTGCCGGTCAAGGGCGCTGCACGCCAGGCATCGTCGGGCAGCAGCTGGCGGATGGTCTGCGCCGCATAGCTTGCCCCGGCCGTGTCTCCGGCCTCGATCGTGATGCGGTCCGGCTCGACGACGAGGCGATAGGCCTCCGGGCCGAGCTCGGCGACGATGCTGACTGTGCAGCGTTGCCCGCCCGCCGTCACGCCGCCGGGCCAGGGCAGGCGGCTGAGCAGCTGATGAACGGCCGCGGTCGCGCTGTCAGTCGCAGCCCGGCCGCCGTTGCCCGCGGGCTGGATGTCAGGCGCGCTTGTCAGGATCAGCGCGCCCGGCCGCGGCCGAACCGATACCGGCTGCGGGATCAGGCTGCCCAAACGGTTGTCCATCGGCGTGTGTGCTCCCCAGTCGTCCCGGTCGGCGTCGGTTTGTCGGCGGAACACTAGCAGCGCGGGTCCCGCCTAGGCGCAGGCCACCGACGGCTGCGGGGTACTAACGGGGTAATACATGGAGTGAGCTGGGCGGGAGCCTGCGAATCAGGCGAGGGGCAGCGACAGCCACGGAGGGACACGATGACACATCCGAACGCTCACCTTGATGAGCTGATTCATCAGCCGCGGACGCCATCCGATGCTGAACCGGCCAGCGCGCGCCAAACCGGGCGTTGGTACGTCGGCGACGTCATGTCCACCAGGACCCATTGGGTGCGCGAGCACGCTCACTACCGGCAGATCGCGGAGGTGTTTCGTCAATATCACCTGACCGCGGTACCGGTGATCACCGAGGATCGACACGTGATCGGCGTCGTGTCAGCCGCAGACCTGCTCCGGAAGCAGGAATGCCACGCGCACGCTGAGAAAACGCCCGGCTGGCAGGTGCACGCGAAGGATCGCACGAAAGCAGACGCACGGACCGCAGCGGGCCTGATGACATCTCCGGCCGTCACGATCGGGCCTGGCGAACTGCTGGGAACGGCAGCCAGGGTCATGAGCGCTCACCGCCTCAACCAGCTGCCAGTCGTTGCTGCTGACGGCAGGATCGTCGGCATGGTTAGCCGAACGGACTTGCTCAAGGTGTTCCTGCGCCCGGACGAGGAGATCGCCGCAGAAGCGACCGATGTGCTGACCGGCGTCGTGCTCGCAGATCCAGCCGCCATCCGGGTCACGGCGCGCCACGGCGTGCTCACGCTCACCGGCAGGCTTGCGAGCTACGAGCAGATCGGCACGGCGGTGCGGCTGATCGAAGCCATCGACGGCGCGGTCTCGGTGACAAACAAGCTGCACGCGCCGCCGCCGGAGCACTGGCCCGGAGCCGGTTTTCACATCCCGGCCTCACCTAGCTGAACGGCTGCGCAACGGGCGGGGGCGCGCCGGAGCCGGATCTCCGACGGTGCCGAAGCCGGGTCTCCGGCGGTGCCGAAGCCGGGTCTCCGGCGGTGCCGAGGCCGGGTCTCCGGCGGCTCGGGGCGTTAGCGGCGCTTCGGCCCAGCCAGGCCGGATCTGCGCGCTGGCTGATGCCCGTTCTGCGCTAAGGTAGTGAGGCTCGCCGCTGACCAGGCGGGCCGGCAGTGCCGGGACGTAGCGCAGCTTGGTAGCGCACTTGACTGGGGGTCAAGGGGTCGCGGGTTCGAATCCCGCCGTCCCGACTGGTAAATGGCCGTATTCGAATGTTTATTTGCTTTTCGGGGAGCCAAAAAGGGAGCCAATCTCCTTTCAGCTTGACTCCTTGATCGGCGTCAAGGGGTCACACCAGCTCGAAAGCATGGGGCGGCCATCGGCCGGGGCGATCGGGTGGCCGCCAGCACCCGAGCCCAACGATCTGAGAGCGGATGAAGTCGGCTGTGGTGGCCAGGCTCAAGTGTGGCGGGTGGCCTGCTGGGCGAGTTGGACCCGGGAGGTGATGCCGAGCCTGGCGTAGCCAGAGCACGGATCGCGGCGCCCAGGTCATGCCATGCGATTGATCAGTATCCCGGCTTGTTGCCGGAGATGATCAGGCGGGTGATCTTGTCGTTGTCGAGGGAGAAGTAGTAGGTGAGCACGAGCGGGTCGGGCAGGCCGGTCTTGTCGTACTCGCCGTCGACTTCTGCGGAGACGATGTAGTCGCCGTGGTGGGTCTTGCCGTCGGTGAAGGTGGTCCAGACGACCTTGTCGCCGATGCTCTCACGGTTGGCCCACCGCTTGATCGCTTCGGGTCCCCAGAACTCGCGCTGGATGTCGTTGACGTGGCCGTCGCTGGTGAAGGCCGCAACCATGCCTGCGCTGTCGAGGGCGTTCATGGCGGTGAAGTAGTCCTGCACGGGCGCGGGCATGATGTGAAGGCTTATGCTCATCTCGTTTCTCCTTGTTTGTAGCCGATCTTGCGGGTTGGGGTCCTAGCCGGCCAGGCGGAGGACCGGCCAGGCGATTTCGGTGCGCCCGGAGGCGCGGTCGGGGCGATGTCGAGGTAGCGGACGTCGGTGCCGCGCGCCGTGGGCGCGGGCACGGATGTACAGGGTCGTGAGCCCGCGCGGCTCGATGAACGGCTCGCGCGAACAAGCCCTGTGGGGCCCGGTGGCCTGCGCTCCGACCGATGCGAGCTGGTCCCGCGGTTCGTCCATGGTCGCGGTGAACCAGTCCTTGGTTACCGTGCGGCCGTGGCGTGCAGC
>DASXKI010000071.1:0-11233 GCA_036496945.1 Streptosporangiaceae bacterium | reverse complement strand
GGAGCTACGGAGCGCGCGCTCGACGACGGGCAGCGGGCGCCCCGCCGCGCCGTCGGTGCGCACCGTCAGGCCTGGTGCCCGGCCCGCCGGACGCCCGCGCGGCTGGCCTGGACGTACCTGAGCTGGCGGCGCCTGAACTGGAGGCGCCTGAACTGGAGCCGCCTGAGCTCGGATGGCCTGAGCTGAAGACGCCTGAGCCGGAGCCGCCTGAACAGGAGCAGCCTGGGCCGGAGGCGGCTGAGCCGGATGCGGCTGAGCCGCAGGCACATGAACTCGGGGTGCCTGAGCCGGAGCCGCCTGAGCCGGAGACGCCTGGGCCGGAGCCGCCTGAACAGCAACCGCCTTAGCTCGGAGGGTCTGGGACCGGGGCTCCTGAACAGCCTGCGGCGGTACGGAAGCCGCAAGTTCCGGTCTCGTGTCATCGCGACGGCGCGAGGCCGCCACGCTGCCATGGGAGCCGATGAGTGGCCGGGTCGGCCACACCGGGCGGACGGGGCCAGCAGTACCTGCTTCCGCGCGGAGATTGCCGGCAGCGGGCAGCCCGGCGGGCAGCACGGCCTCGACCGGCGAGTCGCTTTCGAGCGGCGACTCACGGTCAGCTTGCGACTCACCGTCGCGCGGCAACTCGCCGTCGCCTTGCAACTCGCCGTCGCCTTGCAACTGACCGTCGAATGCACCCAGCCACGCGGCGGCCGCGTGGCCGCCTTCGCCTTCGGCCAGTACCGGGTATGCGCCCACGGCTGACCGGCGCCAGACCTTGGCCGTCACATATATCTGGTCTGGCTCGGCCAGCGGCGCCATCCGGCACCAGGTGCGCGGCTCGGAGAGGTACCGCAGTTGCGACGCCACCAGCTCGGGAAGCCGCTTGCCTTCCAGGACAGGTCTGGTCACCAGCCAGGCCAGCACGCCGGGCGGCAGCACGTACAGCCACACCCACGTGTGGCTGAACGGCATCCCAGCCATCGTCAAGATGAGCATGTACGGGATCGCGATTGCCAGGAACGCTGCTGCCTGGCCGACGGGCAGGGGCATCGGCAGGCGGAAGTCATACAGCTTGTACAGCCGCTTCTCGATTTTCCAGATGTTGGTATAGGTCGGGAGTTCCACGTGCCGCCTCCTTCCGTCCGCTAGCGCGAGCCCGGCCGCAAGCCGACTGCTGGCCTAGTGCACGCCGAGCGCGTTCGCGATGCCGGACGCGATCGTCTGCACAATGCTGGGTGTATAGAAGACGACGGCAATGGCAATCGCAAGCACGATGAATTGCACAAAGCGAATGATCTCGCGGGTGAAAAGGAAGAAGATCGCGACGATTCCGACGATCCCCAGGAAGAGCGGACCGAAAAGTCCCTGCAGATAGGAAACAAGGCCGGTGGTGCTAAGCGCCAGGGGATGCGCAGCAATAAGCTGGTGAGCCGACATCGAATCTCCGGTGGTGAGTGAGCGCGGCCGTCGGGGGCGGGTGCTGGCGTGCGGTGCCGTCTCGTCATGGCGGCCCCTGTGTGAGCTCGGCGGTCGATGCGCCAATCGACGCGACATCCCAGCTGCCTTGCTGCCGGATGACCGTCATCTCGTAGGTCATCTGCACAGACGCCGGCGTGCTCCCGACGGAGCCCGCCCTAGCTGCGGGCGGCCCTGCCAGCTGCCAGGTGACGGTGACCGAGATCTGCCGGGGCGATCCGCCGACCGGGGCGTACACGCTGTCGATGGCGCCAAAGGTGACGGAGCCGCCCAGGCCCGCGATATGTGCGGCTTGCGAGGTGAAACGTGCGAGGGTCGTCCGGTCGCCGCTGGCGAACGCCTCGAAGAACGCCGGCAGCTGGCTCTGCAGAGCGGCCTCCGTTGCCTGATCGGAGGTCTGGCTGGGGGCCGGAGGCGCGACCTTGGCCGGGCCGGGGAGCAGGGCCGGATTGCCCGAGACGATCATGCCGCCGTGGGCAGCGTAAATGGGCACGCCAAGCTCGATCAGGCGGCCGCTGCCGAGCCTGGCGAGCAACGTCACCACGGCCGAGTGGGTGCCGGTGACCGACACGCCCGCCACCTGGTCGCCGAGAACCCGCTCGGTGCCTGCTCCGTCCCAGCCGAGCTGTGGATCTGCGCCGGCCGGCAGGAACCGGGCCAGGGCACGGCTCCGCTGGGCGGCAGTGGCCGGGTTGAAGTTGAGATACACGTCGCCGAACTGCACGGCGTAGGCCTCGGCCATGGCCACGGGGAACTGGCTGGCATCGCCCGCCGACGTCGAATTGGCCGCTGCCACCGAAGAGCGCCCGTCGATGATCGCCAGGACCCCGCGATAGCCGATCAGGAGAATCACAGCCCAGGCGATGGCGCGCGCAACCCAGACAAGCCATCGACCGCCAGCGCCACGCCAATGCGCTGCCACCTGATCGGGAGGTGCGGGGAGCGGCTGGTCGGGGGGCAGTGCCTCATCGCCGGCAAGGAGTAGATCGCCGCGATCGAGGAGTGCCCTGCGGACCATCACACCTCCGTCCGTTCTCCCCCGCTCGCGCGGCAAGGAGTTGACGCGCGACGATGTTCCTGTCCGGCACCATTCTGCGGCAAATCGCCCAGCCAACCCCGGCATTGACGCGGCCGACGCGCCGCTGGGCTTCGGAAAAAGTCGGATTCTAGCTCGCATTGGCTCGCTGCCGATGTTGTCGATCAGCCAATCGAGACGATCCGGCACGCCGCTAGCGGGTTCCGCGTCAAGCTGGCCGGTCCGGTCACTGGCCGGCCACCCTGACTCGCCGGGCGGCCAGCGCAGCGCGCGCTCTGCCGACGCCGGCCGTCGCGCCGGCACGTGTACATCAGATGGCGGCCACGGCGGCACGTGCACCTCAGATGGCGGCCACGGTGGCGCCTGCACATCAGATGGCGGCCAGGTCGGCGCGCGCTGAGACGGCACCGGCCCGCCCGATGCGGGGAAGGCGCGACGGGCAGGGTCCGGCACGGGAGCAGGCTCGTTGTCGTACCACCGATTGCGCATGGACTGTCCTTGGTCACGGCTCACCGGGCGGGCCGGTTCGTTGTCGGTCAGCAGCACAGCCGATGCGGTGTGACGTTCACGTGACACGCACCGGTTTCCGCGGGACGCGGGCGCACCGCACTTCGGTCTGCCGTGTGAGATATTCGGCGCATGACGGCGTGGAAGGATGTCGAGCGCGCGGAACCTGAGTTCGCGCAGCGCGTGCGGGGGCTCTTCGACGCGCACAGACACAAGACGATTGCCACCCTGCGAGCCGACGGGTCGCCGCGGATCTCCGGTATCGAGGTCGCCTTCGAGGATGGCGAACTCGCCTTCGGCTCGATGCCGAACGCGCGCAAAGGTGCTGACCTGCATCGCGATCCGCGGTTCGCACTGCACAGCGCCACGATCGACCCGGTCGAGGGCGCGCACGCGCAGTGGCCGGGTGAGGCGAAGATCTCTGGCCGGGCGGTCAATGGCGGGCCACTCACCGAAGGATCCGACGGCAACCGCTTTTACGCCGACATCTCCGAGGTCGTGCACACGCACCTCAACGAGCAGGCCACGCTGCTGGTCATTGAGTGGTGGACTCCCACGCACGGGCTGCGCCGGATCGAACGCGAGTAAGTTCGACCGAAGGGCCGCCATGCTTCGTCTGCCGTGATGGCGCTGGCCGCGGGCTGCGTCCCGCGCCAGATCCGGGCGCGGGAGAACCAGCTATTCATCAGGTCATGGGCATGTCCGAAAGGCGAGGCGAAGGTCGGCCCCTCACCAGTGGCGAACCCGTCGAGCGAGACGACGATGTCGTGGATGCGGACTTTCGACATAGTGGCTCCTGGTGGGCTCACACATCCGAGTGGGTTCGGCGACGGCGCCGTCGGAGTGGTCAGGGTCAAGACAGACGCACGTCAGCTACGTCATCGCGAAGTCCCTTCGCAGGATCCGACGACAATACGACGATCGGGCGGTGCCAGATCGGACATGCCGGCACTGCCGGGCACTGTGCTGCGGCAGGTCGACCTGTCAATGACAGGCAGGGTGGGCGCGGATGCGCGGCTCAGCCGACTAGCAGGAGGCGGCGCCAGGTGTCGGCCAGGAAGCGCTCGTAGCGTTCCGGCGTCCAGCCGCGCTGGCTGACCAGCAGCTGGTACAGCTCGGGCGCGTTGGTCGCCCAGACTATGTCGGCGGCGTCATCGAGATCCACGCGCAGTGCGCCACAGGAGGCCAGGTCCGCCGCGAAACGGCGCATGTTTGCCGCGCGGCGCTCGGCGATCTCGCGCCACACCGAGGTCAGCTCCGGCTCTGCCATGGCAGCCTGCTGGATCATGCCAAGGACGGGTGCAAGACGGCCGGCGATCATCCGCATCGCCGAAGCGTAGATTTCGATCTTGGTCTCGGCGTCGGGTGCAGCCCGGATCGCCTGAACGTAGTCGCGCTCCTCTGCGGGGATGGCCTGCGCGGTGCCGGAGATCGCAGTCTCGATCAGGAGGCGGGCCAGCTCGGGCTTGCGGCCAACCGATGCATAGACGGTGTCGAGTGCCACATCGGCCCGCGCGGCAATGGCAGCCATCGAGGTAGCCGAGTAGCCGCGGGCAGTAAACAACTCAAGCGCGGCGTCCAGGATCGCCTGCCGAGTGCGCGCGGCTGCCTCCCGGCGCTTCGTCGCGTCGTACCGGCGCTTGACGTGTGGAGGCACGGGGTCCATGCTACCAATATTAATCCGAAATATCTTCGGATAAATATGGGAGGGGAGACGGGATGACGTACGCATTCACCTACGAGGTGCCGATAGACACGGAGATCTACGCCCGCATCAAGGACGGTATCGGCCCGGAACGCGCGCCCGGCATGATCGCGCATCTGGCCTACCGAACCGAAACCGGACTGCGCTATGTCGATGTATGGCAGTCCAAGGACGACTGGGACGCTTTCGAGCAGGACCGGCTGCACCCGGTCGTCCACACGCTGCTGCAGGAGATCCTCGGTTTCGTGCCGCCCGAGCCCGCACGGACCATGCTTGACCTCGTCGACGTCTGGACTGTCGATTACGCCCACACAGCGTGACGACCTTTATCCGGCCCCGCCGCTAGGGATCTCCGCCCTCGGTTACCCCGTGTTGGGCTCTCCCGCAAATGCTGGGAGGGCCCGATAGTTGACCGGCCCGTTGGCGCCGACTCAGACCAGCAGCAATGTCTTGCCGATTGTGGTTCGGGCCTCGATCGCGGCGTGCGCGTAAGAAGCTGCCGTGAGCGGAAACGTCTGGCCGATGATCGGGCGCAGCGCGCCACTGGCCGCGGCGTCGAGCGCACGGCGGCTGAGGTCTCGCATGCGTTCAGGGCTCACCGGCATGCCGCGCAGCACGGTGATCCGCCGACTCTCAGCGGCTTCGTCGGAGATCCACGCGAACTCGCCACTTGCCATTCCGAATGTGCAGCATCGGCCGCCGTCGCGGAGCAGTCCGAATGCGGCCAGCCCTACCGCGCCGCCGACACCATCGAAGACGACATCGACATGGCCGACCTCGCCCCGGACTTGGTCGGCCCAGTCGACCCCGGTGTAGTCAGCGAGGATCTCGGCGCCGAGGTCCGCCGCGACGGCCAGCTTGCGTGACCCGCCAGCCGCCGCTACGACGGTCGCGCCGGCCAGGCCGGCGAGCTGCACGAGCAGCGATCCGACACCGCCAGCGGCCGCTTCCACGAGAACGACGTCGCCAGCCTGGATCGCGGCCGCATCCGTCAGCGCCAGCGCGGTCCGGCCGTCGGCGAGCACGGCCGTTGCGGCGCGCATGGCAAGCCCGGCCGGCACGTCGATCAGGTCGGCTGCCTGCACGACCACCTGTTCGGCGTAGCCGCCAGACCCGCCTGTCGTCGTGACCACGCGCCGGCCGGTCAAGCTGGCGTCGACATCGGCTCCGACGGCCGCGACCACGCCGCCGACCCCGTTCCCCAGCACGACCGGAAGCGCCGGGGACATCGACGGATGCGGCGGATGGCCGGCCCGGATCTGCGTCTCCACGAACGTGATGCTGGCAGCCTCGACGGCGACGACGACCTGGCCGGGCCCCGGCAGCGGGTCAGGGAGCTCAGCTGAGACAAGCTCGCTAGGCGGACCGAACTGATTCAGCACAACTGCTCGCATGGCGGCTCTCCCGCGGCTCTCGACAGCCGGTCTTACCGGAGCGTAGCGCTCCGGTAGAAGCCAGTCTACCGGAGCGAAACACTCCGTTTCCCATATACTGACCGCATGCGGGACAGCGCAATTGCCTTGCGCGGCCGACAGGCCGAGGCGGCACGTAATGACCAGCGGGTTCTCGACGCGGCACGCGCCGTCGTGGCCCGTTACGGCGCCGACGCGCCGGTATCCGCGATCGCCGACCGGGCCGGCGTGGGCATGGGCAGTCTCTACCGTCGTTACGGCAGCAAGGATGATCTGCTGCGGCACCTGTGCACGCTCGCTATGCAGAGCACCGTTCGCGCCGCGGCGACAGCGCTCGCCGAGCCGGACCCGTGGACGGGCCTGTCGGCCTACATCACAGAGTGTGTCGCTCAGGGCACCGGGACGCTCGGCGCCCTGGCCGGCAGCATCGAGACCACGCCGGAGATGTGGGCGATCAGCAAGCGCAGCCGGGGGCTGCTCGAGCGGCTTGTGGTCAGAGCCAGGCGAGCTGGCAGCCTGCGGCGGGACGTGACCGCCCTTGATATCGCGTGGCTGATCGAGACGCTGGGGAATTCCGGTCCGGCCGAGCCTGGCAGCGAGGACGAGGTGATCCGTCGGCGGCTAACGGCGATCGCGATCGACGGCCTGCGAGCGCCCGCCGCCGGCAAGCTGCCGGGCAAGTCGCCAAGCGCCCGCCACTACGAGCGCCGCTGGGGTACCGGGACGCCCGCCGCCGGCGCGGTGAGCCCTAACTCGCCAGACGTTTGACACGACGAAGTCCTGGCGCCGTCACGCCGCGGCGCCTGCTGTGACGACGATCCAGGCGAGCACCAGCGCTTCCTCGTGCCACTTGTCGTAACGGCCAGACCGGCCCCCGTGACCTGCTGCCATCTCCGTCTTCAGCAGGAACGGGCCGCCCTTCGCCTCGGCTTGCAGCCTGGCGATCCACTTGGCTGGCTCGTGGTACAGGACACGAGTGTCGTTGAGGCTGGTGACGGCCAGGATCGACGGGTAGACCTGATCCGGGCTGACGTTCTCGTACGGCGAGTAGGCCTTCATGTACTGGTAGACCTCGGCGCTATGCAGGGGGTCGCCCCACTCCTCCCATTCCGGGACTGTCAAGGGAAGCGTCGGGTCCAGGACCGTCGTCAGCGCGTCGACGAACGGCACCTGGGCCACGATGCCGCCGAACGCGTCTGGCGCCATGTTCGCGACGGCGCCCATCAGCAGGCCGCCGGCCGAGCCACCGCGGGCGATCAGCCGCTGCGGCGTGGTCCAGCCCTCGGAGACGACGTACCGCGCGCACGCGATGAAGTCGGTGAAGGTGTTGATCTTCTTGAGCATCTTGCCCTCGTCGTACCAGCGACGGCCCATCTCTCCGCCGCCGCGTACGTGTGCGATCGCGAACACGAACCCCCGGTCCAGGAGCGAGATCCTGGAAATCGAGAAGTTCGGGTCGTTTGAGATCTCGTAACTGCCATACCCATAGAGCAGGAACGGGGCCGTCCCGTCTCGCGCCGTGTCCCTGCGGCGGACGACCGACAGCGGGATACGCGTGCCATCGTCCGCCGTCGCCCAGAGGCGATACTGCTCGTAGTCCGCCGGGTCGTACTCAGAGCCGTCCGGGCCGGGCAGCACTGGGGTCTGCTTCAGCAAGATCAGCTCGCCGGTGGCCACGTCGCAGTCATAGACCGAGTGAGGCGTCACCATCGAGACGTAGTGAAGCCGGAACTTGTCCGTTTCGTACTCCGGGTTCGTGCCCGGGCTGACGTCGTAGATCGGCTCGGGATAGTCGATCTCGTGCGCGGAGCCGACCGTCGGCATGATGCGCAGGCGCGTGAGCCCGTTCCGGCGGAAGTAGACGACCAGGTGACTGGCGAACGCGTCCACGCCGAGCAGCCGGGTGTCGTCGCGCTGCGGGATGATCGGAGTCCAGGCGGCCGGGTTGTCGACCTGCGCCTGCGCTAGCTCGAAGTTGAGCGCTCCGTCGTTGTGCAAGATCAGCAGGCGCTCGGTCCCGTCCGGCAGGACCTGGTGCTCGACGTCGTACTCAACTCCGGCGCGGCGCGGGGCCACAAGCGCGAACTCACCCGTGGGGTTGGCGGCGTCCAGAAGCCGGATCTCGCTGGTGAGCTTGCTAGAGGAGCCGATCATCAGGTATCGCTCGCTGCGGGACAGGCCCACGCCTACGCCGAACTTCTCGTCGGTCTCCTCGTAGACGACCACGTCCTCGCTCGCCGGCGTCCCGATCAGGTGCCGCCACACCCGGTAGGGCCGCCAGGCGTCGTCGACAGTGATGTAAAACAGCGCCGATCCGTCGGCGGCCCAGGCGCTCCCGTAGAAGGTGTCGGGGATCTCGTCGGGCGTCGTCTTGCCGGTCACCAGATCCTTGAAGCGCATGGTGTAGCGCTCATCGCCGTCCAGATCGATGGAGTACGCCAGAAGCCGGCCATCGGGGCTGACATCGAAGGCGCCAATCGAAAAGAAAGGATTGTCGCCAGCGAGCTCGTTCCCATCCAAAAGAATTGCTTCGCCGTCGAGGGGTCCGCCGTCCTCCGTCATAGGCGGCCCATCATCATCGGGCCGCACCGCGCGGCGGCAGTGCACTGCGTACTGCTTGCCTTCGACCGTCCTGGCGTAGTACCACCAGCCGCGGTCCCGGACCGGCACGGACAGGTCCGTCTCCTTGGTCCGGGCCTTGATCTCGCCGAAGACGGCCTGACGGAGACCCTCCTGCCCGGCAGTCATGGCCTCGGTGTAGGAGTTCTCGGCCTCCAGGAAGGCGATCGTCTCCGGATCGTCCTTGACGGCCAGCCAGGCGAACTCGTCGACGAAAGTGTCCCCGTGGTGGGTTCGCTTGGTCGGCGCGCGCTTGGCGGCGGGCGGCTGCGGGCTGGCTGACGGCTGGTCGCTCATGAGCCTCGAGCTTACTGCGGCTCGCTGTCGCTGACCGGCCGGCCGCGGGCCACCGGGCCGCGGGTCACGGCCACGGGCCACCGGGCCGCAGACGGCATGCCCAGGTCGCTGCCGCCCCCCCGCAGGCAGCGACCTGGGCATGTCACACCCGACGGGGGCCGGCTACAGCTCCGAGTCGCGCAGGTATGCCAGCACTGCCAGCACCCTGCGGTTTTCGCCCGGCCCTGGGCTCAGGCCGAGCTTGGCGAAGATCCGCGCGATGTGACTCTCGATCGTCCGCTCCATCACGGACAGTCGGGCCGCGATGGCGGTATTGGACATGCCGGCGGATATCAGCTCGAGGATCTCGAGCTCACGAGGTGTCAGGCGTTCGAGCCCCTGCTTGCCAGGCCATCCATTCGTGGCCTGATCCCGAACGCCCGCACTCATGTCGATACCTCGCCGGCTCGCGCCACCTGGTGATCTGCTCCGGGTCGCCGTACGGCCCGGCAGGAGTCAGCGTGGCAATGCCCGATGTGCCACCGATGTGCTGGCAATGTGCTGGCAGGTCATGGCCTGTGCCAGGATGTCCCGTCGTTCAGGTGCGGGCGATTTATACCGGGCCCGCACGACCGGCGTGCGTTCGGCGTGCGGACCTGGTGCTGACCATCATGAGCGCGCAGGTGGGGCCAGGTCGTCAGTGGTAGCACTGAACTTGGCGCTCGCGGCCTGGACCGACCGGCATCAGGCCGACGCGGGGGTCGCGCCGCCGGGCCCTAGCTGCAAGGATGCAGACGTCCAGCTGAACTTCCGCCTGGAGGACCTGTGCTCGTCGTCATCCTGGTCGTGGTGGTAATCCTGGTGATCTTGGGAGGTCTGGTCACCTGGATCCGGCGCGCGCGATCGTGTGCTCGGATCGCCAATGTCCCGGCCGGCGAGCCGGATCAGGTGTTTCACGGCGGCATCATGTGCAAGGGCGTGATCACCAGCGGGTCGCTGGTGCGGCTTGAGGTCCTGGACTGGGGCGTCAGGATTCGCGGGATCGCGCCGGCCCGCTGGCTCGTGCCGACCTGGGAAGCGCGCTACGACGACCTGGCAGTCGCCGAACTGGTGGCCTCGCCGTATAGCCGGATCGCGGTCTGGCTCCGCCTGCGCGGCGAGCCGGGCGGGATGGGGTTCCTGAGCGACCGCAGTCAGGAGATCCTGCGCGTCCTGGAGAAGCATGAGATTCCGGTCAACCGGGCGCTCGCCCAGATCAAGCGTGTCGACGACCTCTACCGCGCGCCGCACTAAGGGTCGGAGTCAGGACTTCCCGCGGTTCTTGGCGGCCAGGATGATCTGAGTAACCAGGTGTCTGGTCACGCCGAGTTTGTGCGCGATCTCGTCCGGTCGAAGTCCCTGCTCGTTGTAGAGCAACGCGAGCTTCTCCTGTGACCGGCTCCAGGCCGGGCGGGCCGCGGCCTGCGTCCTCGGGCGTGCCTGCGGCCCGGCCCTGCGAGCCGCACGGTCGGGGTCGCGAGCGGCCGGCGCGCGGTCTCCGGCTGCCGGGGCAGGTGGCCCGAACGATCCCCGCCGCTGGTCACGGAATTTGCCGCTAGCCAGGTCCTCGCGGGTCTGCTCATCAAGGATAAGGAATTCCTCCGCCGCCTTGTTCAGGCCGACGGCGACCATGGTCAGGCCTTTGACGTTTTTGTCCTGGCACTCTCGTGCCATGCAGTAGTTGTACTTTCGCGCCCTCTCGGGATGCAATTCGGCCCCGCAGGTGATGCACTGCGCCACTAATCCTCGCTCTCCGGGAATACGCCACCTACATAATGAAACGTCAGCCGCGCACGGGCTCTTCCCGGCCAGCAAGCGCCTTGCGCTGCACCGCCGCCGTCGTCATTCTCCGGATCTTCCGCGAGCCGCCCCGGGCCCGAAGTCGGTCAGTCCTGGCCGGCTCGTGATCGTTGCCAGTTGCTGTTTCCGGGGACAAAACACCTATCTCGGGCGGTCTGGCCGGGCAAATACTCGTGGTTCAGGCAGCCCGTCCCGACGTATGTACCGCCGGGGCGAAAATTTCGCCCCGGCGGTACAAGGGTCGCTGCAATTGATCTTGCATTACCTCGCCAGCAGTCGCTGGAGCGTAGCCGGGTCCGCACCGCCGACGTCGATGATCTTCGTCCGGCTCGCTGCACCGGTGACGAGCGTGACCGCGCGGGAGTGAACGCCAAACGCCGC
>DASXKI010000070.1:0-3932 GCA_036496945.1 Streptosporangiaceae bacterium | reverse complement strand
CAGCGTCCAGAAGAAGACAAAGCCCGGAACGATGAGCGCTACGTGCGTCACCTGCGCGACGAGCACCGACCGGAAGCCGGTCGCGTACCACGGCGTGAAGTACACCAGGAACGGCGTCAGCACCAGGACGAACGTCGTGATGGCGGGGAACGTCACCAGCCGGGCCGTGCGGCTCCCGATCGCCGACTCAAGCCACGGCCCGAGCCGCGGCATCGTGGCGATAATCAGCGTCAGCGGCCGGCCAAGAGCGAAGAACAGCGGTATGACGAGCAGTAGCAAGATCGTCTGGATAGACCGCATGTAGAACAGGACCGGCTGGTTGACGCCGACCGACGACATGGTCGCGATCACCGCGAACGACAGGCCAAGGCCGCAGAAAGCGACGCTCCGGCTGGCCTGCCACGACACGCCTTGGCGCCGAGCCCGGCGCACGCCGGCCAGGTACGCCGCGCCGAGCAGGACGACCGCAGCCAGCGTCCACGGGTCGAGGCGCCACGAGCTGAACGCCCGCGCGAACGTCAGCTGCGGCGGACCGTGATAGCCGGAAGCGAGCGCAGCAAGCATGAGTGTCATACTACGGCGCGTCGTAGGACGGCGCAGAACGGGCGCGACCCCGTTCCCGGCATGGAGTCAGCTGAAGTGCTTACCGAGCTCGTCAGCGGCATCCTCGCCGTAGGAGGCCGCGCAGCGCGCGAGCAGCGCGCCGGGCTCCAGCGTGTACTCCTGAGTGCCGGTGGTCTCAAGTGCGTGGATGGCGACCAGGTTGCCGAGCTGCGCTGAGCGCTCCAGGCTGAGGCCCCACGCCACGCCGGCCAGGAACCCGGCCCGGAATGCGTCGCCGGTGCCCGTGGGGTCGGCCGGGTGGACGTCCTTGACCGGGCCGACGAGTACCGGCGGCTCGCCGTCCTGGTCGACCCGCGTGCCGTCCGCGCCGAGCGTCGTGACCCGGACGCCCACGCGGGAGATCACGTCCGCGGCGCTCCAGCCCGTCTTGTGCTCAGTGAGCGACGCTTCGTACTCGTTGCTGAACAGGTACGCGGCTCCGGCGATAAGCTCCCGGATCTGCTCGCCTTCCAGGACCGCCAGTTGCTGGGAGGTGTCGGCCGCGAACGGGATCCGGTTGTCACGGCACTGCGTGGTGAGGCTGAGCATCGCGGCCGGATCACCGGCGCCGATCAGCACCAGGTCGGCCAGCCCTGCCAGGCCGCTGAGGTCGAGGCTGACGTCTTCACTCATGGCGCCGGGGTAGAAGGACGCGATCTGGTTCAGGTCAGCGTCGGTCGTGCCGACGAACCGGGCAGTGTGGAACTGCGTCGACTCGCGCACCATGCGGGTGTCGACGCCGTGTTCCTCCAGCCAGCGCTGATAGTCGGCGAAGTCGCTGCCCACGCTGCCGACCAGCAGCGGCTGGAGACCGAGGCAGCCAAGCCCGAAAGCGATGTTGGCCGCCACCCCGCCGCGGCGGATCTCGAGGCCCGTGACCAGGAACGACAGCGAGACCTTGTCGAGCTTGTCCGCGATCAACTGGTCGGTGAACCGGCCGGGGAAGGTCATCAGGTGATCGGTGGCGATCGATCCGGTGACAGCAATGCGCATCTGAGAGGCTCCGTTTTGTCGGCGCTGGGCTGTTCGCGCTGGCGCGCCACAGGCTACACGCACCGCGAATGCGAGGCGCGCCAGCCCGCGACCCGCCCTGCCGGAGCGCATGCTGACGGTCGCCGCGCGCCGGACGACATCAGCATCTGGCTTTTTCGGCTGATAGCGCTGAGAAAGCCAGATGCCGGCCACAGCACTGGAACATGCGACTGCCGCCGGGTCGCGCTTGCTAGCGCGAGCCCGGCGGCAGCGTGCGCCTAGTGGAGCGTGGGCCTAGTGGAGCGTGGGCTTAGTGGAAAGCCTGGGCTTAGTGGAAAGCCTGGGCCTAGTGGAGCCTGGGCTTAATGGAGCCTGGGCTTAGTGGAACGAGTCGCCGCAGGCGCACGACCCACTCGCGTTCGGGTTGTCGATCGTGAAGCCCTGCTTCTCGATCGTGTCTACGAAGTCGATGGTCGCGCCACTCAGGTACGGGACGCTCATCTTGTCCGTCACGACCCGAACGGGCCCGAACTCGGTGACGACGTCGCCGTCCATCTCACGCTCGTCGAAGTACAGCTGGTAACGCAGGCCAGAGCAGCCGCCCGGCTGCACGGCGATGCGCAGCCGCAGGTCATCGCGGCCCTCCTGCTGGAGCAGGTTGCCCACCTTGAACGCGGCTGCGTCGGTGAGAACGATGCTCTTGGTAGTCGCTTCGTCCTGAACTGTCATCTGCATTAGCTCCTGCGTCGGGTAGGCCCCGGCCTGAGCCGGGGAGGCCGCTGCCCTTCCCGCGCGGCCGTCCTGCATTCACAACGATAGTCCCCGCCTGCTGATTCCGGACCACCCCGCCGGCGTCTGCTGCCTTGGGCTCGCGCCGCCGATCCGGGCCTGGCAGGTGGCCGCGGCAAACCCGCCCCGGCCGGTGCCGTCTTTGGCCGCCTCGGCTAGGATAGGTATCGTCACTCAGACGATAAGTACCAGGGATCGGGGTTGCCATGACGACGTCGCCCAGCCAGACAGACCGCGCCGCTCCAGGTGCTGGCCGCTCGCTGCCGCTGCTCGTACTCGGCGCAGGCGCCGACCCGGCGGCCGAGCGGGGCGTGAGCTGCCCCGGCGAGCTGCCGCCCGCCAGCGACCCGGCCCTGGTAGCCCGTGCGAGAGCGGCCCGCCGGGCACTCGGCGACCGGGCCTTCATCCTCGGCCATCACTACCAGCGCGACGAGGTCATTCAGTTCGCCGACGTGACCGGGGACTCCTTCAAGCTGGCACGCGAGGCCGCGGCGCGGCCGGATGCCGAGTTCGTGGTGTTCTGCGGCGTCCATTTCATGGCCGAGTCGGCCGATATTCTCACCACGCCGCAGCAGAAGGTCGTCCTGCCCGACCTGGCCGCGGGCTGCTCGATGGCTGATATGGCGACCTACAACCAGGTCGAGCAGTGCTGGGACGCGCTGGAGGACATCGGCGTCGCCGATGATGTGATTCCGGTCACGTACATGAACTCCTCAGCCGACATCAAGGCGTTCACGGGACGGCACGGCGGCACCGTGTGCACGTCGTCCAATGCCAGCCGGGCCCTCAAGTGGGCGCTCGGCAAGGGCAGCAAGGTCTTGTTCCTGCCCGACCAGCACCTGGGCCGCAACACGGCCGTGCTGGAAATGGGGATGAGCCTCGCCGACTGCGTCGTGTGGGATCCGCACGCGCCCGGCGAGACCGGCGGCCTGACCCCGGAGCAACTCCGGGACGCGACGATGATCTTGTGGCGCGGGCACTGCTCGGTGCACGGCCGGTTCTCCCCCGACTGCGTCGCCGACGTCCGCGAGCGCATCCCAGGCGTGAACGTGATCGTCCACCCTGAATGCCAGCACGAGGTCGTGCTCGCCGCCGACTACATCGGCTCGACCGAGAAGATCATCTCCACCATCGAGCAGGCGCCGTCCGGGTCGGCGTGGGCCGTCGGCACCGAGCTGAACCTGGTGCAGCGACTCGCTAACGCCAATCCGGACAAGTCCGTGGTCTTCCTCGACAAGACCGTCTGCTACTGCTCGACGATGAACCGGATCGACCTGCCGCATCTCGTGTGGGCCCTGGAGTCGCTAGCCGGCGGGCAGCTGGTCAACCAGATCACTGTCGACGACCAGACCGCGGACCAGGCCAGGGCAGCGCTAGAGCAGATGCTCGCGCTGCCGTTAGAGGCGGCCAGGGCCGCCTGAGGCCTACGCAGGCCCGGCACGCCCGTTACAAAGCTCGGCACGGCGGGGCAGGCCCGGCGCGCCCCGCTACAGGCCCGGCGCGCCCCGCTACAGGCCCGGCGCGCCCCGCTACAGGCCCGGCGCGCCCCCCTCCAGGCCCGGCGCGCC
>DASXKI010000069.1:0-4763 GCA_036496945.1 Streptosporangiaceae bacterium | reverse complement strand
AGGGCGGCGGCGAGCAGCCCAGCCGTCGCGACGGCGGCGATGACGAGCCACAGCAGCGCTGCCTGGCGGTCGATCGCGGATGTCGGCCGACCCAGCACAACGACCCCGACGGTACCCGGTCCTTTGTCGCTGTGGACCGGCGCGACGATCAGGAGCCTGTCATCGCTCTGGTAGCTGGCCGTTATGCCCGTCGCAGCCGCGCGCGCGAGCTCAGCCCGGGACACGGCGGGGCGGGCAGCGCTGGCGACGATCTGACGACCTGCTCGGTCGAGCACGACGACACGGTCTCCGCCCCGCTCGAGCTGGGTCACCGTGTTTCCCAGGGCGGCGCCGTGCACCCTGTCGTCCAGCCGCTCCTCGGCGACGTTGGTCAGCGTTTCCGCGGTCACGACGGCCTGGTTATGGAACGCGCGCATGTCCTGGCCGGTCGTGATGACGCCCAGGGGCACGGCGACGATCCCGAGCACCGCGGCGACAAGGGCGAGGACCGCGAGAACGATCCTGCGAGCCACCTATACCTCGCCGAGCCGGAACCCGCGGCCGTAAACAGTCTCGATCAGGCCGGGTACTCCGAGCTTGCGGCGCAGTGAGGCCATGTGCACATCCAGCACCTTGGTAGGCCCGTACCAGTGCGCGTCCCAGGCGCTTTCCAGAATCTCCTGGCGGCCCACGACCCGGCCGGGATCGGCGGCGAGGATCTCGAGGATGTCGAATTCCTTGGGGGTCACGACGATCTCCGACCCCGACACTGTGACGCGGCGTGTCCGGATGTCCACGACGAGCGGCCCGTGCTTCACCACGTCCCCGCCAGGGCGTACCCGGCGCAGGACCGCCCTGATCCGGGCCTGGAGCTCAGCCAGGCCAAACGGCTTCACCAGGTAGTCGTCGGCGCCGGCGTCGAGTGCCATTACCCGGTCCGGCTCCTCGCCGTGGGCAGTCACCACGATGATGGCTGCGTCAGTTCGCTCGCGCAGCTTCCGGCAGACCTGCACGCCATCCAGGTCGGGCAGCTCCAGATCGAGGAGGATGACATCCGGTTCGCCCCACTGAAGCGCATCATGTCCGGTCATGACGTGATCGACGCGGTAGCCGCCTCTGGTCAGGCCCCTGACCAACTGCGCGGCGATGCTCGCGTCGTCCTCGACGACCAGCACGGTAGTGCCCGCGTCATCCGGTCCAGGACCTGCGGCCGGGTGGCTGCCTGGCGCTTTCATGCCCCCTACCGTAGGCGACCGCGGCTGGTGAGCTGGGCGAGACACGATCAGCGCGGGCCCGGCGCGACGAGCCGCCGAGTCAGGCGCGGACCAGATCCGCGGTGATCTCGCCGACTGACCGGGCGCCGGCCAGCGTCATCACGTGCCTGAGGTCGGCAGCAAAGCCGCCGAGAAGGTCGCCGACACCGACACTGCCGCCCTGTCCGGCCGGGCCCCCCGCCGCGAGCGCCCACAGCACCGGGCGGCCGATGAATACTGCGCGCGCGCCAAGCGCCAGGGCGGCGAGCACGTGCTCCGCCCGCCGAATGCCGCCGTCGACGTAGACCTCGGCGCCGGTGCCGGCCAACGCGCCGGCGATCTCCGGCAGCGCCTCAGCCGTCGCCACGGCCTGGTCCAGCTGGCGTCCGCCGTGATTGGACACTTGCACGGCACTGGCCCCGGCGGCCACCGCGGTGCGCGCATCGTCGGCCCGCAGCACCCCCTTGACGACCACGGGCAGGCCCGTCACCTCGCGCAGCCAGCCGATGACGTCCGGCGTCAGGTCATCGGCCTTATCCAGCGCCTCCGGCGGCTGGTTACCGGCGTCGAGGTTGGCGAGCATGTACTCCGGCGGCACGACAGTCCAGATGCTCGGCCCGGCGGTGTGCTTGTCACCGACGACGGGGGTATCGACCGTCAGCACGACGGCCGACGCGCCGGCATCTCGCGCGCGCTCCAGGAGGGCTCTGCTGAGGCCACGGTCGCGGAGCACATAGGCCTGGAGCCACCAGCGCACGCCGGTCGCGCCGATCTCCTCGAACGTGCTGCCTGCGTTTGTGGAGACCTCAAGCAGCGAGCCCGCGGCGGCGACCGCGCGGGCGGTCGCGATCTCACCGTCCGGGTGCGCCGCGCGGTGAAAGGTGGTCGGTGCCACGCAGATGTCCACGGCGCGCGCAACCTTGACCTCAACCGGGCACTGCTCGCCCAGCACGACCTGTGTGCCCGCAAAACCCGTTGCCACAGCGCGTGCTGGCGTGCGAGCCTGTCAGCCCGGACTTGCCGGTGCCTGGATTAGCCCCCGCGGCACCTGCTCCCCAGACCCGAAGGGAGGACGCAGATGACGAACGCCAGTTTCACTCTGCCCAGCCTTCCTTCCACCCTGAGGAGCACGTGTCGTGCACGATTCTGCGCGCCAGCGCCGTAACAACCGGCGATTCGACGACGACCAGCCCGGCTTCGCCAAGCGCGACCGGCACCGTCGGACGCTACCGTCGCTCGACGAGATCGACGTCGCTGACGGCCTCAACGACGGCGACCGATGGTCGACCTGGGATCAGTCCACGAAGACCGAGCGGGGGCCACGGCCGCACCCGGACTGGCTGGTCACCGACCTGGCGGCCACCGATGCCGAGCTCGGGATCCTGAAGACAGGCAAGGAAGCCGACGTCTTCCTGCTGCGACGCGGCGTGCCAGAGACTGACCGTTCCTGCCTGCTGGCGGCCAAGCGATACCGCTCTGCCGAGCATCGTCTCTTCCATCGCGATAGCGAATACCTTGAGGGCAGGCGGGTTCGCGAGTCGCGCGCCAGCCGGGCGATGGCTAACCGCACGGCCGTCGGCCGGGAGATGATCGCAGCGCAGTGGGCAGCCGCGGAGTTCTCTGCGCTCTGCCGCTTCCACCTGGCTGGCGTGCCAGTGCCGTATCCGGTCCAGATACTCGGCACCGAGATCCTGCTGGAATTCATAGGCACGGCGGACGGGACTGCCGCGCCCCGCCTGGCCGAGTGCGGGCTGCGCGGCGCCGATCTGACAGGACTCTGGCATCAGCTCGTCGAGTCGATGGCCACGCTCGCGCGCCTCGGCTTGGCCCATGGCGATCTGTCGGCATACAACCTGCTCGTACATGGCGGCCAGCTGGTCATCATCGACACGCCCCAGGTGGTCGACGTGATCGCCAATCCACGCGGCGGAGAGTTCCTCGACCGCGATGCCGAGAACGTCGGCACCTGGTTCAAGGCGCGGGACCTGCGGCTGGATGGCTGCCACATCCCGCGCCCGGACGACCTGGCCGCGTACCTGCGCGCCGAGGCACGGCTGACGTGACCCAGCTGGACTGCCCCGTTCGGCTAGGTCAGCCGGCGCTCAGCCGCCCAGCGGGTGAGCTGGTGCCGGGTCGACAGCTGAAGCTTGCGGAGCACCGACGAGACATGGCTCTCGACTGTCTTCACCGAGATGAAAAGCTCTCTGGCAACCTCACGGTAGGTGTAGCCGCGCGCAATCAGCCGGAGCACCTCGCGCTCGCGGGTGGTCAGCTGGTCTAGTTCGGGGTCAAAGGACGGACGGTCCACGCCCGGCGCCGTCCCGGCGGCGAAGGCATCGAGCACGAAGCCGGCTAGCCGGGGCGAGAAGACGGCGTCGCCTGCCGCCACCCGGCGAACCGCGTCCACGAGCTCACTGCCGGAGATCGTCTTGGTGACGTAGCCGCGCGCGCCAGCCCGGATGACCGCGATGACGTCCTCGGGCGCGTCCGAGGCCGACAGCGCCAGGAACTTCACTTCCGGGTGGCCGGGCTTGACCGCCGCTACGACGTCCTGCCCGCCGCCGCCGGGCAGGTGCACGTCCAGCAGCACGACGTCCGGCAGGCACTGCGTGATCTCGGCGATCGCCGGTGCCACGTCCGCGGCCTCCCCGACGATGTTGACTTCGCCGGCCAGCTCCGACCTGACCCCGGACCGGAACATCCCGTGGTCATCGACCAGGAACACCCGCGGCCTCGCGTCAGCGGCACGGCCGTCAGGGGCGCGACCGTCAGAGGCGGGTACGGGGCTCGCCGATGCTGGTGTGCCCGAGCTCGTCACGGTCGCCTCGGCAGCCGGCCGGCCACGGATCTGGGCATCGTCAGGCCAATCTCGGTGCCTTCACCGGGCGCGCTGCGGACGGTTACTACGCCGCCCCGCCTTGCCATCCGCGCGTGCACCGACTCTGCCAGGCCTTTCCGGTCGCCCGGGACCGCCGCGGGGTCGAATCCGCGGCCGCGGTCACGCACGAACAGCGACACCGACTCGGGCTCGACCTCGGCGAACAGCGACACGACGTCGGCGCCCGACCACTTGGCGGCGTTGACGGTTGCTTCCCGTCCGGCCGCGAGCATGGCCGTGAGGTCGTCGTCGAGGTCGCAGTCCCCTACCGTCACGGCGTCAACGGGCATCCCGTGCTGGGCCTCGATGTCCTGCTGGATGAGCCGTACCGCGTCGGCCACCGTCGCGGCCTGCCCGTCGATCGACCCTGGCGGCCGGCCGTCGAACAGCCACGCACGCAGTTCGCGCTCCTGCGCTCTGGCCAGCTGCACAACCTGATGCGAATCGCCGGCCCGCCGTTGGATCAGTGCCAGCGTCTGCAGCACGGAGTCATGCACCCGGGAAGCAATCTCGGCCCGCTCCTCGGCCCGGATCCTGGCCTGGCGCTCGGCAACGAGGTCCCTGGCGATGCGCATCCACCACGGGCCGAGAGCGGCGGCGATGCCGCCGACGAGCAGCAGGACGCCGGCGAGCGGTCGAAGCAGCTCGCTGCT
>DASXKI010000068.1:0-2525 GCA_036496945.1 Streptosporangiaceae bacterium | reverse complement strand
GACTGCGGAGCAGTTCACGGTGCCGTCGCGACGGCCAGGGCTGCGGCTTGATGCTGGCGTCGTCGACGGCAGCACGATCGGCATCTTCTACGACCCGATGCTGGCCAAGGTCATCTCGGTGGCACCTGACCGAGAGCAGGCGGCCGCCGCCTTGTCGGCGGCACTGGCCAGAGCCCGGATCCACGGCCTGACGACCAACCGTGACCTGCTGGTGCGCGTGCTGCGCCATCCGGCGTTCCTGGCTGGCCAGACCGACACCTCCTTCTTCGACAAACACCGTCTGGACGGTCTTGCCGCGCCGCTGATCAGCGACGACGCCGCGCAGCTCGCCGCACTGGCTGCCGCGCTGGCCGACGCGGCCGCACGCCGAGCGAGCGCGAGAGTGCTCGGCGCGCTGCCTAGCGGCTGGCGCAACATGCCCTCGCAGTTCCAGCGCAAGGCTTACGAGCAGACAGGCGGCCGGGCCCAGGCCCAGCAGGCCCAGGCCCAGCAGGCCCAGGTGCAGGCCCACGACCCGACACGACATGAGATCGGTTACCGGATCGAGCGAGACGGGCTGCGCGTGGACGGGCGCGAGGACGTCACGCTGGTGTCGATGACGCCCGACATGGTCGAGCTCATGGCCGACGGGATCCTGCACAGGTTCGAGGTGGCCGCCTACCCGGGCCTGGTCTGCGTCGACTCCGGGCTCGGCCCGGTGTCCCTGTGGCCGGTGCCGAGGTTCACCGATCCGGCCGCGCAGGCGGGCGCGGGCTCGCTGCTGGCGCCGATGCCCGGCACCGTGGCCCGGGTCGGCGTCAGCATAGGCGACCAGGTAGCGCAAGGCCAGCCGCTGCTGTGGCTGGAGGCCATGAAGATGGAGCACGTGATCTCGGCCCCGGCGGCCGGGATCGTCGCCGAGCTGCCCGTGGCGGCGGGCCAGCAGGTCGAGGTGGGCAGCGTGCTCGCCGTCGTGAAGCCCGAGGAGGACCCGGAGTGAACTTCACCGAGACCGACGAGCAGCAGGCACTGCGGGCTGCGGTGGCCGACCTGGCCAGCAAGTACGGCTACGCCTACTTCACCAAGCAGGCACGCAGCGGCGGCAGGCTCACCGAGCTCTGGCAGGAAGCGGCCAGGCTCGGGTTCATCGGCGTGAACCTGCCCGAGGAGTACGGCGGCGGGGGCGCAGGCATGTACGAGCTCGCCATCGTGCTGGAGGAGCTCGCGGCGGCGGGCTGCGGCCTGCTGATGATGGTCGTGTCGCCGGCGATCTGCGGCACGATCATCGCCAGATTCGGCACGGACGAGCAGAAGCAGCACTGGCTGCCCAAGATCGCCACCGGCTCCTCGATCATGGCGTTCGGCATCACCGAGCCCGACGCCGGCTCGAACTCGCACAAGCTGACCACGGTCGCGACCCGCGACGGCGACACCTGGGTGCTGAACGGCCGCAAGATCTACATCTCCGGTGTCGACGAGGCCGAGGCTGTCCTCATCGTGGGAAGGACCGCGGACGCGAAGACCGGGAAGCTGCGGCCCGCCCTGTTTGTCGTGCCGACTGACACTCCCGGCTTCACCTTCGAGCCGATCGAGATGGACATCGTCATGCCGGAGAAGCAGTACCTGCTCTTCCTCGACGAGGTGACGCTCCCCGCGACGGCGCTGATCGGCGACGAAGGCGCCGCGCTCATGCAGCTGTTCGCCGGGCTGAACCCGGAGCGGATCATGGCGTCGGCGATGGCGAACGGCAGCAGCCGCTACGCCCTCGACAAGGCCATCGGCTACGCCAAGGAGCGCACGGTGTGGAACGTGCCGATCGGCGCGCACCAGGGCCTGGCGCACCCGCTGGCCCAGGTCAAGATCGAAGTCGAACTGGCCAGGCTGATGATGCAGAAGGCCGCGACCCTCTACGACGCGGGCGACGACATGGCCGCGGGCGAGGCAGCCAACATGGCCAAGTACGCCGCGGCCGAGGCCAGCGTCCGGACCGTCGACCAGGCCATCCAGACGCTCGGCGGCAGCTCGATGACCGCGGAGTTCGGGCTCGCGGCCATGCTCGCGAACGTGCGGACCACCCGGATCGCGCCCGTCAGCCGGGAGATGATCCTCAACTTCGTGGCCCAGTATTCGCTCGGCCTGCCGAGGTCCTACTAAGCCGCTTCCTACTACGCCGCCAGGAGCCGTTCCGATGGCCGATCAGCTCGTCCAGTACTCAGCCGATCGCGGGATCGCCCGTATCGCGCTCGACTCGCCTCACAACCGCAACGCGCTCTCCGCAGCGCTGGTCGAGCAGCTGACCCTGGCGCTGACCGACGCAGCAGGCGACGATAGCGTGCGCGCGGTCGAGCTCACGCACACCGGCTCGACCTTCTGCGCGGGCGCCGACCTCAGCGAGGCCAGCCAGCGCGGCATGCAGGCAGGCGCTGCCCGCGTGCTGACCCTGCTCAAGCACATCGTCACCCTGACTAAGCCGGTGGTCGGCAGCATCGACGGGCACGTCCGGGCCGGCGGCCTGGGCCTGGTCGGCGCCTGCGACATCGTGCTGG
>DASXKI010000067.1:0-13773 GCA_036496945.1 Streptosporangiaceae bacterium | reverse complement strand
ATGGACAGTTAACGGGCCACGCCCTACGCTCCTGCCAACTGAGATCACTCAGGTCACCCCGGGTCCGGCGAACGCCGCCCGGCGAGAAGGAGTTTCCGTGAGCGCTAGCCCAGATGTCAGCAGCCACGAGCGCGATGCTGCCGACCTAGCCGGGTTCGGCTACAAGCAGGAGCTGAAGCGCTCGCTCGGGACGTTCAGTTCGTTCGCGGTCGCCTTCAGCTACATCTCACCGTCGACGGGCATCTTCACGCTGTTCGCGCTCGGTCTGGTCACCATCGGCGGGGCATTCATCTGGACGTGGCCGGTCGTTGCCGCCGGCCAGTTCATCATCGCCCTGAACTTCGCCGAGGTGACCAGCCATTACCCGCTGGCCGGATCGGTGTTCCAGTGGACCAAGTACCTGGCGCACCGGACGTACTCGTGGTTCACCGGCTGGATCTACCTCTTCGCCGGGATCCTGACGGTGACGGCCGTGGTTGCCACCTTGCCGCTGGCGCTGATCCCGGCCATCAACGGCCTGGGCTGGCACAGCCTGGGCGCCGGGAACTCGACCACGTACTTGCACACCTCGCTTGTCGTGGCGGCGATCACCCTCGTCGTCATTACGGTGCTGAACATCTACGGCGTCAAGCTCGTGGCGATCATCAACAACACCGGCGTGCTGTTCGAGATCCTCGGCATGTTCGTCTTCGCGCTGATCCTGATGATCTTCCACAATCACCAGGGCATCGGGGTGGTCTTCAAGAGCGGCGGCCTGCATGTCGGGCCGAGTACCTTCCTGATCGCAATGTTCATGTCGCTCTTCGTCATCTACGGCTTCGACACCGCCTCCACCCTCGCCGAGGAGACTCGCGACCCACGCCGTACCGCACCGAAGGCAGTCCTGTTCTCCATCATCGGCGCCTTCATCATCGGCGGCGTATTCCTGCTCGGCACCCTCATGGCGATCCCTAACCTGCACACCGCGATCACCGCGAACGGCGGGCTTGGCTGGAGCCCGGCGAACATCATCGAGGCGAACTTCTCGCCGCACTTCGCCACGCTCTACCTGCTCGTCGTGTCCGCCGCCATCTTCGTGTGCTGCCTGTCGATCATGGCCGCGACCATCAGGCTCTGCTTCGGCATGTCGCGCGACAATCAGCTGCCCTTCTCCCAGCACCTGTCGAAGGTCTCGCCCAGGCTGCACACGCCGGTGTGGACCTGCATCACGGTCGCGGTAGTGTCAGCGATTCCCTTCATTCAGTACTCGGGCGCTGGCATCATCGCGATCGCGGCAACGGCGATGATCTACCTCAGCTACTTCCTTGGCAACCTCGCGATCCTGCGCGCTCGGCTTCGCGGCTGGCCGAAGTCCCCGGCGCCGTTCAGTCTCGGCAGCTGGGGGCTGGTCGTCAACATCGTCGGCCTGCTGTACGGCGGCGCGATGCTGGTCAACTTTGCCTGGCCGCGAGTGCAGAGCAACATGACGCCGAAGCAGAGCGGCGTGCTGAACTTCCACATCGGCTTCCTCAACGGCATCCCGATCCTCTGGACGGTCTTGGTGTTCATCGTCCTCGTCGGCGGCATCTACTATCTGGTCACGGGCCGGACCAAGGACTTCGCCCCGGTGACCGTGCCTGCGGACGAGCCGGTGCCAGCGGGCGGAGCGGCCTAGGACTGTGCTGGTTTAGGACGGTGCTGAATTTAGGGAGTTGCGGAGCCGGATGGCGCGCCGAGCGGGCAGCCGGGAACCAGGAGGGGCCCGGCTGACAGCGGGGAGGGCGGCGCGCCTTCCACCGGACGGCGGATCGCAGCGGCCAGACGGCATCTGCGGTCCGCCGTCTGGCTGTGCAACGGGGAAGGGACACTAGGAAGCATGCAGCGGCGGCAGCACTCCTGGCGCGGCGCGACGGCCGCCGCGCTCGTGACGCTGCCCAGGAAGCCGCCAATGATCGTCCGGCGGCCCGGCGTCACGGCACACGCGCAGATCGAGGACTGGCTGGCCGACGCCATCGCGGCCGGCCAGCTCACGCCCGGTGACCGGCTACCGACCGAGCACGACCTCGCCGCGTGGCTTGGCGTCAGCCGGATGACGCTGCGGCACGCCCTCAGCGAACTTGCCCAGCGCGGGCTCGTGACGCGGACGGTAGGCCGCAGCGGCGGCACCTTCGTCGCCGAGGCCAAGCTAGAGCAGGACCTGACGACGCTGGCCGGGTTCTCCGAGCAGCTGCACAGGCACGGCAAGGTGGCCGGCGCGCGTGTCCTCGCCGCCGCGCGCATCCCGGCCAGCCCCGCGGCCGCGGCCGCGCTCAAACTGGCCGAGGGCGCGGACGTGCATGACGTCAGGCGGATTCGGCTCGCCGACGGCAAGCCGATCGTAATCGAGCACTCGCGGTTCCCGGCGGAGCTGTTCCCCGATCTGCTGGATTGCCGGCTCGACGGCTCGCTCTACGAGCTGCTCGCCGACAACTACGGGCAGCGGCCGCACCGCGCACGCGAATCGCTGGAGCCTGTCGTGGCCGGCGTGCGAGAAGCCGAGGCGCTCGAGGTGGACGAAGGCGCTCCCCTCATGCTGGTGGAGCGAACTGCCTACTCCCTGAGCGGGCAGCCGCTCGAATACGCGCGGGACCTGTTCCGCGGAGACCGGACCCGGGTCGTGGTCTGGACCTCGGAGCTCGCCGGCGACCTGTAGACCGCGCAGCGGCGCCGCGGTGATAGGGCGTCGTTGGTGACAAGCGGCCGGGGCGAGCGGTAGCGTGCCAAGGCATGACGATCAAACTGGTGGTTCTCTACACGCAACCGGACGACCCCGCCGTCTTCGACGAGCACTACTTCGGCGTGCACATGCCGCTCGTAGCCAAGCTGCCAGGCCTGGAGCGGACTGAGACCGCCAAGATGACAATGGCGCTGGACGGCGGCGAGCAGACCTACCACCGCATCACCGCCCTGTACTTCGCCGACCAGGACGCGATGAACGCGGCCTTCGGGTCACCCGAGGGCGCGGCGACGGCGGCTGATTACGGCCAGATCGCGCCGCCTGGCTCGCGGATGCTGATCGCCGGACTCGACGACTAGCGTCGCTCAGACTCGGACTGCCCGGCCGGGCTTGGCCGGGCAGGCCGTGGCGTCAGTACCACCCAAAGGGCCCGGTCAGCCTGACCGGGCGGGCCGCGCCATGGGAATGACCTCGATGCTCACCGGCTCCAGGCCGGTGATCTCCCACTGCCCCTCGCCGACGTCGACGGCGAGCCGGGACTTGCCGACGCGCAAGCCGCTGACTCGCAGCGGCAGGTAACGGTCGGGCACCTCAGGCGCGCACCACAGCTGGTGGCTGTCCACGTCGGGAGTGAAGCGCAGCAGGCTGTGCAGGAGCAGCAGCGGCGCGGCGGCCGCCCACGCCTGCGGTGAGCACGAGGTCGGGTACGGCACCGGCGTGCCGAACTCGTCCCGGTCGAACCCGCAGAACAGCTCGGGCAGCCGGTACCCGAACGCCGCCGCCGCATCGACGATCGCATGCGTGACGCGCTGGGCATGGTCGATGTAGCCGTAGCGCATCAGGCCGGCCGCGCAGATCGCGTTGTCGTGCGGCCAGACCGAGCCATTGTGATAGCTCATCGGGTTGTAGGCGGCCATCGACGACGCCAGCGTGCGAATGCCCCAGCCGCTGAACATCTCCGGGGACATCAGTTGCCTGGCCACCGCCGATGCCTTGTCCTTGTCGGCGATGCCAGTCCACAGGCAGTGCCCGATGTTGGAGGTCAGCGAGTCGATGGGGCGCTTGTCGCCGTCTAGTCCGACCGCGTACCAGCCCTTGTCGGGCAGCCAGAATCGCTCGTTGAAGTCCCGCTTGAGCTGCTTGGCCTTCTTGCGCCAGTGCGCGGCGCCCGTGTCGTCACCGGCGTGCCGGGCGAGCTGCGCCCTGGCCCGGTAGGCCGCGTAGTTGTAGGCCTGCACCTCGGCCAAGGCGATCGGCGGCTCAGCGATGGTGCCATCGGCGAAGTTGATCCCGTCCCAGGAATCCTTCCATCCCTGGTTGGCGAGGCCGTGATTGGTCTTGCGGCAGTACTCCACGAACCCGTCGCCGTCGGCGTCGCCGTACGTCTCGATCCACTCCAGGGCCCGATCGGCATGCGGCAGCAGCCCTGCTATCGCGTTGTCCTTGCCACCCCAGCGCTGGAGCTCGCCGAGCAGCATGACAAACAGCGGCGTCGCATCCGCGCTCCCGTAGTACGCGCTACGGCCGCCGAGCGCGAACGAGGCGGCCGGGCCGAAGCGGACCTCGTGCAGGATCTTGCCTGGCTCCTCCTCGGAGGCAGCGTCGAAGTCATTGCCCTGCCAGGCGGCCAGCGTCCGCAGCGTGCCCAGCGTGAGACCAGGGTCCCAGGGCAGCAGCATCCAGGCCGTCAGCAGCGAGTCCCGGCCGAACAGGGCCATGAACCACGGCGCGCCCGCAGCCACCACCGGCCAGCGCGGGTGCTCAGGGTCGAAGATGCGCAGCGCGCCAAGGTCCTCGACGCTGCGGCCGAGGACTTCGGCGAGATTGCGATCCGGAGTGCGGACCTGGGGCCCGCGCTGCCGCCACTTGCGCAGCCGCTTGGCCGGCAGCGTCCGTTCGACGGCGTGTCCGCGCGGATGGCGCAACTGCATCGCGACGCCGTCGTCGACCGGCACGGCCTCGATGGTCACGGCGCGCTCGGAGTGAGCGGGCACCGAGAGCCGCCACGTGAGCGCGCCCGCGTCGGTCACTGACGGACTCTGGTCGCCGATGATCCGCAGCTCCTGGCGGCGCTCGCGCCGGCCGCTGGTGATCACCAAGCCTGAGTCCGCACGCGCGGTGGTTGCCGCAGCCCTGGGCTTGGACCGTCCCTTGACTTCGAACAGGTCAGCGAAGTCAGCCTCGGCGGTCAGCGTCACCTGGAAGCGCCTCGCCTGGCCGGAGGTGTTGCGCAGCGTGATGTCTTCGCGCATGCCATCGCCGACGTAGCGGCGCCGGATCACGAGCAGGGTGCTGTCTGCCTTGCCTGCCCGCGGCGGCATCCGGCCGAGGAAGGTGGCCGCGTAGGGCTCGGCATGCTGCACGGACAGCGGCTGCGGTTCGATCCCGTCGACTGTGAGCTCCCAGCGCGACAGCAGGCGGGTGTCCCGCACAAACAGGCCCTGCGAGCGATCGGGAACGATGTCGCCACCCGGCTCGCTGATGCAGAAGGTCGAGCCCTCGATCAGGGTGACCGGGCTGCACGCGGCGCCCTGACCCGGCGGTAGCTCGCCGGAGGACCACGGCTCAGTCATCTGGCTGCCCCTCGACTGCGCTGTCCTCGCCTGGTTTGGCCTCGCCTGCTTTGTCCTCGACTGTGCTGCCCTTCGCCTGCACTGCTCCTGGACGGCACTGCCCGGGCGGCTGGAGCGGCTCGCCCCGGCGCGCGACTGCGCGCGGCCTCGTGGCCGCGCGCAGTCGCGCCGTGCGTGCTAGGCGTTGATGAGACGGCGTCCAGCCGCCGGGATGCGACGCATGAGCCTGGACTCGCGGTCCAGGACACGGCGGTACAGCCGGTCATGCTCGCGCGCCATCCGCTGCAGCGAGAAGCGATACTCGGCTGCGCGCCGGCACTGGCTCCGGTCGATCTCGCCCACCCGGTCAACTGCTCTGATCATCTCCCCTTCGTCGCGGCAGAGGAAACCAGTCCTGCCTGGCTCAATGATCTCCGGAGCGGCCCCGTTCGGGAAGGCAAGGACTGGCGTGGCGCACGCGAGGGCCTCCGCCATCACCAGGCCGAACGGCTCGCGCCAGGTGATCGGGTTGAGCATCGCATCGGCGTGGCGCAGCAACTCGATCCTGCGGTCCTGCGGGATCTCGGCCGGCATCTCGTCGCCCAGGTCGAGCAGCGGCTTGACCTCGGACTCGAAGTAGGCGATCTCGTTGTCCTCGCGCATCTTGGTTGACAGCACCAGCTGCTTGCCGGCCTTCTTGGCGACGCGGACGGCGTGGTGCACGCCCTTGTCCGGCGACATCCGGCCGATGAACATCACGTAACCGCCGCCGCCAGGGCCTGACTTGTAGAGGTCGAGGTCGATGCCGTGGTGAATGACTCCGGCGATGTTGGCACCGCCGTACATGTTGGCCTGATCGGCCTGAGACTGAGAGATCGCCACGATCGATGCGTGCTTGGCGATCTCGCTGAGCACCGGCTGCGTCTCGCCGGTAAACGGGCCGTGGTTTGTCGACACGACCGGTGGCCTGCGCATGCCACGCAAGCCCGAGATCAGCGGGCCGAGGAAGGTGTGGTCGTGGATGATGTCCATGTCGGCCAGCGACTCGTAGGCCGCCAGCACGTGCGCTGTTTCCGGGACGGTCGAGCCGATCGGCGCGATGGCCTTCGGGTACAGGAAGTCCGTCGGGACCGGGCACTCCGACTCACCAACCGTGAACAGCCGGACCTCGTGCCCGAGTTCCTGCAACCCCCGGGCGAGGTTATCGATGACGACCTCGGTCCCGCCATATGCGGGCGGCGGTACTGGCACCCAAGGCGGGGCAATCAGGCCGATTCGCATCTGCACTGCCTCCTCGTGTCGAGCCGCGTGACCATCACGCTCCGCCAGACCTGGCAGCAAGCGCCAGGACCTGGCGACGGTGGGCGCGTGCCGGCGTGCCGCGCCGTCGCCCCGGAGAGCCTGGCTGGCTCTCTGCGCGGCGGCACGGGCACACGGCGGCACGGGGAATGCGTCCGGTAGTGCCGGTCGTAGTGACCAGTTCCGGCTCCCGTACCCTGCGCACCCGCGGGGAAGTGCCAGAGTTAATAGGCGACGCACCAATTACTGTGCGTTCGGAGCCGTTAACCGAATGCAATCTTCCCGGCGGAAAGGCCTGGTAAACGTGCCGGGGTTCCGAAGATGATCATCAGTATGCGCTGGCCAGACCCGGCCTGGGCCTCCGCTCTAGGCTCGGACCTGCGGCTCCTTGCGCGAGCAAAATGACACTGCGTGACTGGCGCTCTGACCTGCTATGACCGGGCATATCCACTGACCAGCCGGTCGTCTCGATCGTCCTGCTCATCGCCGTATTTGCCGCTATGAGCGGCACACTAGATTCGCTCCCCAGCCCGCCGCGCCCACGACCTGCTCGTACACACGACCTCGGCCAGTAGCGCGCTGACGATCCTGTCCTTGCCGGTCACCCGGGACGCTCGGCTGCGCTCGCCGGGCGGCTCCTTATGGGCTGGTTTGCCAGGGGGCCGGCGAGTTGCCACTCGCCGACCATCTTCAGCTACGTCGTGCTGGTCGCCGCCGTCCTGACCCGCTAGGCGCTCGCTGCCGCGATGCCGCAGCGGCTGCCGACGTTCCCGGCCCCTGTTCGCCATTCCCGGTAATGCCAATTGAATTGCCTCACGCCGGGCCGCGGCCAGGATCGCCGGGAGCCAGGAACCGGACGATCGCGTGCGCCACCGTCAGCCGGACGGCGGCGGCACTCATATCTGCCGCCCGCCGCCGGTCAGTGGCAGCCGCGGGTCGGGCAGCTGACCCGGCCAGGTACCGCGGATCCAGGCATGCGCTGGGTCGTCGCAGATCAGCCACACCCGCTCCGCGCCAGGGCCGGCCATCACGTTGAGGTAGTACATGTCGTAGCCCGGCACCGCCATGGATGGCCCGTGCCAGCCGTACGGCACGAGCACGACGTCGCCCGACCGGACCTCGGCGAGCAGGTCCGCAGGGCGGTCGTCACTGCTGTAGACCCGGTGATAGCCCAGGCCGGGACCGGCTGGGCCCGCGCCGATCTCGAAGTAGTAGATCTCCTCCAGCACGCACTCCCCCGCCCGTTCGGTGTCGTGCTTGTGCGGCGGGTAGGACGACCAGTTCCCTGCGGGGGTCAGCACCTCGCAGGCGATCAGCCGGTCGGTCTCGAAAGCCTCTGGCGTGCAAAAGTTGTTGACTTGCCGGGTGCAGGCACCGCTGCCCCGCAGTTCCACCTGCACTTCGCTGGCCGGGCCGTAGCGGGCCGGGAGCCGCCGCCGCGCGGTCGCGGCCGGCAACGCGAACCTGCCGCCGCGGCCGGAGCTCACTACAGCGCTCGCGTCTTTCGGCAGGTAGGCGAAATCGGTGACGGCGCTGAACACGCTGTCCCGGCCAGCCAGCTCGAACCGCTCGCCATCGCACTCCACGACGCAGGACCCCGCAAGCGGCAGTGTCAGCATCTCCGCGTCGCCGGTTGCGATCTCCGCCGACTCGCCCGGCCGCAGTTCCAGCACACGCAGCGCGGAGTACGACCAGCCGGCCTCCTGCGGCGTCAGCACGAGCGAGTACGGGTCATCCGCCAGCGTGCCTGCCTTCCGGTAGAGCGGCGTATCCAACTGGCCTCCTCGTGGGTAGTTTGTGCTGACGCTAGGGCACTGAGGATGCTGACACCTCCATCGGGCCGCCTAGCCACCGGTCTCGGGCTCCCCGCTCAGGCCGTGAATCGACTGCCACCACTGGTGTCCATCGAGCGTGCCGCTGGAAATCTCCTCGGCCAGTCGGCAGTCGCGGCGTTCGCGCTGTTGCTGGTGGCTACCGCGCTCCATGCGGCGAGCGGTGGCGTTCGCTAGACGCCGATCCACACCGTCTTGATGTTGCAGAACTCGCGGATGCCCTGACTGAAGAGCTCCCGTCCGTGCCCGGAATGCCTGACGCCGCCGAACGGCAACTGCGGATAGGACGTGACGTTCCCGTTGATGAAGACCATCCCCGCAGCGAGGTCCCGGATCAACCGGCTCCGCTCCGCACCGTCGTTCGTCCAGGCATTCGCGCCGAGACCGAACTCGGTCGCGTTAGCCAGGTTGATCGCCTCGTCGATGTCGCTGACCCGGTAGAGGGTCGCCACCGGCCCGAAGACTTCCTCACCAAAGGCGCGCATCTCGGGGGTGACTGCAGCCAGCACCGTCGGCGGGTAGTAGAAACCCGGCCGGTCCGGGGCCGCCCCGCCGCATAGCACCCGCGCTCCCAGCGCCGCTGCGTCGGCAACCAGATCCTCGACGTCGTCGCGCTGCTGCTCGGAGGCCAGCGGACCCACCTCGGTGTCCTCCCGCATCGGATCGCCGACCACCTTGCCCGACATCTCCTTGACGAACAGCTGCTCAAATTCGTCGTAGATGGCGTCGTGGACGATGAAGCGCTTGGCGGCGATGCACGACTGTCCGTTGTTGATGCAGCGTGCGAACGCCGCGACCTGAGCCGCCTGGCCGAGGTCGGCCGAGGGCATGACGATGAACGGGTCGCTGCCGCCCAGCTCGAGTACTACCTTCTTGATCTCGCTGCCGGCAATCGCCGCCACCGACTGCCCGGCGGGGCCGGACCCGGTGAGCGTCGCCGCCACCACGCGCTCGTCGCGCAAGATCGACTCGACGCGGGCAGAGCCGACGAGCAGAGTCTGGAACGTGCCGCTAGGGAAGCCCGCTCTGGCGAACAGGTCGTCCAGGAACAGGGCTGTCTGCGGCACGTTAGAGGCGTGCTTGAGCAGCCCGCAGTTCCCCGCCATCAGGGCCGGCGCGGCAAAGCGCATGACCTGCCAGAGCGGGAAGTTCCAGGGCATGATCGCCAGGACCGGCCCCAGTGGCTGGTAGGTGACGTAGGCCTGGCTGGCCCCGACTGCGGCCGAGTCGCCTGGCTCGTCCGCCAGGAAGCCGGCCGCGTGCTCTGCGTAATACCGGCACCCGCCTGCGCACTTAGCGACCTCCTGCCGCGCGGACGCCAGCGTCTTGCCCATCTCGGTCGTCATCATCGCCGCGATCTGGTCCCGCTCGTCATCCAGGATGCCGGCCGCCGCGCGCATCCAGCGGGCACGCTCGTCGAAGGTGGTCAGCCGGTAGCTGGCGTGTGCGGTGGCGGCCGCGGCCAGGCGACGGTCGACGTCTGCCTCGCTCATCTCGTCGAAGGTCTGCACGGTCTCCCCGGTCGCGGGGTTTACGGTTGCGATCGCCACGATGTCCTCCTTTGCCGCGGAACTGCATCGGCGCAGTGCCTCACCAGGCCCTTGCCCCGACCGCGTCAGTCCACACGGGGACGGCCGGACGTCCCTCAGATGCTCGGCCTGCCGCTGCGGCAGCCTGGTGGCCAGGCTCTCTAGCCAGCGGCCGTCGTTCCCGCCATCATTGGCTGCGTCCCGGTCGGCGGGTCCGTCCTGGCCTAGCGGGTGATGATTTGACGGAAAGGTATCCGTAGATGCCTCGCAATCCCTGGTCGGCGCGCGGATTCCCGCTTGTGCGCCGGGCCCCGGCCGGCGCGTCGTCAACGTCACCGTCACCCCTATCGGCCGACCGTTCGGCCGGGATACCAGACCTGGTACGCGAATGCCTGCTTCGGCCGCCCCAACCCGGCAGCCTGCACGTGGCACGGCCAGGCGAGCCGGAAGGCAGGCGGCTCCAGCGCGCGCGGGCTGCCCATCGCCTCGAGCCGTGGGAGGTACTCATCGCCGTCTGGCAGTGGGCGCGGGTTCTCGGCATGATCAGCGCCGCACCCAACAGTCTCATCTTCACCAGTGAGGGCATCCGCATCGCCGAACCGCGGCTCTGCCTGAGCATCAGCTACGACGCGTTTCGCGAGCACACCTTCAGCTACGAGTTCACACCTGGCGGGCGCACGGGCCCTGATGTCTGCGAGCTAGTGATCGCTGGCCCGACATCCTGGCGATCGCCGAACGCGGACCAGAGCGCCGAGCTGATCGCAGACGACCTGACCTGCATCAAGGAACTCACGGAGTAACCGGTGCGCAGACGCGGCTCGTACACGTACAGGTCGTCCCGGCTACGGCGCAGAGGGCTGTATCCGTGGACCGTTATCGAATTGCCGTGGGGGCGCTACGAGCGCTACGCGTACCTCTTCTGGCGCATCAGGATTCCGCTCTGGATTGTCTTCAGCGCTGGCGGATGGGCTCTGTTCGGCGGTGCGGGACTGGCCGGAGGCGCCGTCGCGGCCTACGTCGCCGAGGGAGTGCTGAGCTATCGCAAGCCGTCAGGCCGGGGGCCCACTTACGCGAGCGCGGAGCAGTATGCGACCGCGCGCGCCCGCGCCCAGCGGACTGAACTCCGCTGGGAGACCGAGGCGATGCCGTCCCCCGCCGGCTGGCAGCCTCCGGCTGGCGAACGGCCTGCGTGGCAATGGGTGCCACCTTGCGGACTCCGCGTACGGCTCGACCGCGTTCCCTTCTGGGTTCGCCTCTGGTACAAGACACCGGTCGTGGACCGGTACGCCTGCAGCTGGATGTGGACCCATGGGGGGTGGGACGTGCTCCCGCCCACAGCGTCATCGTCGGAGGCCGACTGACCCGCCTGCGCTACCGCGTCCGACGCCGGTAACTCCTGCCACCTCCGCGCGCGAGGTGATCCGAGCGGGCTGGTCAGCTGGTAGCGGCGTCGTACTGCTCGACAACGGCCGCGGGGATGCGCCCGCGGTCACTGATCTCGATGCCCTCGGCCTTCGCCCACGCCCGGATATCACTACTGCGCTCCCGAGCCGAGGCGGGACGCGCAGGTCCACGGCGTTGTCCCCGCCCGGCCTTACGGGCATGCTCGACGAACGGCGCGATCCCGGTGCGAAATGTCTTGGCGTTCTTCCTGCTGAGGTCGATCTCGTATTCCGCGCCCCCTACCCGGAACCGGACCGTCTCGTCCGCCGGGCTCCCGTCAAGATCATCTTCCAGTGCGACTGCGACCCTCGTTGCCATCCCCGACCTCCCTGACTGCGACGAACTCATGCCTGCACCGTACCCAGCACCCGCAACGCCTCAGACTTCGCGTCTCGAACCGCGCATGCTTGCGCCGGGGCGCGCTGGTAGCGACCCCGTTCCCGGCCTGAAATCAGTCGGTCAGTGCACGAGCTCTGATCTTGCTGGCTCCATGAACTCATCGGCCAGCTCACGCCGCCGCCACCGCGAGGGTACAAACAGCGGCACGATCATCACGGCGCCCAGCAGCGCCAGCATGCCGCCGGTCAGCATTGTGCGGAATCCGCCCGAAGCAGCCAGGCCATGCAGCGGAATCAGCCGCAGTGCCCAGTGCGTGCTGGCTACCTCAAGGCCGGACCAGCCGAGCAGGATCAGTCCTGATAGCCCGGCGCCGAGCGGGGATATCGCCGGTGCCGCGACCAGGATGCCAAGGAGGAGTCCTGTGCCGACCAGCGCCGCCAGGGCGAGCCCACCAGACGTGCTGACCAGGCTCGCGCCATCCCGATGGGCGGCCAGAATCTTGGCCACGCCCCAGCCCGCACCGAAGAACACCGCTGCCGCCATCGCCAGCGCGAGGATAAGTCCGACTACGTGCCGCATTCGCCACTACCTCCAGTTGCCTCGCGCGGACTTGGCCGCGCGCCTGCAAGGACATGGCTCCCCAGCGCCTGCCGGGTTGTCTGTCCCGGCAGTCGTTCGCTCCACCACTGAGCACCTTACCGGGCTCACGCAGTTGGCGAAGGCGTACTGATTGACCGAAGTGACGGGATTGCGGCCCGGACGCTTTCATGGCCTGGAGGGTTTCATGGCATGGATACAGTGAGCCCCGCGCGCAGGGTGGTGGGAGAGATGCGCACGGGGCTGCACTCGATGCGGCCAGCGGCAAGGTGCTGGCGCTTCTTAGACGCTACGACTCGTATGTTGCGGGAAGCCTGGGCTCTAACTGAGAAGTCGCTGAACGTGGCAGCTCCTGGCGGTGGCTGGCCTGGCGGACATAATGCCGTCATGCAGATCTCGCCGCACTCCCCGCTCGTGCGGGCGCCGTGAAGGCGGTCGTCTACTCCTCCTATGGCGTCACCCCGGTGCTGACCGAGGTGCCCGCGCCTGCCTGCCCCGACGGCGGCAGCGTGCTGCGCGTCGGCGCGACCGGGGTGTGCCGCTCGGACTGGCATGCCTGGCAGGGGCACGACCCGGTCGCGTTGCCCCACATCCCGGGGCATGAGATGGCCGGAGTGGTCGCCGAGACCGGACCTGGGGTCACCCGATGGCAGGTGGGCCAGCAGTCATCCTCCGCCGGGATGACAATCATCGAACTGCCTCTTTGAGGCGGCCCGGCTAGGTCTGCGATGATCGCTGCGTGGACCAGCGCATCAGCCTTGTGACGCTTGGCGTCACCGATCTTGCCCGAGCCCGTTCGTTCTACGAGGCGCTCGGCTGGCATGACGCACAGCAGCCCGATGATGAGGTCTGCTTCTTTCAGGCCGGGGGGATGGTCTTCGGCCTGTGGACAGCGCTCGGCGGTCACGGTGCTCCGGGGATCGAGCTCGCCCACAACGTCCGCTCGCCTGAGGAGGTCGGCCGCGTACTGGCCGAGGCCGAACGGGCAGGTGGTACCGTCCTGCGCCCGGCCGCCATTGCGGAGTGGGGCGGCACGTCCGGCGCCTTCGCCGATCCCGACGGCTATGTGTGGGAGGTCGCGCACAATCCCGGCTGGACTTTCGGCGAGGACGGCAGCGTGCAAATCTAGCCGCTGAGCGGTCTCTCGGCGAGATGGACGGTCCCAGAGACCCTTACCTGTATCCGGTCTCCGATGCAATCAGCCTGATCTGTAGTACTGGATGCCAGTTTCCTGATCAGTGTCCGGGCGCGTTCCATTATTCGGGCTGTCCCGATAGCTGCCTGGTTTTGCGGGCGGGCCGCCGGGTCATGAGGCAGCGCAGCGGCGCCACATTCGACATGGGCGCGGTGCAACACAACAACATCCCGCCCATCGCCGACGCTGGCGGATCGTACTCAGGTAATGAGGGCGGCCCGATCACCTTTGACGGCTCGGCCAGCAGCAGCATCTGCGGATTCCCCACCCTGGTCTGGAACTTCTCCGTTGG
>DASXKI010000066.1:0-19201 GCA_036496945.1 Streptosporangiaceae bacterium | reverse complement strand
CAGGTTTGACGGCAGGTTCGCCGCCTTTGCCGGCCCGGCCAGCCGGGCCAGGCTGTCGGCGCTTGCCCAGGCGTCGGCTGCATGAAGATCCTCGCCACGTACAACATCAAGGGCGGCGTCGGCAAGACGTCCACGGCAGTGAACCTGAGCTACCTGGCGGCCGCGGACGGCTACCGGGTGCTCCTGTGGGACCTGGATCCGCAGGGTGCGGCGAGCTACCTGTTCCGGGTCAGGGCGCGGGTAAAGGGCGGCGGCAAGGCGCTGATCGAGGGCAGCCGCTCGATCGACGACGCGATCAAGGGCACCGACTTCAGCGGCCTCGACCTCCTCCCGGCCGACTTCACCTACCGCAACCTGGATCTCATGCTGGACGCGGCGAAGCAGCCGTCCCGGCGACTGGCCGGGCTGCTGGCTCCGCTGAAGAAGGAGTACGACGTCGTCTTCCTGGACTGCCCGCCGAGCATCTCGCTGCTGTCGGAGAGCGTGCTGCACGCGGCCGACCTGCTGCTCGTGCCGCTGATCCCGACGACGCTGTCGGTGCGCACGCTGGACCAGCTCACGGAGTTCGTCGGCGGATTCAACGGGCAGAAGCCCGACATCCTCGCCTTCTTCTCGATGATCGACCGGCGCAAGCGGCTGCACACGCAGATCGCCGCCGACCTCCCCGCGCAGCGCAGCGACTTCGCCGGCGCCGTCATCCCGGCTCTGTCGGTCATCGAGCAGATGTCCGTGCACCGGGCGCCGGTGACCGCCTTCGCGCCGCGCAGCCAGGCAGCACGGCAGTACCGCGATCTCTGGCACGAGGCGCGCGACCGGGCCGGCCTCGCCAGGGACTGACTGCGCCCGGGAGATGAAAGCGCCTACGGGATAAGGACGATCTTGCCGTGGACGTGGCCCTGCGCGACCAGCCGGTAGGCCGCCCGCACATCTTCGAGCGGGAACGTGGTCGCGATCGGCACCTCTAGCTGGCCGAGGACGAGGAGGCCCGCGAGCTGGGCGAGGGCGCCTGCACTCGCGCCCGCGGCGTTGCCCTCCGCCTTCACTCCGTACTGCGCGACCGCGTCGTAGTTCGCGATCGTGTCAATCCGCTCCGGACTGACGCCGAGCTCGATCGCCAGCTTTACGTAGTCGCGGCCCTGGGTGTCGATGAACGCATCGACCTTGGGGGCAGCGTGCCGGATCCGGTCTGTCACCCCGTCGCCATAGGCCACCGGGATGACGCCGTGTGCTGCGAGCCAGTCGTGGTTCGGCAGGCTGGCGAGCCCGATCACGGCAGCGCCGGTCAGCTTGGCGAGCTGGACGGCGATGGATCCCACGCCGCCGGCGGCGCCGGCCACCACGACCGTGTCGCCAGGGCCGGGCGCGACCGCCCTGACGGCCGCGTAAGCTGTCGCGCCGACTACGAACAGTCCGCCCGCTACCTCCCACGGCACCGCGTCCGGCTTCGGCGTCAGGTGCTCCGCCTCGACCAGCACGTACTCTGCGTGGCTCGCCCGGTTGTCGGTATAGCCGATGACATTCTCGCCGACCGCGACGCCGACCGCGCCCGTCCCGAGCCCTGCCACGACGCCGGCCAGGTCGCTGCCCTGGCCGGACGGGAAGGTCGCTGGAAAGATCTCATGCAGCAGGCCATCGCGGACCTTCGCCTCGCCGGGGTTGATGCCGGCCGCCTTGACCTGCACCAGCACCTGCCCTGGCCCTGGCACCGGCGTCGGTACGTCCTCGACGTTCAGGACGTCGACACCGCCGTACTCCTCGAACCGCACCGCCCTCATCGCGGCACCTCCGTCTCCTGGCAGGCGGACTTTCAGCACGCGTCAACCGACGACCTGCGCTCGTTATGCCGCGTAGGCCGGCCTCCCACACCCGACCGGGGCGCAGACGTGGAACGCTGGACTGCAACAGTGGCGGGAGAGCGCCGCGGCGAGGGAGACCAGATGCGTGTTGTCGGCATGGTGCTGCATCCGCAGCGCGACTCGGCCGAGGCCGTCGGCGCCGTGCTTGATTGGGCCACGCGTCGAAGCATCCAGGTCATCGGCATCAGCACCGAGATACAGCGGCTCAACTGCGCCGCCATCCCAGTCTCCGACACCGAGCTTGGCCGCCGCGCGGACCTCGTGGTCAGCCTCGGCGGCGACGGCACAATGCTGCGCGCTATGCGGCTGGCCGACCGGCAGCGAGCGCCGGTGCTCGGCGTGAACCTCGGCAAGCTCGGCTTCCTGGCCGAGGTGGACGTGAAGGACCTGCCGGACGCGCTGTCGGCGGTGGACGCGCACGAGTTCACCGTCGAGCCCCGGCTGGCCATTGATGCAGTCGTGGGCGACCGGATCGTCACCGCGTTCAACGACGTGGCGCTGGTCCGCTTCCCCGGCCAGTCGGCTGCGCGGATAGCCGTCTTGGCAGGCGGCAGCCCATTCGTCAGTTATGCCGCCGATGCCATCATCGTCGCTACCCCGTCTGGCTCCACTGCCTACAGCTTCTCAGCCGGCGGCCCGATCGTCAGCCCGGCGGTCGACTGCCTGCTCGTGACCCCGGCATCGCCCCACTCGGCCTACAACCGCGGCCTGGTCCTGTCGCTGCGCGACAGCGTGACTCTCGAGGTCCTGCCGGACAGCGGCTCGCTCGCGGTGGAGGTAGACGGCCAGCTGGCGACCGAAGTGGCCCCGGGTGACCGGATCGAGATTCAGCCGCGTCCGGGTGCCGCGCACGTGGTCCGGCTCGGGCGCACCACGTTCTACGAGCGAGCCCGGCGCAAGCTCCGGCTCGCGGACTCGGCTGAGATTCCCATTGACTGACGCAGCGCGCCGTCGGCCGGGCCGGGACGGCCCGCCCGTGCGCCGGCTCGGCGAGCCGGATGCCGTCGAACTCCTCGCCGACCCCGACCGGCCCAGGGCCTGGATGCTGCTGGTAGGCAGCACGCCGCAGTCCTACGTTGACCTGGACGATCCGCTGTACCTCGACTTCGAGTACATGCAGCGGATCGGGCACGTGCTTGATCTCGCCGCGCCCGCGGGTGCGCCGCTGCGGATCCTGCATCTGGGCGGCGGCGCACTGAGCCTGGCCAGGTACGCGGCAGCGACCCGGCCGGGCTCCAGCCAGCTGGCCGTCGACGCCGATGCGGCGGTGGTCGAGTTGGTTCGCGAGCGGCTGCCGTTGCGCCAGCAAGCGCGGCGGGCTGCCGGCCAGGCGGGCCGGGTGACAGTTCGCGTCGGCGACGCGCGCGGCGTCCTGCCGGAGTTGCGGGCCGGCTCCTTCGACGTTGTCATCGCCGACGTGTTCGCCGGGACGCGCACGCCTGCGCACCTGACGTCTGTCGAGTTCGCCGCCGAGGTGCGCGCGGTGCTGGCACCGACCGGAATCTTCGCCGCCAACATCGGCGACGGGCCGCCGCTCGCGCACGCACGGGCCAGGGTTGCGTCAGCTCGTGCGGTGTTCGCCGACGTCTGCCTGATGGCGGACGCGTCCGTGCTGCGCGGCCGCCGCTTCGGCAACCTGGTGCTGGCCGCCTCCGACGGTGACCTGCCGGTCGCGGGCCTGACCAGGGGCGTCGCCGCAGACCCGTTCCCGGCGCGGCTGCTGCACGGCACCAACCTCGACAAGTTCGTCGCGGGCGCCAAGCCGATCACTGACGCTACGGCCGAGCAATCGCCGCAGCCGCCACCGGAGGTTTTCGCGTCGGGCTAGCCGCCCTGCCCGAGCTCGCGCAGGAAGGCGATCATCGCATCGCTCACCTCAGCCGGCCGTTCCTGCTGCGTCCAGTGCCCGCAGCCGGGCAAAATCACCGACTTGGTCAGCTTCGGCAAGACGTCGCCGAGCCCGTCGGCCTTGACGAAGCTGAGCACCGGGTCGCGGTCACCGGCCACAAATAGCGCCGGGACCATGATGGGCGCGTGCTGCCAGGCACCAGTGAGCTCCCAGTTGCGGTCCATGTTGCGGTACCAGTTGAGCGGCCCGGTGAAGCCGGACACCGCGTACTGGCTCACGTAGGCGTCGATATCCTGCTGCGTCAGCCAGGATGGCAACTCATCGGGCTCCTGCGCTGCGTCCAGGAAGCCGCCGCCAGCCGGTATCAGCTTCATGGCCGGCCCCTCGCCGGCCAGGCTGGTCAGGACCTTACGAAACGTGGTCGCGGGATCCGCGCTCAGCTCGGCGTCCGCGACGCCTGGCTGCTGGAAGTAGACCATGTAGAAGCTCTCGCCGAGCGTCGAGCGCAGGGTCGCGATCGGCGCTGCGCTCCCCCGCGGCCGGTAGGGCACGCTGAGGCCGATGACGCCGCGGACGCGGTCCGGGCGAAACAGGGCCGTGTGCCAGGCGACCGGCGCGCCCCAGTCGTGTCCCGCGACAACCGCCTGCTCCACGCCGAGCGCGTCCATGAGAGCGATCACGTCCCCGGTCAGGTGCAGGATCGTGAAGTCGCCGATGTCGGTGGCGTGGCCGGGGCCGCCGGGCGGCCCGGTCTCGCAGTAGCCGCGCTGATCGGGCGCCACGGCGTGATAGCCCGCCGCAGCGAGCGCGGTCAGCTGATGCCGCCACGAATACCAGCTCTCCGGGAAGCCGTGCAGCAGGAGCACCAGCGGGCCCTGGCCCGCCTCAGCGATATGCACGTCCAGGCCGCCGGCCTGGACCTGGCGGTGGGTGACTCCGGGAACGCTGGCAGGCGGCGAGGTCATGGCGGGAGGATAGCCGGGAACGCTGCAGCGGTACCATACATCGCCGCCGATACCAGTCTTTCTGGCCGATTGGGTACGCAAGTGGCCCAGGTTCGGAGCATCCTAGAGGACAGGAAGGCTGTCCGGTGAAGATTATGCCGGTCAGTACGATTTCGCCCAGAGGGGGGCCAGTGAGCCGCAGGCTGCTTCGGCTGGAGATTCCGGTCTTCCCGGAGCGGCTGACGTTCCGCGTACACGACCCGGTGGCCGAGCTGGACGCGCCGGGTGCGCCAGTCGCAGCGGTCGACTCGCTCATCAGCACCAGCCGCGACCAGCTCATCGTCACCTGCGCCCAGGAGCACCTCGGGGTGCAGCTGACCGTCGAGGAATGGGACAACGCGCCGCCGCCGTTCAGCGACGGCTACGAGGACGAGGCCAAGTGCGTGCTGTACTTGCGCGGCCACCTCAGCGTGGACACCGGATCGGCTGGGCGGGCAGTGGAGGCACTGCGGCTGTCGGGCGGTGTCGGCGACTACGGGGTGCGCATCTACACCAGGAACCGGGCCGCGGCCGTGCAGAGCTACAACGAGCTCTATCAGCAGTTCGCCGACCCGCTGAGCGATGACTTCCAGCAAGCGCGCAAGCAGCTGGAGGGGATGGAGCAGTACCTGCTCCAGCTCTGGCGCGAATCCTGAGCCCGGAGCCGACGTCTCCAGGGCCACAGGCTGCCGGCGTACCCAACTGACGGTACCGAGCCCGGCCTGACAAGCACACCGGCAGAAGTGCCTGCTAGTTAAGGGCCGCCCACGGCGCTTGAGTGCGACGTGCCGGACTGCGACGTGCTTGAGGACGAGCCTGCCGATTTAGTGGCAGCGGATGGCGTCGTTCGCGGCGGGGGCGCGTGGTGGCCGGCGTAAGGACTCAGCACGAACATCACGACGGTGACCGCGCCGATGAGCGCAAGCGCGAGCAGGCCGCTAATGGTCTTGGACCGGGACGAGGAAAAGAGGCCAGGCAGACGCTGCTGGCCAAAAGCATTAAGCCGGGAAGCAAGCCGCGGGTCATCTGCGGCCAGGGCCCGCTCCATCTCGTCGAGCATGCGCTGCTCTTCCATCGACAACGCCACAGCGCCACCTCCGGCCGGACACGAGTGCTGCACGGGCCGCTGCTACTAGCCGGCCCCTTGCCATGATTCTTTACCAGGCCTTTGCGGCCGGCAAGAGGAAGACGCCAAGGGAACATCGGGACGCACACGCAAACAGGGCAGAAGCCGCGCCCGCACGCGATAGTCAAGGCGGCCAGGCGCAAGCCCGCCCACCCGGCAGGCCCTGCCGGGCGTCCAACACGGCCAGTGCGCGCCGTCGCTCGAAACTATATTTGAGTGCTTCGAATATTTATTCTATAATCGATCAGCATGCGCTGGGATTCACTGAGACTCACAGGCGACAGCCCCACGGGCGACCCGACAACAGGCAGCACGGGCCAGCAGGAACTGTTCAGCCGGGGCACCGTCGTCACCCGCACTTTCGACACGCCGGGGTTCCGCGGCATCACCTTCCATGAGATCCAGGCGCGCAGCCTGATCAGCAAGGTCCCGGAGGCCTCACGGGTCCCGTTCCGCTGGACGATCAATCCGTACCGCGGCTGCAGCCACGCCTGCGTGTACTGCTTCGCCCGCAACACCCACACCTACCTGGACCTGGATGCCGGTCACGACTTCGACTCGCAGATCGTGGTCAAGGTCAACGCGCCCGAACTCCTGCGCCGCGAACTGAAGGCGGCGCGCTGGGCGGGCGAGCACATCGCGATGGGCACCAACGTCGACTGCTACCAGCGCGCGGAGGGCAAGTACCGGCTCATGCCGGGCATCATTACCGCGCTGACTGAGGCGGCGAACCCGTTCTCCATCCTCACCAAGGGCACGCTGGTGCTCCGGGATCTCGACCTGCTGACGACGGCCGCGCAGGTCACTGACGTCGGGATGAACGTCTCCGTCGGTATTATCGACAAATCGCTATCTCGATCTATCGAGCCAGGCACGCCAAGTCCGGAGCGTCGCCTTGCCGTCTGTGCGGCGCTCAGCGAGCGCGGCCTGAGCTGCGGCGTCCTGATGGGTCCGGTCATCCCCTACCTGTCCGATTCACCCGAGCAGCTCGACGCGGCGGTCCGCAAGATCGCCAGCGCTGGAGCGGCCCACGTGAGCGCGATCGTGCTGCACCTGCGGCCGGGCGCCAGGGAGTGGTTCCTGGGCTGGCTCGGCCGCGAGCACCCGGAGCTGATCGATGCCTACCGCGAGCTGTACGGCAATCGCGCCTACGCGCCGGCGAGCTACCAGCGTCAGATCAGCGAGCAGGTGGCCGCGCTGGCCCGCGAGCACGGCGTGGGCCGGGCGACACCGGCTGGGGCGCGCCGCGTTCCCATCCGGAAGGCGGGGCGGCAACGGACCGACGCGGCGGCCGCCGGAGCGGGGGCGGTCGCGTCAGACGACGTGCAGCTCTCGCTGATCTGACCAGCGCGGATCTAACGGCCGCGGCGAGACCGTCACCGGCAGGCCAGCCGCCCGCCAAGCGTGGAATCCGCCCGCCAGGTCGGTCGCCCGCCGCACGCCCAGGTCCTGAAGCGACGCGGCAGCGAGGCTCGACGTGTAGCCCTCCGAGCAGTAGACGATGACCTGCAGGTCGTAGCCGGCGACGGGCAGCCGGGCCGCCGATGCGGGGTCGAACCGCCACTCCAGCACGTTGCGCTCGATGATCGCCGCGCCGGGGATCTGACCCTCGGCCAGGCGCTGTCCCTGCGGCCTGATGTCGACCAGGACCGCGCCGCGACCGACCGCGCGCTGCGCCTGGACCGGACTGAGCCGAGCCAGCCGGGCGCGCGCCGCGGCCAGGACCTCGTCGATCGTGAGCGCTCCCGGCGGCCGGCTCACCAGTCAAGCTCCGCCCGCTCGGTGCGCACCAGTACGAGTCCCGAACTGGTCATCTCGTACCGGCGCATCGCCGACAGGGGCGGCGAGTACGCGTGCACGCTCACGGCCGGCGCGGCGGAGATATTGCCGACATCGTGCAGATGCCGGCCGCCAAAGCTGGTCACAGAGCCCGCTACGGCCGTGCGATGCCGGACCCGGCTGCGGCCGAGCGAGGCCAGCGCCTCGCGCAGTTCGCCGTGCGCGACCGCGAAGGCGCCAGACGCACTGCCATGATCATGAAAGCCGGTGTGCTGGCCCGGCAGCCACGTCAGCAACCAGATCTCGTAATCGGCGGTGAGGGCCAGCCGGTGAAACCAGCGGCGCTGCGGTGTGAACCGCGCGACCGGCAGCCAGGTGGCCCTGTCACCGGCCGTCGCGCGCACGAGCTGGCCGAGCTCCGCAGCGCTGAGGGTGCGGCCGGAAGCATCACCATCACGAGCCGGGAACGGGGCCGTGATAGGTGCGACCTGCTGAAATCCTGGCGGTGGGCGCATCCTATGAATCCAATCGGGTTTATCGAGTTTCACCGTACGGTAGCACGGCTGGCACCACAACGCTGCTCGCTGGCCTCTACCCTGGATCGGAGCCAGCGTTGGACAGGCCGCTGGCGGCCAGCCCAGTGGCGGCCAGCGCCGTTGGGTCAGCGCAGCTGGGCCAGCGCAGTTGGGCCAGCGCAGTTGGGCCAGTACCGAGGAGGCGTGAGTGCCGGGCGGGGACTTGCGACTTGCCGCCAGGTCGGCTATCCGGGAGCATCAGGGCTCGGGGCCTGGTGCGGCCGACGTGGTAGCCGTCGCCGTCGGCGGCGGGCTCGGCAGCGTCGCCAGGTACCTGCTCTCGGCGGCGTTCCCGGCCGGTCACGGGTTCCCGTGGGCGGTCTTCGCCATCAACGTGTCCGGCTGCTTCTGCCTGGGCCTGCTCATGGTCTACCTGCTCGAGGTGTGGCCGCCGCGGCGGTTTCTGCGGCCCTTCCTGGCGATCGGGCTTGTCGGCGGGTACACGACGTTCTCCACCTACGCAGGAGGGGTGGTGACCCTGCTGACCGGCCACGCCCCAGCGCTCGCCGTCGCCTACGCCCTGAGCAGCATCGTGGCCGCACTGGTCGCCGTATGGTGTGGCATGAGGGCAGCCAGGGCCGCAGCCAGCCTCCCCGGGCGCATCAGGGCCCGGCACAGCGGAGGTGGCCAGTGAGGCTCCAGGGCGCCGCGAGGCGGATCACCATCTTCATCGGCGAGTCCGACCGGTACCACCACAAGCCGCTGTACGCCGAGATCGTGCACCGGGCGCACCAGCGCGGCCTCGCGGGCGCGAGCGTGTTCCGCGGCATCGAGGGATTCGGCGCCGCGTCCCGGATCCACACCAGCAGGCTCCTGTCGCTCAGCGAGGACCTGCCGCTCGCCATCATCATCGTCGACACGGCCGAGCGAACCGATGCGTTCCTGGACGAGGTGGCTGACCTGGTGAGCGGCGGCCTCATCATCGTCGACGACGTCTACGTGCACACCTATACCGGCGGCAGCACGGCTGCCGGCACTACGCCCGGCGGTTCTCCCTCCGGTGGCAGCACCGCGTGATCGTACTCGCAGTCCTGGCTGGCGGCATGGTCGGCGCACCCGCCCGCTACCTGGCTGACCGGCTGATCCAGGCCCGGCACGACAGCGTGTTCCCGTGGGGCACGTTCGCGGTTAACGTCGCCGGCTCTGCCGTGCTCGGCTTCGTGCTCGGCGCGCAGTCGCATCTCGGCCTGCCGTCGGCTGTGTTTGCCTTGCTGGGCACCGGGTTCTGCGGCGGGCTAACGACGTTCTCCACGTTTGGCTACGAGACGCTCCGACTGCTGGAGGACGGTGCCGTCCGTGAGGCCGGCGTAAACGTGCTGGGCAGCCTGGCCGTTGCCGTACTGGTGGCCTGGCTCGGCTTCCGGCTCGCGGCCGCGCTCTTATATGCCGCAGCGGTCCCCTCGGCTGGTTCGGCCGGCCCCGCACGTAGAGTGGATTGCCGTGGGAGCACCGTATACGAGCCGGGAACGGCGCCTGCCGGACGGCCTGACTGTTAAGACAGCCAGTGTGGCCGATCCCGGCGATCTGCTGTCCGGGCTGTCCAGCCCGGCCGTGTCCGCCTGGATTCACCAAGGCGACGGCCTGGTCGGCTGGGGCGAGGCGGCCAGGCTGACCATTCCGGCCGGCGAGGACAGGTTCGCGGCCGGCGAAAAGTGGCTAGCCGAGCTCTTCGAGGCCGCACGCGTCACTGACGAGGTGGACGTGCCGGGCACCGGTCCGGTTGCCTTCGGCAGCTTCACTTTCGATCCCGCCTCCGACGGCTCGGTCCTCATCGTGCCCTCCGTGATCACGGGCCGCAGATCCGGTGTGGCCTGGCAGACGACCATCACGGCGGACGGCGCGGTACCCGAGCCAGTCGGCGGCGTGCCCGCCATCCCGGCCGAGATGCGCTGGAGCGACGGCAGTCTCACCGCGCCGCAGTGGGAGCAGGCTGTCGCGGCCGCCGTGGCGCGGATCAAGGCCGGCGAGCTGCGCAAGGTCGTGCTGGCCCGCGATCTGCAGGCCATCGCCTCGGCCGACATCGACGTGCGTGTGCTGCTGGCGAGACTGGCGGCCCGCTCCCCCGGCGGCTACACGTTCGCCTGCGCGGGCCTCGTCGGCGCAACGCCCGAGCTGCTGATTCGGCGCGAGGGCCGGGAGGTCAGGTCGCTCGTACTGGCGGGCACGATGGCGCGCGGCGGAAGCAAGGCCGACGACGAGGCCCTCGGCGCGGCGCTGCTCGGCTCCGCCAAGAACGCCGAGGAGCACCGGTACTCAGTCGAGTCGGTACACGACCTGCTGGCCCCGTTGTGCGCCGAGCTGGCGATCGATCGCGAGCCGTACCTGCTCCAGATGGCTGACTACCAGCACCTGGCGACCTCGGTGTCGGGCGTGCTGGCCCGGGACGCGTCGGCGCTGGCTCTGGCGGCCAGGCTGCACCCGACGGCCGCGATTTGCGGAACGCCGACTGAGGTGGCTTTGGAGCTCATCCGGGAACTGGAGCGGATGGACCGCGGTCGCTACTCGGGCCCGGTCGGGTGGGTCGACGCCCGCGGCAACGGCGAGTGGGGCATCGCCCTGCGCTGCGGCGAGATCGACGGGAGCCGGGCCAGGCTGTTTGCCGGGTGCGGCATCGTCGCCGGGTCACAGCCCGAGGCCGAGCTTGCCGAGACGGAGACCAAGTTCCGGCCGATGCGCCGGGCGCTCGAAGGCTGACCGGTCTGACCCTGCGGTCCGCGTCAATGATCGCGAGAGTTCCGGCCTAGCCCGCCGTGCCGAACCCTTCTCCATGCGGAGGGTTCGACACGGCTATTTCCGAGTTATCTGGTCTTAATAATAGGACTTCTCTACACTAGGCACTGCGGGCGCGCACCCCCTGCGCCTGGCTCCACATCCCAAGACGGAAGGTCATTTCGCATGCCTCGAACGTCTCGCTTGCCCGGTCATCTGCTGCGTCGCTCCGCGGTCGCGGCAATGGCGCTGGCGGCCGGCCCGGCCGTGCTCGCGGCGAGCTCCGCTAGCGCGGCACTCGCCGCACCAGCCTCCGCACCGACGGCACCGCCGCCGGCGACGGTGCTGACTGGCAGCGCCAGCAAGGCCGACGGAGACATCTTCATCTCCCCCTTCGGCGACCAGGCCACCTATGCCAACGGGCCCGAGATACTGACTAACACTGGCAAGGTCGTCTGGTTCAAGGCGGTCCCGGCCGGCGAGGAAGCGGCCGACTTCCGGACGCAGACCTACGATGGCAAGCCCGTGCTCACCTGGTGGCAGGGCACCGGCCTCGGCGGCCTGTCGACGGGCACCGACTACATCTACAACGATCACTATCAGCAGATCGCGACGGTTCAGGCCGGCAACGGCTACAGCGCCGACGGGCATGAGTTCCTGATCACGCCGTGGAACACCGCGCTGATCCTGAGCTACACCAGGGCGACCGCCAACCTGACCTCCACCGGCGGGCCAGCGAACCAGACGGTGATCGACGGCATCGTCCAGGAGATCGATATCAAGACCGGCAAGGTCTTGTTTCAGTGGAACAGCGCCGACCACGTCCCCTACAGCCAGAGCGAGCAGCCGCTGCCCGCCTCCGCGAGCACACCGTGGGACTGGTTCCACATCAACGCTGTGCACGTCGCCAGGGATGGCAGCCTACTGATCGACGCCCGCGACACGTGGACCACGTATGACGTGAGCCTGCGCACCGGGCAGGTCAAGTGGCAGCTCGGTGGCAAGGACAGCACCTTCGCCGTCAAGGCCGCGCTCGGTCAGACGCTCGACAGCGCGAACGAGATCTTCGCCTGGCAGCACGACCCGGAGCAGGTGGGCCCTGACACGTTCACCTTCTTCGACAACGACAGCTCGGGCACGCCGCTGCTGTCCTACAGCCGCGCGGTCACCGTCAGGCTGAACTTCCGCACCAAGGTCGCCACGCTGGTGGCCGCCGACAACCAGCCCGAGGGCCTGTCGGCGGCGTCACAGGGCAATGCGCAGACAACCCGTAACGGCGACTTGCTCGTGGGCTGGGGCTCGCTGCCGTACTTCTCCGAGTTCAGCCACTCCGGCGCGCTGCTGTTCAACGCGGAGCTCCCGGCTGGTGTCAACACCTACCGCGCGTACCAGCTGCCCTGGCCGGCGCACCCGTCGCGCGGCCAGCACTAGGACGTCTTTCGGGGCCCGGGCAGATTAGGTGGTGTGCCCGGGCCCGGCGTTGGCGTCGTTGCCTGGCGGCCGCGGGGTATTCGGCCCCGTTCCCTTCTATGCCCTGCGCTACCAGTGCGTGAACTACGCTGCGACTGTGCCGGTCACGAGCGATGAAGCGATGGGATGGCTGCGCGCCGCCGTGGGCGTCGCGCTCATCGCGGCGCCTGAGGTGCCGATGCGGATTGCCGGCGGCGAGGAGCCTTCTGCGGCCAGCGTGCTGCTGATGCGGACGATCGGAATCAGGGACCTGGTTGTCGGTCTCGGCACCGTTGCTGCCGCACGGTCGGACGACGGGAACGATGCGCGCCGGTGGACGGCAGCCGCGCTGACCAGTGACTCCCTGGACGTTACGGCCAGCCTGGCGAGCGTCCGCGCCATCGGGAAGCGCGACGCCTGGGGCGCGGCGTTGCTGGCGCTCGCCTTTGTCGGCGGCGACCTGGTCGCGCGCCGGGCCGCGGCGGCCCGCCGCGATCCTCGATAGCCGGTCCGGCCGGTCAGTAGTGAATGGCGCCGCGGGCGCCGCCGCCGACAGCGATCGCGTCGCCGTTGATCGCGACACTGCGCGGTGAGGCGAGGAACGCCACGACATCGGCGATCTCGGCGGCGGTGACAAGACGCCGGATGCTAACTCCGGCCGCCATCGCCCGCTCCGCCTCGGCCTCGGAGACGCCGCGGGCGACAGCGTAGGCGGCAATCAGCTCCGGTGTCCGCTCGGTCACGGTCAGGCCCGGGTGGACGACGGTCACGTTGATGCCCGCCGGGCCTAGCTCGTCGGCCAGATTCTTGCTCATCGCCGCCACCGCGACGTTGCGGATGGAGCCAAAGACGCTGCTTGCCTGGCGGGCCGCCAGGCCGCTGATGTTGATGATGCGGCCCCAGCCCTGCTCGACCATGAACGGAGCGGCTGCCCTGGCGGTCCGCAAGTAGCCGAGGACCTTGGTCTCGATCTCGGTGCGCAGGTCGTCGTCTGCCAGCTCGGCCAGCGCGCGGGCAGCGTCCGGCCGGGCCGGCTGCGCGGCCGCATTGACCAGGATGTCGATGCCGCCGAGCTCTGCCGCCGTCGTTGCGATCATGGCGCGCACCGCGGCGTCGTCCGTCGTGTCGGCGGACAGGGCGAGGACCCGGTGCCGGTGGCGCCCGATCCGCTCGGCCGCGGCGTTCAGGGCCGCCTGGTCGCGGGCGACGAGTACGACGTCGGCACCCTCCGCGGCGAGCGTGTCCGCGACCGCGTAGCCGATTCCCCGGCTGGCGCCGGTCACCACGGCCCGCTTGCCCGTCAGCTGAAGGTCCACAATTCGCCTCTCCGCAGCTCGCTGCCAGGTACCCCACGATCTTGCCAGATCTGGCGGTGCCGTCACGTCGCCCTCGAGCGGCCGCCGGCGTGGCAGCGCGCGTGACCTCCAGGGCTGGCCTGGGTCGTCGGTCTCGGCACCGGCTAGTGAATACTCGGTGTAGTCACGAGGGGGGAGCTCGCGCATGCCGCCGACTCATGTCCATTTCAACGGAAGTGTCAACCTGGCCGATGCTGAGTCGGTGATGCGGGAGATCGTCGCGCGGGTCCCGTCCGGCCTGCTGCGCGTTCCCGACGGAGAGACCGGGGACCGGGCTAACTGGATCTTCTTCCAGATGCAGAAGTTCCTGCAGTGGCCCGCGCTGGTTCCGGCTGGCCCGCTGGACGTTGTGGTCGGGGACTATGAGCACCAGCCGCAGTTGCGGCTGGCCGACGGGGTCGATCCGGCAGCAATGAGCTGGCCAGATCTTGGCTACGCCGACGCCTACCTGGAGTCGTATGCCACGTTTGCCGCACTAAGCGAGGAAGGCGTTATCCCGCCCGGTGTCCGCTTCCAGGTCGAGTACCCGACGCCGCTGGCCTCGATCGGCGCCTACGTCGTCCCGGAGCAGCAGCAGGCCCTCCTGGGCTCCTACGAGCGGGCGATGTTCGCTGACGTGGACAGGCTGCTCGCGGTAGTCCCGCACGACGAGTTGGCCGTCCAGTGGGACGTCGCGGTCGAGTTCGGCGTCCTGGAGGACTGCTTTGGGCCCGGCGGCTCGCAGGCCTTCGACGCGATCGTGGCGAGCCTCGCCCGCTGCGTCGACCAGGTGCCCGCCGACGTGCCAGCTGGCCTGCACCTGTGCTACGGGGACTACGGCCATCAGCACTTCAAGCAGCCGGAATCACTGGCCATGCAGGTCCGCGTCCTGAACGCGGTAACCGAGCTAGCCGGGCGCACGGTGAGCTTCGTCTCGTTCACTGTGCCGCAGTACCAGCGAGACGAGGCGTACTTCGCGCCGCTGGCCGAGCTTGAGGCAGATCCCGACACTGAGCTTAACTTCGCGCTCGTGCCGTATCACCCGGCGGAGCAGGCGCCGGGCACCACCGATGATCAGGTCCGGTTCATCGATGCTGGCCTGGCGGCCAGCCCGGGCGGCGGCCGCGCCTGGGGCATCAGCACCGAATGCGGTATGGGCCGGGCAGACCGCGACGAGATTCCGCAGTTGCTCGACCTGCACCGCGAGATAATCTCGGCGACCTGATGGGCAGGATGTCGCCAGGCGTCCTTGCCCCGCCGCATGAGTTGCTCACGCCGGAGGAGTGGCGGGCCTGGGGACAGGGGCAGCGCAGGCTGGCGCCCCGTTCCAGCCACGGACAGTGGGCGCCGCCGCCGGACCGGCCGGATCCGGTTGCGATTCTCGAGGAGCAGGCCAGGACCCGTGTGCCGGACCTGGTGCCGATCCGGTACGGACGCATGGTCGCCTCGCCGTTTGCCTACTTTCGCGGCGCTGCGGCGCCGATGGCGTGGGATCTGGCGCACACGCCCACCACTGGCATCCGGGTGCAGGCCTGCGGCGATGCGCACCTGCTGAACTTCGGGATGTTCGCGGCGCCCGACCGGCGGCTGGTCTTCGACGTGAACGACTTCGACGAGACGCTCCCGGCTCCCTTCGAGTGGGACGTCAAGCGGCTCGCGGCCAGTCTCGTCGTTGCCGCCCGGGATAAGGAGTTCCGTGACCACGATGCCCGGACCGCGGCGCGCGCGGCCGTTCGCAGCTACCGCACCGAGATGGCGAGCTATGCCGCGATGCGCTTTCTCGATGTCTGGTACTCCCGGGTTGATGTCGACCAGGTCACCAGCCTTTTTGACGCGGTCCAGCCCAAGGCAGCCGTCCGCCGCCGCCATCGCGACATCAAGAAGGCTCATCGGCGCACCAGCCTGAAGGCGTTCCTGAAGATGTGCGACCAGGTCGACGGCCAGTACCGGATCCGGCCGGCGCATCCGGTGATCGTGCGATACCCCATCGAGCGCCACCCTGGCACCCTGGAGGAACTCCAGCACGCCGTCGCGCTGTACCAGGAGACGCTAGCGGAGGACCGGCGAGAGGTGCTGCGCCGATACTATTTCGGCGACTTCGCGCGCAAGGTCGTCGGTGTCGGCTCGGTCGGTACCGAGGCCTTCGTCCTCCTGCTGCTGGGTGACCGCGAGGATGAGCCGCTGTTCCTCCAGCTGAAGGAGGCTCAAGAATCAGTGCTAGCCCAGTTCGCCGGGAAGAGCGACTATCAGCACGAGGGCGAGCGGGTGGTCAGGGGCCAGCGGCTCATGCAGGCGGCCGCCGACCCGTTCCTGGGCTGGACGACGGGCCTGCGAGCAGGCGGCACGGCATCCAAGGCAGGATCGCGTCTGGCCGCCAAGGACTACTACGTCCGGCAGTTGCGGGATATGAAGGGCAGCATGAGCGTGCCGTTGATGGACCTGCTCCAGCTCAACTACTACGGCAGGCTCTGCGGCTGGGCCCTCGCCCGCGCCCATGCCCGGACCGGGCGCGCCACGATAATTTCCGGCTACCTCGGTACCAGCGAGGACTTCGACCACGCCATCGCCGATTTCGCGATTGCCTACGCCGACCAGAACGAGCAGGACTACCGGCGACTCCTCGAAGCCGTCTCGGCGGCGCGCGTATTCGCGACAGTAGAGCAGTAACGGCCCGCCCGCTGCGGGCAGTTCTGGTCCGCAGCGAGCATGATGTCCAGATGGCAAGACCGGTCGTGAGCCACCTGCTGCTGGATTTCTTCGGCACGCTCGTCCACTATTCGCCAAGCCGCACTGAGCAGGGCTACCACGCCTCGCACGCCTACATGACCTCCCTCGGCACGCAGATCAGCTACTCGGGCTTTCTTGAGTCATGGGCCGAGGAATCGGCGCGCCTGGATGCGCGCAGCGCCCGCGACGATAGCGAGTTCTCGATGCAGGAGGTCGCCGTGGCGGTGCTGGCCCGCGTACTCCATCGCGACCCTCATCCGGCCGAGGCCACGGCGCTCGCTCGCGCCTACATCCGCGAATGGAACACAGCGGTGGTGTACCCGCCCGGCATGCCCGAGCTGGTCGCCCTGCTGGCAGACCGCTTCAGGCTCGCTGTGGTCACCAATACCCACCAGGAGGACCTGGTGCCCGACCACCTTGCCGCCATGGGCATCGCACGCCACATCGACGCCGTCATCACGTCGGTCGAAGTCGGCTGGCGCAAACCACATCCGGCTATCTACGCCGAGACGCTTGACCGCCTGGGCATCACGGCAGCCAGCGCCGTCTTCGCGGGCGACACCTACAGCGCCGACTACGCCGGGCCAGCCACCGCAGGCATGAGTGCATTCCTGATCGACCCGGCCCGTCGGCACGACATTCCGCCCAGCCACCGGCTGCGCTCGCTTGCTGACCTCCCCGCACGGCTCGTGACGGTCCAGACGTGAGCGGCGGGATGCTGACCGAGCCGAGATGATGACCCGGCGCGCGCACCTTTCAGCCGGCAGCGGCGCTGCCGCGGTCGCCAGCGGCCACGTGTGCACTGATCAGTCGTAATAGTGCGCGTACTGCCAGCTGCCGCTCTTGATGAGGGTCTCGTCGGCCAGCGGGCCGAACCTCGAAGGCGCGAGCGCGCCAAGGTCCAGCCGCTCTGGCTTGCCGCAGATCCACGCGGCCAGTGCCTCGCCGATGGCCAGCGACGAGGAGAACCCGGATCCGTTGCAGCCGCTCGCGACCCACAGGCCCGGCACGTCGGTTACGGGCCCGGCCAGGAACCTGCCGTCCGGTGTCATCGTGAACAGCCCGCCTCGATGGGCCGCCACCTCGCCGCACGCGAGCGGCACGTCGGCCGCTACCTGACTGGCCAGGTCGCGCAGCACCGCCAGGTCGAGCGGCACGTCGTCGGTTGTGAACGAGGCAGCTTCCTGCCGCGGGTCCATTGGCAGCGGCGCGGCCTCGAAGCCGCCGACCATCAGGCCGCCGCGGGCCGGACGCAGGTACACCGCCGCGTCCACGATCCGTGCGATCGGCGCGGCCGGGTCGACGCCCGCGGCGGGCTCGGTGATGAGCAGCTGGTGCCGCACCGGCGCGAGCGCAAGGCGCGCGCCGACGAACTCGGCTACCTGGCGCGCCCAGGCTCCGGCGGCGTCCACCACGCTGACCGCTGTAACGGACCGGCCTGTCGTCTCGACCCGGATAACCGCGTCAGCGGACGAGACGATTCCGGTGACGGTTTCACCCTCCAGCAGCGTGACACCGTGCCGCCGGCAGGCGTCCGCCAGGGCCGTCACCAGGCTGAGTGGCTCGTCGATGTAGACGTCATCCGGACACCACAGCGCCAGCTCGTTGCCGTCGCCGCGAAAGTAGGACAGGCGCTCGCCGAGCTCGGCCGGACTCGCTGTTCGCACGTCGACACCCCAGCTGCGGGACTGCCGGGCCTCAGCCTGGAGGTAGGACTTGTGCTCCTCCGTCCGGCCGATCAGGTAGCTGCCGGACCGCTTCACCGCGAGATCGGCCCCGGCCCAGTCGGCGAAGCTCAGCGCCAGGTCGATGCTGCGTCGGGCGAGCCTGGTGCGCAGCTCGTCGGCCTGGACGGACTTGAACAGCCCGGCCGCCCGGCCCGATGCCTGCGAACCCGCGCTCGCTCGCTCAACGATGACCACCGATCTGCCGAGCAGCGCGGCGTGCAGCGCCGTGCTAAGGCCGAGTGCACCGGCGCCGATGACCACCAGATCTGTGTCCACCGGACCAGTCTGCCGGAATACTGATACCTCACGGGCTGACGCCCGCAACGCTGGCGACCGAGCAAACTGGCGCCTGACGAAGCCGGCGACTGAGGAATCGGTGCCGGGCCTGGAGGTTGGCGTGGAATGGATCAACGAGCCGGCGCACTGGTTGGCGGCGGACGGTGTGCTCACCGTGACCGCGGGCCCGGGCACTGACTTCTGGCGCACGACCCACTACGGGTTCGTCCGCGATAGCGGACACGTGTACGGCGACCAGGTCAGCGGCGACTTCGACCTGTCCGTGCGGGTCCGCGGGGCCTATGCCGACCAGTACGACCAGGCCGGGGCGATGGTACGCATCGACGAACGGCACTGGCTCAAGACCGGGATCGAATACGTCGACGGCAGGATGCGGTTCAGCACCGTGGTCACTCTGGACTACTCGAACTGGGCGATCGCCGATCTGCCGGCCGGCACCGGCGAGCTCAGCCTGCAGCTGGCCCGGCGCGCCGACGCGATCGAGGTCCGCTACAGCGTAGACGGCGGCGCAAACGACCTCGCCGCGATCGTGTACCTGCCGCCGGGCCGGCCAGCCTTTGCCGGGGCCATGTGCGCGGCGCCTGACGGCGGCGGCTTCGACGTCTCCTTCCACGACCTCGCGATTACGCCACTCGGATAGCCCCGCGGGCTGAGAAGTCCTGGCCTGGGTGGCGCTCTCCTAGCACGCCCCCCGGCTCTCCGATGTCCGACACGCCGGCGCCAACGGCGCAGGCTGCTCAACTCACCTCACGTTACGTGCCTCTACTGTTACTCTCGGTGCTCATCGCCT
>DASXKI010000065.1:0-8321 GCA_036496945.1 Streptosporangiaceae bacterium | reverse complement strand
GAGCCGCACGCGCCGTTCGGCGGGTATCAGCAGTCGGGCATCGGCCGCGAAGGCGGCCGGACAGCAATCGAGGCCTACACCGAGCTCAAGACGGTACTTATCCCCACGACGGACGAGATGATCTAGCGCTAGCGCGGCTCGTCGTCACCTTGTCAGCTCGGTAAAGGAGCGCGCGTACTCGCCGCTCGATTTCGTCGCGGATCGGCCGTACGGCCTGAAGGTCGAGGCCCGCCGGGTCGGGCAGATCCCAGTCGAGATAGCGCTTGCCCGGGTACACCGGGCATGCGTCGCCGCAGCCCATCGTGATCACGATGTCGGCCTCGTGCACCTGGTCGGTAGTCAGTCGCTTGGGGAGCTCGCGGGAGATGTCTATGCCGATCTCGGCCATGGCCGCGACCACGGCCGGGTTGAGCTGCTCGGCAGGTTGCGATCCTGCTGACGTGACCCGGACCAGCCCGGCGGCTTCGCGCTCGAGTAGCGCGGCGGCCATCTGGGACCGGCCTGCGTTATGGGTGCAGACGAAGAGGACTTCGGGGATGTCGGCCATGCGTTTTCCTCCGAGTTAGCCACAGTCATCGTCCTCGTCTTCATGCTACTGGCGGCGCGGCTGAGCAGAAGTTAGCCGGCCGGGGCGCACTGGATTCCCTGGTCGGACGTCGGCCGCACTCCGGGCAGTCAGCTCACGCCAGCGACGGTGGCAGGCCGAGGGCCGCGAACTGCGCCGGGCCGAACGTCGTGATCTCCGCGATCACGCCGTCCTCGATCCGCAGCACGTCCAGCTTGAACGGCCGGTACACCGAGTCGCCAGGCCGGCGCAGGTAGCTGCCAGCGGCGGGCATCCTGTTGGCCGCGGTCGGCAGAAGCCGCCAGTCGCCATCCCGATCAGGGCCGAACGCCCGCTCGAGCAGCGGCTTCAGGCCATCCAGGCCCTGGAAGCAGTATGGGTACGGCGGCATGGTGACCCGGATGTCGGCGGCCGCGATGCGGACAATCGCCGCCGGGTCGTAGCGCTCATGGGCCTCGATGAACTGCGCCAGAAGCTCCCGCTCGGCAGGGCTTGGCTGCCTTGCCGGCCAGTCGGCCCGTCGCGGCGGCAGGTGCTCGCGCAGCTGCGATCGCGCGCGCTGGACCGCGCTGTTGGCCGCGGCCACACTGATGCCGAGCAGGTCGGCGGCGTCGGCCGCGGGCCAGCCGAGCACGTCGCGGACGATTAGCGCAGCCCGCTGCCGTGGCGGCAGCACCTGGAGCGCAGCCAGGAACGCCAGCTCGATGGTCTCGCGCCCGATGACCACGTCCGCTGGCCCCTCACCCGCGACCTCGTCCAGCAGTGGATCGGGGTAGGGCTGCAGCCACGGCACGTCGGCGTAGCCAGCCACGGACGGCGCCTGCCGCGACCGCTGTCGCAGCATGTCGAGGCAGACGTTGGTGGCGATGCGGTAGAGCCAGGCCCGGTATTCCGGTCCGTGGCTCAACCCATCGCGGCCGCGCCAGGCTCGCAGCATCGCTTCCTGTACCGCGTCCTCGGCGTCGTCGAACGAGGCGAGCATCCGGTAACAGTGGACGTGCAGCTCCCGCCGGTGCAGCCTGGCCAGCTCGTCGAACGCAGCCTGGTCGCCGGTGGCTGCGGCTTCCGCCAGCACCGCGCCGCCACGGTCAGCCCCCATCAGTGCGCCGCCTCGCCCGCCTTGACCTCCTGCACAAGCCAGCCGTTGCCGTCCGGGTCGCTGAACGACAGGAACGAGTTGTAGCTCGCCCGCTGCGGATCGGGACCGGGCGTCTGGCCCTGCGGCCCGAAGTGGAACAGCTCGCTCGCTGCCACGCCGCGGCCGGTGAGCTCTGCTCTGGCCGCGTCGATGTCGGTCACGACCAGCTGCAGGCCCTGCACCGAGCCCGCGGCGTCCGGGTTGCGCATCAGCGTCACCGAGCAGGCCGACCCTGCCGGCGTCAGCTGGACAATCCGGAAATCTTCCCCGGCACGATGATCGACATCGAGCCGGAAGCCGGCGTTGTCCATGTAGAAGGCCTTGGCCCGGTCCACGTCGGTGACCGGGATGATAACGAGCTCGAGCTTGAAGTCCATAACAGCAGCCTCCCTGACAGCCAGTTGATGCGTGACACCAACTCCAACGATCGCGGGCGGCAGAACTCATCGGTGCAGCGATGACCTGGCGGGTGAGCAGCGCGGATACCGCGCTCGCGCTACTGGCTGAGCAGCTTGGCGTGGTCCCAGGAGATGACCCTGACCGGCTCGACGACGTAGCCGTAGCGCTTACGCGCAGCGTTCGCGACGTAGTCGTTGATCGCAGCACCGTCCGCGCCGGACTCGACGTCGGTCCTGGCGTTGCCCATGACGTCGCCGATCGCGAGGCCGATTTGGTACACCGCGTCCGGGTCGGTGATCGTCTCCACGGCGCCCTGGACCTGCACGCCGCGCAGGTCGAAGTAGGCGTCCCCGGTCTCGACCAGGCAGCTGATCCGCGGGTCGCGGGCCAGGTTCAGTGCCTTCTGCGAGGTCCGGTACGTCCAGAATGCGATCTTTCCGTCGATCAGCGTGTAGTACATCGTCACCAGGTGCGGATACCCGTCCGGATTGATGGTCGCGAGCTGCACCTTGCGGCAGCCCGCCAGCATCACGGCGACCTCGTCCGGCGTCATCGCGACCCGGTCACGCTGCTTGGCCATTACTGCCCGCCGCCCGCGCCGAACCCGATTGTCTCGGTGGCCAGCGCCAGCGTGTCCTCGCACAGGAACCCCGCGCCCGAGGGCCCGGTCGCAAAGCCGGCCAGGGCGCTGGCGATGGCATCCAGCGTCCACATCCCGTCTGGCGATCCATGCTCGTTAGCCAGGAACGTGGCCGCCACAGTCGGTGGTGCCATCACGGCCGCCACGCCCCCGTGCACCACGAACACCTCGCCGTTGATGTTCGCGGCGGCCGGGCTCGCGAGGTAGGTCACCAGGGGCGCTACGTACTCGGCGCCGAGCGGATCGGGCCCGTCCGCCGGCGCGACGCCCATCAGGTCGCCCGTCATTGCCGTCCGCGCTCGCGGGCAGATGGCATTCGCGCGTACGCCGTACCGGGCGCAGCTGCGCGCGGTCGTCAGTGTCAGCGCCGTGATGCCGCCCTTGGCAGCTGCGTAGTTCGGCTGACCGGCCGAGCCGAGCAGGAAGGCCTCGGACGAGGTGTTGATGATCCGCGCGTACACCTCGCCGCCAGCCTGCTTGCTTGCCTCACGCCAGTAGGCTGTCGCCGCGCGGCTGGTCAGGAAATGACCGCGCAGGTGCGTACGCAGCACCAGGTCCCACTCCTCCGGCGACATCGAGAAGATCATCCGGTCGCGCAGCACGCCGGCGTTGTTGACGAGGATGTCCAGCCGGCCGAACTCGCGCAGCGCAGTGGCGAGCAGATCCTGCGCGGTCGACCACTCGCCGATGTCGCCGGGGCTGGGAACGGCTGTGCCGCCCGCGGCCCGGATCTCGGCGGCGGTGTCGTTGACCCCGTTCCCGTCCAGGTCGTTGATCACGACACTGGCGCCCGCGGCGGCGAGCCCTAGCGCCTCAGCGCGGCCAAGCCCGTGGCCCGCGCCGGTCACGATCGCAGCGCGGCCGTCGAGGCTCACCTGCTCGGTCATGTGCCAGCTCCTTCGTCAGTAGCCAGGTCCGGACAGCATGCCGCCGTCGACCACGAACTCGCTGCCAGTGCAGTAGGACGACTCGTCCGAGGCGAGGTAGACGACCAGGTGCGACACCTCGGACGACTTGGCGAAGCGCGAGATCGGCAGCGAGCGCATGAAGCCCTCGCCGTCGCCGATGTCGGTGAAGGACTCGAACGCGGTCGCCGTCATGGTGGTCATGATGCCGCCTGGGTGCACTGAGTTGACCCGGATGCCGAGCTTGCCCAGCTCCTGCGCCGCCGACCTGGTGACGCCCCGGACGCCGAACTTGCTGGCACTGTAGGCGGACATCCCGGCTGCGCCCGTGAAGCCCTCGACCGAGGAAATGTTGATGATCGAGCCGCCGCCGGCCGCCGTCATTGGGTCGATGACGTTCTTGACGCCAAGCCATTCGCCGACGAGGTTCACGTCGATGACCTGACGGAACTCGGCGAGGGTCATGTCGGCGATCTTCTTGTTCATGAGGATGCCCGCGTTGTTGACGAGCACGTTCAGAGTGCCGAACGCCTCCGTTGTCGCGGCGACCGCGGCGGCCCAGTCGGACTCGCTGGTCACGTCCTGGTGGATGTAGCGGCAGTTGTCCTCGCCGAGCTCGGCGGCCAGTTCCTTGCCCTTGTCGTCAAGGATGTCGCCGAGTACGACCCGGGCACCCTGCGCGACGAAGTGCCGCGCGTGGGACTTGCCCATCCCCCGTGCGCCGCCGGTGATCAGCGCTACCTTCCCGTCGAGCCGGCCCATCGTCACCTCGGGTGCGTCAGCGCTCTAACGGGCGCGCGGCCACAAGCAAACGCTTGCTTGGTCTGCAGGTTAACAGCGTCCCGCGAAGCGGTGCCAGATCCTGCCGAAGGTTTCGACACAGCCGGCCGTGTCGAATCTTTGGTGATCACTGAACACCGCTCAGCGAGGGCGGGCAGGCGGGCTCGTGATCCCGTCGAACAGCAGCCGCAGCAGCGCGTCTACCACCTGATCGGTGCTGAAGCCGCCCGCCTGCCGCCAGTTCATCGGCAACCAGAGGATGTCGCGCAGCAGCCGGTAGGTCAGCTTGACGTCAAGGTCGGGGCGGAAGACGCCAGACTCCTTGCCGCGCTCCAGCTGGGTGATCCAGATCTGCTCGATCTCGCGCAGGTCCTTGCGCATGTAGGCGAATCGCGGCTGCGTGCTGAAGTAACTCCAGTCGTTCTGGAGCATGGTCAGGGCCGCGTGATGCCGGACCAGCGTGTGGCTGCTTGACCGCACGATGCGCTCGAGCACGTCCGCCGGATCGGTGCCAGTGCTGACGGCCGAGCGATAGTCCCCGAGCACTTCGTCGAGGAAGCCGGACAGGACCTCGTCGCCGATCGCTTCCTTGGAGTCGAAGTGGTGGTAGATGCTGCCGGACAGAATCCCGGCGGCTTCGGCGATCTCCCGCACCGTCGTGGCGCGAAAGCCCTTCTGCGCGAATAGCTCGCTTGCGATCCTGACCATGTCCGCCCGCCGCTGCGACCGGACGGCGCCGTTCGCGGCGGGGGCGGCGGCCCGGCCCGCAGGCTGGCTCTTACGCGTCGCGCCCATCGCGCCATTATGGCCGGTCGGCAGGCAACCTCCCAAGCGCTTGCTTGGGCTTCGTGTGCAAGCGGCGGCCGCGGCCGCCTCGAGTCCACATCAGCGGCGATTTGCAGTAACGTCTTGCCATAGGCATTGGACTGCAGGTCCGTGTCGCCGATGAGAGGCGACTCTGTGAGACCTGTCCGAGCGCCGATCGTCGGCCGCGAGGCGGAACTCGCGGTCGTCCGAAGCTTCGTAGCTGATCATGTCGACGGTCCCGCGTCGCTGACCATCGTGGGCGGCGCCGGCATCGGCAAGACAAGGATCTGGACCGAGGCCCTGCTGGCAGCGGAGGCTGCGGGCGCCACACTGCGTACGTGCCGGTGCAACCAGTCTGATGCGACGTGGGCCTTCGCCGGCCTGGGTGATCTGTTCGACGGGCTGAGCCCGTTGGAGCTCGCGGCCTTGCCCGCCGTCCAGCAGAACGCGCTGTCCGCTGCCCTCCTTATCTCCGATCACGGCGGTCGCGAGCCAGGCAACAGGGTCGTGGGCGTCGCGGTGCTTGCGGTGCTTCGGGCCCTGGCCAGCACCGGGCCGCTGCTGCTCGCCGTCGACGACGTCCAGTGGCTGGATAGCAGCACCCGCAGCGTGCTGTCCTTTGCGCTCCGGCGACTGGACCGCGAGCCGGTGCGGCTTGTCACGTCGTGGCGCTCGGACACCGGCGGCGAGCGCACATCGGACCTGGGACTACCGGGTGAGCGGCTCATTGTGGGGCCGGTGAGCACCGGCGTGCTGCAGCGGATCATCCAGACCCAGCTAGACCACACACTCGGCCGGTCCACGCTCACCAGGTTGCACGCGGCGACGGGCGGCAACCCGATGATGGGCCTGGAGATGGCGCGGGCACTACAACGCCGAGGCGCCGAGCCCGCACCGGCCGATCCGCTCCCGTTCCCGGCAGACTTCCGAGTCCTGGTGACAGAGCGGCTGTGCGGGCTCACCTCGCCGACTCGCGAGGCGCTGCTGCTGACGGCTGCGCTCGCGCAGCCAACGGTGAGCTCCGTTGCCGCCGCAGTTGGCGACCCTGTTCAGGCATCGCGATGCCTCGAGGAGGCCGTAGCCGCACGCGTGCTGGAGCTTGACGGTGAGCGGGTCCGCTTCACACATCCCCTGATCGCCTCGATCCCGTACGCAGACCTCAGCCTGACGGCTCGCTGTGCGCTGCACGAGCGATTGGCGGTCACTGCGACAGACCCGGAGGAGCGGGCACGGCATGCGGCGCTCGGCTCAAACGAGCGGTCGTCGGCAGTGGCGGCTGCTCTGGATGCCGCGGCCCGGCAGGCCAGGAAGCGCGGCAGCATCGACGCTGCCGCCGAGCTTGCCCAGCTCGCGCTGAGCCGGACGCCCATTAATCAGCCCGACGACCAGCTGCGCCGGACTGTTGACGCGGCGCGGTACCTCTTCCTGCTTGGCGATCCGGACCAAGCCAGGGCGCTGCTGTCCGCCGGACTCGACGCCACACCACCCGGGCCTGCCCGAGTGGACGCCTTGCTGCTGGTGGCATCGATCGCATCGTGGGAGAGCGGCGACGCGACCGTCGCTGCCTGGTGTGAGCAGGCACTCACCGAGGCAGGCGAAGACACTCTGCTGCTGGCCCGGAGCCATGCGACGTTTGCCGACACTTGCCCGTCCGGGCCGACCATCGACCTGTTTCATGCTGAAGCGGCGGCCGAACTGCTCGAGGCCATGCCCGCGCCGCCGGATGGCCTGCTGGCGAACGCGCTGACCAACGTCGCCACGCACCGATTCCGGCTCGGGCAAGGGCTCGCTGTGTCGACCCTCGAGCGTGCTGCCGTGCTCCAGGCGCAGGCGGAACCCGTCCCGGTCAGCGACCGGGCCGAATTCGCCCTGGGCATGTTCCTCAAGGTCGTGGACCACTTCGAGGAGTCGCGGGCCTGGCTGGAGAGCATGCGCACCTGCGCTGTGGACGAGGGGGACGACAGCGCGCTGCCCATCACGCTGGGCCACCTCGCCGCCCTCGAGTGCTGGTCGGGAGAGTACGACGCGGCCATCGCGCTGGCCACGGAGGGACGGGAGCATGCCGCGCGGATGGGTATCCGCGCACCCATGCCAGCCTCGGTGCACGTGCTCGCCCTGGCCCATAAAGGCCACCTCAGGCAAGCGCGCGCCCTGGGCGAGCGCGACCTCGCCGCGGATGAGGCCGTGGAGTTCATCTCTGCCGCGGCGCTCGACCTGCGCAGCCTGGGCATCGCGGAGCTCATGGCCGGCGACACTGCCGCAGCCGCCGCCCACATGCTCCGTGCTTTGTCCATCTCATCCGATGAGTTCGGCATCAAGGAACCGGCCATCCTCCGGCTGCATCCAGACGCGGTGGCTGCGCTAATCGCGCTGACGCGCTTCGACGAGGCGGCGGAGCTGACCCAGCAGCTCGATGTCGCCACGAAGGCCAACCACCACCCGTGGTCGACGACCATGGCCTGGCGATGCCATGGGCTGCTGAAGGCCGCGCGGGGCGAGCGGGCCGCCGCTGTCGAGCTGCTCGAGCGAGCTCTCGCCGAGCATCAGCGGCTGCCCATGCCCTTTGAAGAGGCGCGCACGCGCCTGCTGCTTGGTAGCGTGCTCCGGCGAGCCGGGCATCGATCAGACGCCCGCCGCCAGCTGGAGATCGCGCGCTCAGAATTTCTGCGGCTCGGGACGCCAGTCGAGGAGCGACAGGCGAGCGCAGAGCTGGACAGCATCGGTGGCCGCCGGCGGCTGGAGACCGAGCTCACCGCGGTTGAGCAGCGGATCGCCGTCCTGGTGGCGGCCGGGCAGACCAACCGAGAAGTCGCGGCCGCGACGTTTACTAGTATTCGGACCGTTGAGACCCATCTCGGCCGGATCTACCGCAAGCTCGGCATCCGCTCCCGCACCGAGCTCGCCGCGAGGACATCCCTGTGATCTGGCGGGGTCAAAGTTACGTAGTTCCCCGGACGCGGCCCGGTACCTCTCGCGCTTAGCGTCGGGCCATGACCACTCCGCACCGCCTCGACCCGGACGGCTCGGTCTCGGCTTTCCTGGTGGAGCGGTACGTACCGCCAACTGCTGTCGAGAACCTCGCGGCCG
>DASXKI010000064.1:0-10469 GCA_036496945.1 Streptosporangiaceae bacterium | reverse complement strand
GTCTCGCCCCGAGTTCTCCGTGATCAGGCGGCACACCCGGGCGAACTTGTCCGGCGTTATCCCGCTGACCTGTTCGACGAGCTCAGGCGTGTACCGCGCGAAGTGCCTCTTCAGTACCTGGAAGACGCAGCGCGGATGCTGCAGCGTCTCGTCGGTGTCAGGTCTGGCCTTAGCGTGAGCGCCGCCGGAGCCGTGTGCCTCGCCGCGTCCGGCCCGCCGCAGTTCACGCCGGATGGCCTGGCGCCTGGGCTCGGACCCTGGCTCGGACTTCGGCTCGGAGCTCGGCGGGCTGGCGTCGGCCCCTTCGCGCATCGTGTCGGGATCCTCGTGCTCGCCGCTGGCGGGCTTGACCTCCTCGCCCTGGTAACGCCAGGTCTCGAAGTCGTAGTACCCGTGCTCGGTGTTCAGGCCAGAGAACAGTCCATCGAGATCCTCGGTATCGGCGAACTCCTCCGTCAGGATCGTGGCCGCGTTGGTGTAGGGGACGACGTACTCCCTGAAGTACTTCTCGTTCTGGAGCACGTAGTTGATCAGTCCGCCGAGGAACGCGATGTCGGCGCCGGCCCGGATCGGCACGTACACGTCGGCGACGGCGCTCGTCCGAGTGAACCGCGGGTCGACGTGGATTACGGTGGCGCCCCGCGCCTTGGCCTCCATCACCCACTGAAAGCCGACGGGATGGCACTCGGCCATGTTCGAGCCCTCGATGAGGATGCAATCGGAGTTGACCAGATCTCGCGGGAAGGTGGTGGCGCCGCCGCGCCCGAAGCTAGTCCCCAGACCGGGGACGGTGGCGGAGTGTCATATCCGGGCCTGGTTCTCGATCTGGATCGCGCCGAGCGCGGTGAACAGCTTCTTCATCAGGTAATTTTCTTCGTTGTCCAGGGTCGCGCCGCCGAGGCTGGCGAAGCCGAGCGTCCGCCTGGTACGAGCCCCGTCGACCTCCTCCTGCCAGCCGGCTCGCCGCGCTGCGATGACGCGGTCGGCGATCATGTCCATGGCCGTGTCGAGATCCAGGTCTTCCCACTCGGTGCCATGCGGCCGCCGGTATCGCACCCGGTACTGGCGGGCGTCGCCGGTCGTCAGCTGCAGGCTCGCTGAGCCCTTCGGGCACAGCCGACCGCGGCTGACCGGTGAGTCCGGGTCTCCCTCGATCTGCGTGACTTTGTCGTCCTGGACGTAGACCTGCTGGGCGCAGCCGACAGCGCAGTACGGGCAGATCGACTTGACCACTTTGTCAGCAGTGCGGACGCGAGGCGCCAGCGCTTCCGTGCGCTTGCTCCTGACCGCGGCACCGAGGCCGAGCTTGTCACCCTTGGTGAGCTGACGGTAAGCCGGCCACAACTCAATCCACTTGCGTGCACCCATCGCGACATCCCCCTGTCACGACCACCCCGATTCGGCAACGATACCCGGGGCGCGAGCCGCTACTCGCCGGCGGTGGGGCGGGCCCAGGCGCTAGGGGCTCGGCGCTCGGAGCTCGGGACCCTGGGCTCGGGGCACTGGCGCCTCACTCTGGTGACTGCGCCAGGGTCAGGCCGAAGTCGCCCTGGGCGTCGGTCCAGAACCGCAGCGTCTTGAGCCCCGCCGCGGCGAGTTCGGCCTCGATCGTGTCCCGGCGGAACTTGGCCGAGATCTCTGTGCGCATCTCTTCCCCGGCGGCGAACTGGACCGTGAGACCGAGGTCGCGGATCGTGACCTGCTGCTCGCGGACTGACCGTAGCCGCATCTCGATCCATTCACTGGCCGCGTCCCACACAGCGACGTGCTGGAACTCGTCGATGTCAAAGTTGGCCTCGAGCTCGCGGTTGACGACGCGCAAGACGTTGCGGTTGAAGTCCGCCGTGACTCCGGCCGCGTCATCGTAAGCGCGCTGCAGGCGGGTCGCGTCCTTGACCAGGTCTGTGCCAAGGAGGAAGGTGTCGCCGGGACGCAGCGCGGCGGCGACCTGAGTCAGGAAGGCCGCACGGGCCGCTGGCTCGAGGTTGCCGATGGTGGAGCCGAGGAACACGATCATGCGGCGCCCGACGACAGCCACCGCGCCCAGGTCGCGGGTGAAGTCGCCGACGACCGGGGCGATCCGCAGGCCGGGGTACTCGCCGACCAGCGCGTCGGTCGCGTCGGTGAGCACGGCCGGGTCGAGGTCGAACGGCACGAACTCGCGCAGGGTCCCGCTGTCGATCAGCGCCCGCAGTAGCAGCCGGGTCTTGGCTGACGTGCCGCTGCCGAGCTCGATGAGCGACTCGCACTGCGCCAGCTCGGCGATCTGCGCGGCGTGCCGCTGCAGGATCGAGGTCTCCGCCCGCGTCAGGTAGTACTCGGGCAGGCGCGTGATCTCGTCAAACAGCTCGCTGCCGCGGGCGTCGTAGAAGTACTTGGGCGGCAGGGTCTTCGGCGTTGCGGTCAGGCCGGCCCGCACGTCGGCGCGCAGGGCGACGAGGTATTCGGCGGGGCGGAGCTCGAGACGATTGTCGGCTGCCATGAGTCATGCCTCCAGGTCGGTGATGGTCACAGAGTCGGCGGTGACGTCGACCAGGTGGTGATCAGGGACGTCGGCCCAGCGCGGATCGTCGTCGTACGGTTCGCTCGCCACGACGATGCCGTCGTCGGCGCGAAGGACGCTGAGCGTGTCGTTCCACCGGGTGGCCAGTACCCGGTGGCCATTGGTGAGCAGGAGGTTCAGCCGCGCGCCGGGATCTCGCTTGCCGACGTCGACGACGAACTCGGCCACCCGGTCCGGGCCGAACTCGAACAGGTGCGCTGCTAGCTGGGCGGAGTCGCACACCGACTCGGCCGCGGGGTGCGGGCCGAGCACCTCGCGGTCGACGATGCCGTTGTGCGACAGCAGCCACTCGCCGGACTGGAACGGCGCTGCGGCTGTCTCGTCGGCCGGCATCCCCGCGGTGGCTGAGCGGACAGCTGCGACCACGCACGTCGAGGAGATCACCGGCGCCACCGATGCGAACGACGCATCGCTCCACAGCGGCCGGCTCGAGCGCCAGCGCGCGGCCTCGGGGCGTGACGGCGCATAGAATCCGACGCCCCACCCGTCGGCGTTCAGCCGGCCGTTGCGCTGCCGGCGTGGCGCGTAGGACTGCACGAGCAGCCCGTGCTCGGGTTCCAGCACCAGATCATGAAGGGAACGGGGTCTGCCCAGCCAGGCGACGTGACGACACACTAGGCGTCCCAGGCCAGTCGCATGCCGGTGAAGATCTGGCGCCGGATCGGGTGATCCCAGTTGCGGAACGAGGGCCGGATCGACGACGCGGCGACCGCCCAGGACCCGCCGCGCAGCACTTTGTAGTCCCCGCCAAAGAACGGCTCGCTGTAGGCGCGGTAGATCATCGGGACGAAGCCCGGCCACGGAGTGAAGTCCGACGATGTCCACTCCCAGACATCACCGATCATCTGCTCGGCACCGTAAGCCGACGCTCCGCCGGGGTAGGCGCCGACAGGAGCTGGCCGCAGCCCCAGGCCGCCCAGGTTGGCTACCTCCGCGGTGGGCGGTTGCGATCCCCAGGGCCAGGTGCGCCTGGCCGCACGGGCGGGATCCCACGCGCAAGCCTTCTCCCACTCGATCTCGGTCGGCAGGCGAGCGCCAGACCAGGTTGCGAACGCCTCCGCCTCGAAGTAGCTGATGTGCTGAACCGGCTCATCGGGTGGCACGTCCTCCTCGAGGCCGAAGCGCCGGCGGGTGCCGTCCGCGGTCCAGAACTTCGGCCGCTCCAGGCCAGCGTCGGCTCGGTGTTCCCAGCCGCGCGCTGACCACAGGTCCTGCCGGTGATAGCCGCCGTCGGAGATGAACTCGCGCCACTGCCCGTTGCTGACCGGGACGCGTCCGATCCAGAACGGCGGCACGCTGACGGTGTGCGCCGGCCGCTCGTTATCCAGGGAGAACGGCTCGCTGGCCGCGTCGACGCCGAGCACGAACGGCCCGCCGGCCACGAAGACGCGCTCGCCGGTGACCGGGCGGCCGGGCGGCAATTGCGCCCGGGCCAGGAGGATGGGCGGTCCCTGCCGCAGCTGCAGCGTGGCGTACATCGTCTCGTCGTGCTGTTCCTCGTGCTGGACGACCATGCCCGCCGTGAACAAATCCTGCTCCGGTGTTCGCTCGAGCAGATCGAAGACCCGGCCGCGAACCTCGTAGTTGAATGCACGTGCCTCGACCGGCGGCAGCAGCGGCAGTGCCGGGCGGTCGGCCCGCTTGTGCTTGAACGCGTCATAGAGCGAGTCGACGTCCGGCGGGAGCATCCCCGGCCGGGTGGGGTCGCCGCGGCGCAGCAGCCAGAGTTCTTCCTGCTGGCCGATGTGGGCGAGGTCCCAGACGAGCGGGCTCATCAGCGGGTCGTGCTGGGAGAGCAGCGTCGGCTCGTCCAGGTCGGTCAGCTCGAGCGTGCGAGCGCGGGCTTGGGCCAGATCGAGTAGCACTCTCTCATGCATGGGCGAGCTCCTCGAATGCGGCGCGTGGCCCGATCTCGGTGATGCGCTGCGCCAGCAGGTCACCTGGACAGCGGCCGGACTCGATGAGCTCGGCCAGGTCGGCGACCGCGGCGGCGAGCTCGGCCGGAACTCGCTCGGCGGCGATAGCCATGCAGCGACGGGCGGACCTGGCGAGCGCGGCGTCATCTAGCCCCGCACGGGCGGCATTAGTCCAGAGCACCTCGGTTCCCTCGGTTGCCTCGGCGGCTCTGTCAGCCGCAACGGGGTCATCCATCAGCGTGGTGACGACGGCAGCGATGGCCGGCCACCAGCGCGGCGCAGTCGTGTCGAGGTACCGCAGCTCGAGATAGCCGCGCAGCCGGACTGGCGGGAACAGCGTGGTCAGGTGGGTGTCGAGATCGGCTGCCGTGGGGATCCTGCCCCCCAGCCGGACTGCGCCGCTGGCCCACTGCCCGAACGAGACCGGCGTGCGCACGGCAGTGACCTCGTCGCCGGTCTGGACGAAGACCACCGGAGCTGCCAGGGCATAGCGCGCCCAGGCCGAGGCGGGGTCGAGGTCAGCATCTGACCCGGCGCCCGGCGCGATGCAGCCGGGCACCGGACCGCAGGCGCGCCCGTCCAGTCCGCTCCAGGCCCGCTGCCGCGCTGACTTCCAGCCCGTATCGCGCCCCTGCAGCCACGGCGAGCTCGCTGAGATCGCGATCAGCGTCGGCCCGAGCCGGTACGCGCGGGCTACCCGCTCGGGCCACCTACGTTGCGGCCCCGCTTGAAGGTTGACCTGCATCGCCGCGGTGGAGTTCATCATGACCGCGCCCGGAGTGGCCCGGCCCGTGGCGGTGAAGTGCTCTTCCATGGCGTCGTAGCGCGGGCGCGGGTTGACGCGCGTGGGCGGACGCAGCGGGTCGGCGCCCGCATAGGCGATGCCGAGGCCTAGCTCAGCTAGGGCAAGCCGGGCGCGTACTGCGTCGCGACGTAGCTCGGTGACGCTGGCCAGAATGCCGGGCGCCGGCGCGCCGGACAGCTCAAGCTGACCGCCGGGCTCGAGCGTGACCGAGCTCCGCCCGGCAGCCGCGGTCACGATGCCCGGCATTGGGTCGAGCCTGTCCCAGGCCACCGCGTCGCTGATCGAATCCAGATTCACGAGGTGGGCTTCGAGCTCAAGCCCGACCGGGCCGATCGCCGACGAGACGAGCGCGGCGTCGTGGGCTCGGGCAAAGGCAGCGTCGAGGGTCAGCGGTCTGGCTTGCTCGACAGCTTCCTCGGCAGCATGCAGGACGGCCATGACGACCCCTCCAGGTCCGGGCCAGCAGACTGACTGTGTCTGCTGCGGGTCGGTGCGGGGCGACTGGACTGCAGCCGTCCTCGATGGTGGCCGCTACGCGAGCGGCCGGGCTACAACAACCAGTTTACGACTGCACGCAATTTGGCGCCCTCTGCCGCGCCTTTGGGACCTGCGTGACGCCGTACTTGCCAGGGACATCACGGACACGGCGTCCATTCGGCTGTGCTCCCCGACGTTGTAGGAGTTCGGCGCGCCAATCCCGAGATTGTAGGAGTTCGGCGTGGACAAAGCGTCTTAAAAGCCTCGCAGAAACGCGCCGAACCCCTACAACGTCGTTGCGGCCGCTAGGACGAGGGCGTCAGTCGCGGCGGGCTCGCCACCGCGCGATCATGTCCGCTGCCTGGGCGGCCGGCCCTGGTAGGGGTCCGGCACCGGGGGCCCGCAGCGCTTGCAGGACGAGACCGAGGTAGCGGCGGCGCAGCGCAGCTCCGTCGTCGGGCCCGGGGGCGCTGAGAAGCGTGATCATCTCGAGGATGAGGACGATGTCGGCGGGGGTGACGTCGGGGCGCAGGGCTTCCTGCCGGATGGCGCGCTGGTGCAGCTGGTCCGCCAGCGTCGCTGCCCGCTGTGCCAGCTCGCCGAGGTCGGGCGTGGGAGTGAAGCGGCCTGCCAGCCGCTGGGCGAGCGCCTGGCTGCGGCCGTCGACGATGCGCATCAGGCAGTCGCTGTAGACCGTCCACGGGTCGCGGTCGTCGGCCAGCGCGTCGGTGAGGTCGGCGATGTACCGGGTCAGGGCGTCGCGCGCCAGCGCGCGGAGCAGGTCTTCCTTGTTCTCGTACCGCCGGTAGAGCGCGCTGATGCCAACGCCCGCCCGGCTGGCCACTGCGGCCACGGGCGCGTCGGGATCGGTGCGGAAGACCTCGCGCGCGGCGTCCAGGATGCGTCCGTCGTTGCGGGCGGCCTCGCCGCGGCGTCCGCTTGACGGCCCGTCAGGTAGTCGCATGGACCGCACGATACCACTGGAACGGAATGATCCGCTCTGATAATGTAGTCGGAACAGTTCATTCCGTTCCAAGACGAAAGGCCAACCTTGATCGAGCCGTTCACAGCCGAGGCCGGGCAGCGGGATCTCGACGATCTACGCCGCCGCTTCGCTGACCGCGACCACGCCGCCATCGCGTCGTGGCACGTGCTGCCCGGCGTCTCCGGTCATCACAGCGCCCACACCCATCCCGACCAGCTAGCCGCCGACATCCGCTAGTTCTTCCGCGCCCTGCGGCCGGCCCGAACCAACCAGGAGAAGTGAACGCCATGTGGACAGTCATGACCGAAGCCCTCGAGCTGCTCAGCGCGGCAGGCGCCGCCGTCGTCACGACAGACCAGCGGGACGCGCCGACCCCGTGCACCGAATGGACCGTGACGCAGGTGCTCCAGCACGCGGCCGGTGACCAGTTCGCCTGGGCCGCAGCGCTCGGGAGGGGCAATGGCCCTGGCTACGACCCGTTCGACCCGTCCGGGACCTTCGACGGCCGCCTGGATCAGCTCGTCGCACCCGCCGTTGCCGTAGCCGAGACAGCGTGGGCAAGCGTCGGCGACGGCGGCAGCCCGGTGCCCACGCCGCTGCCCCAGGGGCCGCTGACCGCGGCGACCGCGGCGGCGGCCTGCGCTCTCGACGCGGCCGTCCATGCCTGGGACGTCATGACCGCGCTCGGTTTGCCCGCAGGCCTGAGTCCCGGGCTGGCCGCCCAGCTGCTGCCCGCCGCGCGCGACATCGTCGAGCCGCTGCGCCAGTACGGCGCCTACGCCGCCGCGCTCGCGCCCGAGCCTGATGACGACCATGCCGCTGAGCTGCTGCGCTACCTCGGCCGCGACCCGAACTGGCGCCCGCCCGCGAGTTGAGGGTAGCTGCTGCTTCGGTGGTGGCCTGCTGGGAAGGAACGGACGGACGGATTGCGGAGGGGAGACTGGCGTGTCTGCTACCGGAGTCAGCAACCTCGATCACAGCATCGAGAAATCCAACGCCTGGCTGGCGGAAGTCGCTGGCGAGTTCGGGACCGAGGACCGGCGGTTTGCCTACCGTGTCACCCGTGCCTGGATGCATGCCATCCGGGACCGGCTGCCGGTCCCGGTCGCCGCGCATCTCGCGGCACAACTGCCTGAGCTCCTGCGCGGGGTCTTCTACGACGGCTGGAATCCCAGCCACATGCCGGTCAAGTTCGACGATGCGGAGTATGTGCACCGGTTCGCCCGCGATGCCAATATTCACAATACGGAGGTCAAGCAGGCGGCCAGCCTGGTGACCAAGGTGGTGCGGCACCACATATCGGCGGGCGCCATCGACGAGGCAATGGACGCGCTGCCCGCCGACATCCGCAAGATCGCAGCGTGATCCCAGGCCCGTAAGTGCGCACCCGACAGATCGGAGACGTGAGGTGCGCAGGGCCACGGTGACACTCGCGGACGGGCGGGCGCTGATGTACTTCGGAGCCATCCCGGAGCAGCCGGCCGACTATCCGGATCGTCGGGAGCTGACGGCGGCAGGCGTGCAGTCACAAGCCCGCTGGGACAGTCTGCTCGGCGAGTGGGTGGTCATCGCCAGCCACCGACAGGACCGGACCTTTCAGCCAGCCGATGCGCAGTGCCCGCTATGTCCGTCGTCGGCGCGCAGCCTGACCGAGATCCCTGCGCCGGAGTACGAGGTGGTGGTCTTCGAGAACCGCTTTCCCACCCTCACGACGGCGGCCGCGGACCTGGTCGACGCTGGCCAGCCCGGCCAGTTGGGCCAGTTCAGCCAGCCCGGTCTGCTCGCTACTCGGCCCGCGGTCGGCAAGTGCGAGGTGATCTGTTTCAGCCAGCGCCACTCCACGTCCTTCGCTGAGCTGAGCGCGAGCCAGGCAGCGACCGTCATGGCAGCCTGGGTTGACCGCTCCACCGAGCTTGCGCAGGTGCCGGGCGTCGAGCAGGTGTACTGCTTCGAGAATCGCGGCCCGGAAATCGGGGTGACGCTCTCGCACCCGCACGGCCAGATCTACGCGTTCCCCTACGTCACGCCGCGCACCGACCGCATGCTGACTGCCTGCGCAGCCCACCGGCGGGATACCGGTCGCAACCTGTTCGACGACCTGCTCGCGGCCGAGAATGCAGCCGGCTCGCGGATCGTGCTGACGGGCAGCCACTGGACGGCATTCGTGCCCTTCGCGGCGCACTGGCCGTACGAGGTCCACGTGTACCCCCGTCGCCGCGTGCCCGACCTGGCAGCGCTGTCACCCGCAGCGAAAGCCGATTTCTGTGAGCTCTACCTCGATTTGCTGCGCAGGTTCGACCGGCTCTTCGACGGCCCGGCGCCCTATATCTCGGCCTGGCACCAGGCGCCAGTCCGCCAGCGCGGCGGCGACTTCGCGCTGCACCTTGAGCTCTTCACCGTCAGGCGCGCGCCAGGCAAGCTGAAGTACCTCGCCGGAACGGAATCGGGCATGGGCACCTTCGCCAACGACATCACCCCCGAGGACGCAGCGAGCCGCTTGCGCCAGCTCGCCTGACGAGGAAGAGGCCCTGCCGCCACCGCCATGCTGCTCCTCGCCGACGCCTGGTTCGACTACATGTCCGCCGCGCCAAAGCTTGAGTACGCCCAGGCAATGCTGCTCGCCGTAGTCATCGAACTCCCGCTGGCCGCGATCCTGGCCTGGGTCTCCCGGATGTCGCTCGACTGGGACATGGGCGCGGCACGGCGGGCCATCGCGGCGGCTGAACCCGGCTGCGGCGAGCTGCGATAGCGAGGGCATCACCGCCACTGTCCACTCGCCGCAGACCTTAGGTTCCCGCAGTCGTCGTGCCGCTGGACCCTGGCCGGCGCGCACCTCTTTGTGGCAGCCGGTCACATTCACTCTGCCTGGGGGGTCACCTTTGATGACACCTGGCAACGAGAGGATGTGACCGATGCAAGAGAGCGAGTGGCTGGCAGAACGCTTCGAGGAGCAGCGGACCCATCTGCGGGCGGTTGCCTACCGCATGCTGGGCTCGTTCGCTGACGCCGACGATGCCGTTCAGGACACCTGGCTGCGGCTCACCCGCGCGGGGACGAGCGAGGTCGAGAACCTCGGCGCATGGCTGACAACGATCGTCGCCCGTGTGAGCCTGAACATGCTGCGGTCGCGCAGCACCCGCCGCGAAGAAGCCTTCGGCGTGCGCTTGCCTGACCCCGTTGTCAGTACTGAGGCGGGCGTTCAGCCCGAGGATGAGGCGCTGCTCGCCGACTCGGTCGGCCTTGCCCTCCAGGTCGTGCTCGATACTCTGCCCCCCGCCGAGCGGCTGGCGTTCGTGCTGCATGACATGTTCGGGCTGCCGTTCGAGGAGATTGCGCCCATGCTCGACCGGACTCCAACGGCGGCCAGGCAGCTTGCCAGCAGGGCACGGCGCCGCGTGAACAGTGCCGACACCGCCGTGCCCGAACGCGATCTCGCTCGCCAGCGCAAGGTCGTCGACGCCTTCCTCCTCGCGGCGCGCGGGGGAGACTTTGACGCGCTTGTCGCCGTGCTGGACCCTGACGTCGTGCTGCGGATCGATGCGGGCGCGAGCCGCCCTGCCGATTCCATGGCGATCCGCGGCGCTGCCGCCGTGGCCGGGCAGGCACTCACCGGGCTCAGCACCGCTCTGCGGGTCGCACAGGTGCATCCCGCGCTGGTGAACGGAGCCGCCGGGGTGATCGTCACCGTGCAGGGCCGAGCCGTCACCGTGATGGGCTTCATCG
>DASXKI010000063.1:0-2845 GCA_036496945.1 Streptosporangiaceae bacterium | reverse complement strand
ACCGCCGCCGATGCCGAGCAGCGACGACACCAGGCCGATACTTCCGGGGACCCGCTCGCGCGGCAGCCGGTCCCTGATGATCGCGAACGCCAGCGGGTAGATGCCGCCCGCCGCGCCCTGGATCACCCGGCCGACGATGAGTTCAGCCAGGTTTCCCGCGACCGCGCAGACCAGCGTGCCGGCCGCGAACGTGGCCAGGCTGGCCAGCATCATGCGCTTCTTGCCCACCACCTCACCGAGCCGGCCGATGACCGGGGTGAGGATGCAGGCGCTCAGCAGGTACGCGGTCGAGATCCACGCGGCGCCGTCCGCGTTGGTGCCGAGGCTGACCTGGATCCGCGGCAGGGCGGGGATGACCAGCGCCTGCATCATCGCGAAAACGGTCCCGGCCAGCGCGAGGACGGCGAGCAGCGCATTCACGCGCACCGGCTTGGCGCCAGCGTCCTGGTCGTCTGGAGCGCGGGTCACAGGGCGGGTCAGGAGTAGTGCAGAAGCGTTCACGAGGGGCCTCCGAGGTCGAGTCCGGTGCGTCGTGAACCACCCTCAGGGCTCCAGCCACGGGAGAGTCAACACGCGTTTGCGGCGCCTGGGCCGGCCCCGCGGGGCGCTTGACTCTCCCCTTGCTGGAGGGCTGAGACTGCTACGTATGCAGCAGCTGACCATCGGGGCGTTCGCCCGCCTTACCCACCTGAGCGTCAAGACGCTTCGCTACTACCACGAGGTGGGCCTGCTTGAGCCGGCCGTGGTCGATCAGGACAGCGGGTACCGCTACTACCGGCCCGGCCAGGCGCACTCCGCGCAGCTTGTCAGGCGGTTCCGCGATCTCGGTTTGCCGGTGGCCGACGTGAAAGCCGTCCTTGCCACCTCCGACCTGACCGCCCGCGACGCGATCCTGGCCGGTCACCTCGACCGGATGCGCGAGCAACTGCGGCAGACCGAGGCCGCGGTCGATTCGCTGCGCCGGATGCTCGAAGGCGGCCAGACGGCCACCGCGATCGAAGAGCGGCTGCTCGAGGCCAGCCCAACGATCTCCGTCGCCGCGGACGTGACGAAGGAGAACGTCGCGTCCTGGTGGCGGGACGCCCTCGCCAGGCTGCGCGCGATTGCCGACGCGGCCGGGCTCGAGCAGAGCGGACCGGCGGGCGGCCTGTTCGACGATGAGCTCTTCACCCAGGACGCCGGGCACGCGCGGGTCTACCTGCCCGTCAGGGAGTCGCCGGCGCTCGACGGCACGGGTGTGCGCTGGGAGCTTCCCGCCGGCCGGTTCGCCGTCGCGCTGCACGCCGGCCCGCACCGCGACGTCGACCGCACCTACGCGGCGCTCGGCACCTACGCCGGCGCGCACGGCCGCGACGGCTCCGGCCCGGTGCGGGAGCGGTACCTCGACGACCCCCTCGACACCCCGGACGCCACCCAATGGCGGACCGAGGTCTGCTGGCCGCTGGCCCCCGCGGGCGCCCAGGCGAACTAGGACGGGCTTTAGGCAAGCCACGCCGGAATTTTCGCTGTCGGCGGGAACCTTCGCGCCGGGTTCTTCGTGCTTGGGTTGCGAACGGGAGGAGACCCCGATGGCAGCCGGCCGGAGCACAGCTGAACTCGAGCGCTTCCTCGCTGAGCGCGCCGATCATCTGCTGCGCACGGCCGTGCTCCTGGCCGGGAACAAGGAGGCCGGCGAAGACCTGCTGCAGACGGCGGTCGAGCGGCTGCTGCGGCGGTGGGGCCGGATCGACGGTGATCCAGAAGGCTACGTGCGGCGGACCCTGTGCAACCTGGCGATCGACGGCTACCGGCGCGCGGGCCGGTGGCGGCAGAAAGAACGCCTGCTGCGCACGGAGCTGCGGCAGCCGCAGGACGTGACCGGCGACGTAGACCTGCGCGACGCCCTCGTCCGGCTGCTGGTGCAGCTGCCGGCCAGGCAGCGCGCCGTGCTCGTGCTGCGGTACTGGGAGCAGCTGACCGACGCCGAGGCGGCGGCGGTCCTCGGCTGCTCTGAGGGCACGGTGAAGTCCTCAGGCTCACGGGGCCTGGCGCGGCTGCGCGAGCTCGCCGGCGGCTGGAACGACACGGCGGCCATGTGCGGCCGGAATGGAAAGCGATCATGAGTACTGACATCGAGGATCTGCTGCGCGAGGGCATGGAGCGGTTCACCGCTGATCTCCGGGCGCCCGCCGGACTGACCTGCCAGATCGCGCGCCGTCGCCGCCGTCGGCGGCTGGCGCTGTGCTCGGTGACCGGAGCGGCGGCGGCGCTGACTGCGGGCGGCGTGGCCCTGGCGGTTGTCGTGGTGCCCAGCCACCAGCGCACCGGGATCGAGCTGACCGCGGACGTGGTCAAGCGCGTCGGCAGCGCGCTGACCGCCGCCGATCCCGGCGACATCGCGCAGATGTCGGTCACTACCAGCAGCGCCTCGCCATACGGCGGCAAGACCACGACGACAACCGCCGAGGAATGGTCCTACGGCGACCAGTGGCGCTCGGTCACGTACTCGTCGCCCGGGCACCCGCTCTACGACGAGGGCTACACCGCCTCGGCTAGCTCGTCCGTCTACACCCTGGTCAATTACTCGACGCGGTCCTGGACCAAGCGGCCGGGCCTGTGCCGTCCGGCCGCTGCCCTACCGTTTTCCACCCTGCCCGCTGCGCGCGGCTGTCGGCCGGCGATCGGGGCCTTCCCGTTGCTCTACAAGTTCGGGCTGCCGGGCATTGGGCTGCCCGCCAGTTCGCTGCCGTCGACGGTGGCGAGGTCCCTGCGGACCGCAGTCTCCTGCGGAACACTGACCGTGGCCGGCCGGCAGAGCGTCGACGGGATCGAGGCAATCAAGCTGACGAGCCGCCCGGGCAGCTTT
>DASXKI010000062.1:0-13199 GCA_036496945.1 Streptosporangiaceae bacterium | reverse complement strand
GAGGTCGCGGGCGCCCGCGACGCGATCGACCGCGTGTACGCCGCCATGGCCAAGACGGGCTCGCTGGGCCCGGACGGGTCGATGCACCTGCTCAGCGCGGTCGCCAACTGCCCGCAAGTCGCGGGCTTGATCGACCATCCGGCCACGTTTGGCTATGTGTGGTCGGCTCTCGGCTGGAACATTCACGTTTACCACTCGCACCTTGACGTCCATCCGCCGGTCCGGGTACCCGTGCCGTTCCGGTTCGAGTGGCACCAGGACGGCGGCAGGCAGAACCGCGAGCTCGAGACGACCCCGCGGCCGCGCCTGTCGGTGAAGCTGGCGTACTGGCTGTCCGACGTCTCCGAGCCCGGCCGCGGCAACCTGAAGGTCGTGCCGGGCAGCCACGTGATGAACTGGATCGACGGCCCGCCGCGGCGCGACATCCAGTGGCCCGATCCCGAAGGGGCGATCGAGGTGACCGCCGGACCCGGCGACGCCGTGTTCTTCGACCGCCGGATCTGGCACACCCGGTCACGTAACTACTCCCAGCACACCCGCAAGGCGGTGTTCTTCGGCTACACCTACCGGTGGACCGCCATCCGCGACGACGTCGCCCCGATCCGGGCCAGCGGCTGGTTGGGCCGGCTGACCCCCATTCAGCAGCAGCTGCTCGGCGGCGCCGAGAACCTCGGCGGGGACCACGCGTGGGGCCACGACCCGGCGGCCACCCCGCTGTACAGCTGGCTGAAGGAGCGCGGCTTCCTCGACCCGGCGAATCCGCCACTCCAACCCTGATGTAGCGAACCTCCTGCGTGGAAATCCGCGCTAAGCGTCCAGGTACAGGCAGAAGGGGTGGCCGGCCGGATCGAGCAGCACGCGCACGTCGTCCTGGGGCTGGAAGTCAGCCACCGTCGCGCCAAGCTCGACCGCGTCGGCCACCGCGGCCGCGACGTCGTCAACGGCGACGTCGATGTGCAGCATCATCTGCTGGTGCCCGTCCGCAGCTGGCCACACGGGCGGGACGTAGCCCTCGGAGGTGTTGAAGGCCAGGTACGACGAGGTGCCTGGCACTTGGATCGCGGCGCCATTGGGATCGTCGTCCTCGGCGATCGGCCAGCCGAGCAACTGCGAGTAGAAGCCCGCCAGCGCCGGCCCGTCCGGTGCCTCGAGCACCACGCCCCACCAGTCGGTCTTGGTTCGTCCGCGCATGCCACTCATCATGGCAGCGCGGGGTCCGAGAATGTCGATGGTCCCTAGCTAATTTCGCGTTCGGAAAAGTTGCGCGATACGAAAGTTGGGCTACTCTGGTCGCGTGATCCCTGTCAGCACCGCCGATCCTGACCACGAGCCGTCGGGCCTGCGCGAGCGCAAGAAGGTCGCTACCCGGCATGCGCTTGGCGTGGCGGCTATGCAGCTTGCGATGGCGCGCGGCCTGGAGAATGTCCTGGTCGAGGACATCGCCGAGGCGGCCGGAGTGTCGGCCCGTACCTTCAACAACTACTTCGCCAGCAAGTACGAGGCCATCTGCGCGCTCGGCTTTGACAGGGCCATGCGGATCGGCAGCGCGCTCAGCGAGCGGCCGGGCGGCGAGCCGATCTGGCAGGCCATTACCAGCGCCGTGATGTCGGAGTACGGCACTGCCGACCGGGCACTGGACGACGACTGGATGGCCGGGGTGCGCCTAGTCACCAGCACCCCGGCGCTGCGCGGCGAGTACCTCAAGGTGCAGGCCCTGACGCAATACTCGCTGGCCGAGGCCATTGCCGTGCGCCTAGGCTCCAACCCGGGCGCCACCATGTTCCCCCGGATCCTGGCCGCCTCGGTGACCGCGGCCATCGAGTCCGCGCTGGACCGGTGGCTGCACGCGGACCCGCCGGTGCCGCTGGCCCCGCTGGTCAGGCAGGCGCTGCGCCAGCTCGCCGACGGCATGCGCCAGGTGCTTCCCGGCGACTCTGGCTAAGCCGCCGCGAACTTCCCTCCAACCCCGTTCCCTCCAAATCCCCGGAGACAGACCCTTGCTGATCCGACTGATGCGCACCTACTTGCGGCCCTACCGCAAGCCGCTGGCGCTGGTCCTGCTGTTGCAGCTGGCGCAGACGCTGGCCACGCTGTACCTGCCGACGCTGAACGCCGACATTATCGACAAGGGCGTGATCGGTCACCACACGCACTACATCCTGACGACCGGCGGGGTCATGCTGGCCATCACGCTCGCGCAGATCGTGTGTGCGGTGGGCGCGGTGTACTTCGGGGCGCAGGTCGCGATGGCGCTCGGCCGCGACGTCCGGCACGGCATCTTCAGCCGGGTGCAGCGGTTCTCTGACCGCGAGGTCAATCACTTCGGCACCCCGTCGCTGATCACACGGACCACCAACGATGTCCAGCAAGTGCAGATGCTGGCGATCATGACGTTCACCTTGCTGCTGTCCGCGCCGATTATGTGCGTGGGCGGCATCGTGCTGGCGCTCAACCAGGACGTGCGGCTGTCCACGCTGCTGCTGGTTGCGGTGCCCCTGCTCGGCGTGATCGTGCTGCTGATCATCTCGCGGATGCGGCCGCTGTTCCGGGAGATGCAGGACCGACTGGACGGCATCAACCGGGTGCTGCGCGAGCAGATCGCCGGGGTGCGGGTGATCCGGGCGTTCGTCCGTGACCCGCAGGAGCGGGACAGGTTCGCCGGGGCCAGCACGCAGCTGTTCGACGTTCAGCTTGGCGCCGGCAAGCTGATGGCGCTGATGTTCCCGTCGGTGATGCTGGTGCTCAACGTCTCCACGACGGCGGTGGTGTGGTTCGGCGGTCACCTGATCGCCAACGGCAGCATGCAAATCGGCTCGCTGACTGCGTTCATCACCTACCTGGCCCAGATCCTGATGTCGGTGATGATGGCGACGTTCATGTTCATGCTGGTGCCGCGCGCCGAGGTGAGCGCCGAGCGGATCATGGAAGTGATCGACACCGAGCCCGCACTCGCGGCACCGGCGAAGCCGCGGCCTGCGGGCAGCGCGCCGGGACGGCTGGAGCTGCGCAATGTGGAGTTCCGGTATCCGGGTGCCGAGCAGCCGGTGCTGCATGACGTTAGCCTGACCGCGCTGCCTGGCCAGACCACCGCGATCATCGGGGGTACCGGCAGCGGCAAGACCACGCTGGTCAACCTGATCCCGCGACTCATCGACGTGACGTCGGGGTCGCTGCAGGTCGGCGGAGTCGACGTGCGCGAGCTCGACCCGGCCTCGCTGTCAGCAGCGATCGGGCTGGTCCCGCAGCGGCCGTACCTGTTCTCCGGCACGGTGGCCAGCAACCTGCGCTACGGGAACCAGGCCGCGACCGACGCAGACCTGTGGAAGGCGCTGGAGATCGCCCAGGCACGCGACTTCGTCGAGCGGATGCCCGACGGGATTGACTCGCGGATCGCCCAGGGCGGTACCAATGTGTCGGGCGGCCAGCGGCAGCGCCTGGCGATCGCGCGGGCCCTGGTGCACAAGCCGCAGATCTACGTGTTCGACGACTCGTTCTCCGCGCTCGACTACGCCACCGACGCCCGGCTGCGCTCGGCGCTGGCCACGGAGGTGGCCGAGGCGACGATGATCATCGTCGCCCAGCGCGTCAGCACGATCCGGCACGCTGACCAGATCCTGGTGCTGGACGCGGGCCGGTTGGTGGCCTCCGGCACGCACGCCGAGCTGATGGCGACCTCGCAGACCTACCGGGAGATTGTCCTGTCCCAGCTAACCGAGCAGGAGGCCGCGGCGTGAGCGCGGAATCGAACGCGGACCAGGCGCCTGGCGCCAGCTTCAGCCCGGCGCCGGCCGGCCCGGGGTCAGCGGGCACGGAGTCAGCCGGCCCGGGGGAGCGGGCCACGCCTAAGCGGGGGCCCGGTCCTGGCCCGGCGATGGGTCCGGCGCGCTTCATGGGCGGCATGTCGACCGAGAAGGCCCTGGACTTCAAGAACTCAGGCCGCCGGCTGCTGGCCATGCTGCGCCCGTACCGGATGCTCGTGGTGATCGCGCTCGCGCTCGCTGTCGGCAGCGTCACGCTAGCCGTCCTGGGCCCGCGCTTGCTGGGCGAAGCGATCAACGTCGTCTTCGACGGCGTCCGGTCGAGCCACGGCACCGACTTCCATCACGTCGCCCAGATCCTCGCGGTCGTGCTGGCGCTGAACGTGGGCAGCTCGATCTGCGCGCTGTTCCAGGGCAGGCTGACCGCCACCCTGGTACAGCGCGCCGTGTTCAGGCTGCGCGAGGACGTGCAGGCCAAGCTGTCCCGGTTGCCGCTCAGCTATTTCGACCGGCAGCCTCGCGGCGAGATTCTCAGTCGGGTCACCAACGACATCGACAACCTCCAGCAGTCCATGCAGCAGACGCTGAGCCAGCTGCTGACATCCCTGCTGACCATCGTGGGCGTGCTCACGCTGATGTTCGTTGTCTCCTGGGAGCTCGCCCTGATCGCGCTGGTCACGGTGCCCGCGTCGGCGTTCGGTATGCGCAAGATCGCCAAGCGGGCGCAGCCGCAGTTCATCAACCAGTGGAAGTACACCGGCAAGCTGAACGGCCACATCGAGGAGATGTACACCGGGCATGCGCTGGTCACGGCGTTCGGCCAGCGGGAGGAGGCGATGGCGACCTTCACCGAGCAGAACGACGCTCTCTTCCACGCCAGCTACCGGGCGCAGTTCATCTCCGGCACCATTCAGCCGGTCATGATGTTCGTCTCCAACCTCAACTACGTGCTGGTAGCCGTCGTCGGCGGCCTGCTGATCGCGCGCGGCTCGCTGACGCTCGGCGCGGTGACCGCGTTCATCCAGTACTCGCGGCAGTTCAGCCAGCCGCTGACCCAGGTAGCCAGCATGGCGAACCTGCTCCAGTCCAGCGTGGCTTCGGCCGAGCGGGTGTTCGCGTTGCTGGACGCCGCCGAGCAGGCGCCGGACGCCGCCGAGCCGGCCCGCCCGGCCGCGGTCCGGGGCCGGGTGGAGTTCGACGACGTGTCGTTCCGGTATCTGCCGGACCGGCCGCTGATCGAGCACGTATCGCTGACCGTTGAGCCGGGACAGACCGTCGCCATCGTGGGACCGACAGGGGCCGGCAAAACCACGCTGGTCAACCTCCTCATGCGGTTCTACGAGATCGACTCGGGACGCATCCTGCTCGACGGCGTGGATACCGGGGCCATGAGCCGCGAGGAGCTGCGCAGCCTGACCGGCATGGTCCTGCAGGATGCGTGGCTGTTCGGCGGGACGATCGAGGAGAACATCGCCTACGGCGCGGCCGGTGCCACCCGCCAGCAGGTCGTCGAGGCGGCTAAGGCCACCTACGTCGACCGGTTCGTGCGCACGCTGCCCGACGGGTACCAGACCGTCCTGGACGATGACGGGACGAACGTGTCGATGGGGGAGCGGCAGCTCATCACTATCGCTCGCGCGTTCCTGGCCCGGCCCGCGGTGCTGATCCTGGACGAGGCGACCAGCTCGGTCGACACGCGGACCGAGGTACTGATCCAGCGCGCGATGGCATCGCTACGCGAAGGGCGGACGAGCTTTGTCATTGCGCACCGGCTGTCCACGATCCGCGACGCCGATGTCATCCTGGTGATGGAGGAAGGTCAAATCGTCGAGCAGGGAACGCACACCGAGTTGCTGGCAGCCGGCGGCGCGTACGCGCGGCTGTACCAGGCTCAGTTTGCCGAGGCGATGGCGGAGGTGGCCTGAGCTGACCGGCCGGCTGAGCTGTCCGGGCCGCCTGAGGCAGCTCGGCTGCCCGATCAGCGAGACCTGCTGTTGCTGTCGGACGGCTGAGAGGACTACCAGATGGATATCCAGGAGACCAATCGCCGGGTGATCGGGCAGTTCCGGGCGGGCGGCGAGATCGAGGGCATGCACCGAGACCGGCTCGTACTGCTGACCACAGTCGGCGCTAGGACCAGGCGGCCGCACACGACGCCGATGATGTTTCACCGCGACGCAGACCGGATTCTGGTGATCGCAGCCAATGCCGGCGCACCTAGGGATCCAGACTGGTACCGCAACCTGCTGCGCGAGCCAGTCGTCACGGTGGAGGTCGGGGCCGAGACTTATCAGGCGGTCGCCTCGGTCCTAACCGGCGCAGACCGCGAGCGGCAGTGGGCCATGCTGAAATCGGCATACCCTTTCCTGGCCGACTACGAGGTGCAGGCAGGCCGGACCATCCCGGTAGTGGCACTGACCAGGCGAGCCTGACGCTGGCCTCCGCGGCATAATGACAGCTCTGTCATTTTGCCAGCGTGTTCTCCGCGGAAGGGGCGTGCCGTGCAGTACGGCTACATCGGGTCGATGCGGACCAGGGAAGGTCGCCGGGATGAGGTGATCGAGATTCTGCTCGCCGGCGCCGACGGCCTGCGCGAGGCCGGGTGCCAGTTGTACGCGGTGGGTACCGACCCGGCCGACGCCGACGTGGTCTGGGTTACCGAGATCTGGGATTCACGCGAGCATCACGACGCATCACTGCAACTGCCCGAGACTAAGGCCGCGATTGGCCAGGCCATGCCGCTGCTGACAGGTGAGTTCACCCGGCAGGAACTCGACGTCGTAGGCGGCCTTGGCGTCTCGGCCGCCGGCTGACCGCGCGTCGGCTGAGCGTGCGCCGGCTGGTCGCGCCATCACCGCTCACGGGTGGTCGGGGTCACGATTCTCCTCACTCGGACATGCTCGCCATCTGCGCGGCCATCGGTGTGGCGGGCCGGGGCATGTCGGCGATCTGCATGCGGAGCAACTTCAACGCCGCGTCGTAGATGGCGGAGAAGCTGGGGAAGGGCTGGATGGTGTCGGAGAGGATGTCGAGCGGGATGTGCGCACGGATGGCGAGGGTGGCCTGCTGCATCCATTCACCGGCCTCGGGCCCGAGCGCGTAGGCGCCGGTCAGTCGCTCGCCGTCGGAGAGCAGCGTGAGGAAGCCGCCGGATTGGGCGTAGTGGTGGGTATAGGTGGCGGCCTTCGGCACATCTGACAGGGGCGCGGTGGCGCTGTACTCCGCTTCGACCGCGCCGACGGCGGCGGCCTGCGGATCGGTGTAGGTGACTCGCGGGACTGCTTCGTAGTTCGCCGGACGCGCGTCGCCGAGGATGTTGGCCGCGACCACGTCGCCCTCGTACTCGCCGACGTGGGTCAGCGGCCAGATGCCGTTGACGTCGCCGATCGCCCAGAGGCGCTCGCCTGCACGCAGGTGCGCGTCGACAGGGATGCCGCGTGGGCTGGCCTCGACGCCCAAGGTCTCAAGGCCTATCCCTTCGACGCGCGGGCGCCGGCCGGTGGCCGCGAGCAGCCGGTCGCCCCGCACCTCCGTGCCGTCGCCGAGGACCAGGACGTACTGGCTGCCGTCGCGCCGGGCGGCAGTGGCGTGCAGTCCGAGCATCAGCTCGATCCCGTCCCGGCGCAGAGCCTCGCCAAGTGCCCCGCCGAGCGGCTGCGGCTCGCGGGGAAGCACCCGGTCGGCGCCCTCGATGATCACCGCCTCGCCGCCGAGACGGCGCACGACCTGCGCAATCTCGACGCCTGCCGAGCCGCCGCCCAGCACGAGCAGGCGACGCGGGATGACCGTCATGCTGGTCGCCTCGCGGGTGCCCCAGACGCCGTCAAGCTCGCGCAGTCCAGGGATCGGGGGCACGACCGGATCGGATCCGGTCGCCACGACAACATGGGCTGCGGTATGGCGAGCGCCGTCGACGTCGACCAGGCCGGGGCCGGCCAGCCTGCCCGTGCCGCGCAGCAGGCTGATGCCCCGACTGGCCAGCCACCGCGCCTGCCCGGCGTCGCTGTAGTCCGACACCATGAAGTCCCGCCACGCGAGCGCGGCCGGAACGTCGACCTCGGCCGTCGCCCCGACCTCCCGCGCGCCATGCACGGCCTCACCTGGCCGCAGCAGCGACTTCGACGGAATACACGCCCAGTACGAGCACTCACCGCCGACTAGCTCCCGCTCCACAACCGCGACGCGCAGCCCCCGTGCCGCCAGCGCCGCCGCGCAGTGCTCACCCGGCGCACCGCCACCCAGCACAATCACGTCATAATCACTGCCCTGGCTCATCGCTACCTTCCTCAGTTGCTGGTGACGTCACGGTCGCAGCCGATGGGCCGGCCGCGTTGCAGGTTTGGCCGCCGCAGAACTGGCCACCTTCCATGATCATCGCACCTGAGAAGACAACGGCGGGGGAGTGCCGGCAAGGAGCAGGGGGGTGGCTTCGGTCAGCCTGTGCCTGCCTTAGTGAGCGAGAAGCGCCACAGCCTGCTGGCAGGCGAGGAGAACGCCGGATCGGCCGCAGTTACGCCAGCCCCGTTGAGGCCATCGCCGAGCGCCGTTCCGCTCCTCGCCATGCCGCCATCCTTAGTCGCGGTCCGCATCCATCCCTGTTGTACCGTTCGCCGTGCGAGCGCTGCGCGCACGACTCGCACATGTTGAGGCCGAGGAGGAGGCCAGCAGCGAGACGATCTCGCCACCGACCTCCTCCTGCGCGTCAGACGTACTCGTCATGGCGGCGAATCCAGGTCTGGAACGCGTCGCCTTCGTCGCGCCCTTTCGGCGCCCGGTCGAGGATCGGGTAGTAGCCCATGAGGAACTCGACCCCGCGCCCTGCGGTCGCATAGGTCTGGTAGACGGCGCCGTCCTGGAGTATGAAGGCGCTCATCGCCGGTGACTCCGACAGGTATCCGCGGATGTCGGTGCCGGTTGCCGTCGCATTGCGACGCACGATCGGCGGCAGGCTGCCCTCGTCGAGGTCCCAAGAACGTACTTGCTCATCGGTGTAGGAGGCGCCGAAGTCGAAGTTGAGGTCGGTGTTCGCCGACGACACCCAGGGAAGGCGCCAGCCCATCCTGCGCTTGTACGCCTGCAGTTTCTCCAGAGGAGCCCGCGACACCAGCAGCAGGGTCACGTCGCGGGCATGCAGGTGCGGCAGGAGGCCGTCAAGTCCATCGGCCATCGACGAGTTGACCGGGCATCCCGACTGGTAGCTCGGCCCGAACATGAAGTGGTAGATCAGGAGCTGTGAGCGGCCGTCGAAGAGCTCGGCGACGGTACGTGTCCCGTCGTCGGCGTCAAGCCGGTACTCCTTCTCAATCGCGACCCAGGGCAGCTCGCGGCGCTGGCGCGCCAGCTCGTCCGCCATCCTGGTGTGCTCCTTCTCTCGCTGAAGCAACTCGTCACGAGTGGCTTGCCACTCCTCACGGTTGAGAACCTTGTGATCAGTCATGGCGTCCGTCTCCTAATGAGTCTTGGCGGGTCCGCCATCCGGCAGACTCGGTATCTGGTGGCCGTCCGTTTGCTATGCCGCGGCGCCTACTGCGACGAACGCCGCGTTCTCGCGCTCGAGCGCCTTCACCGCGCCGTTTCGCCAGCTGTCAGCCAGGGACCGTGACGCGGCGTCGGGGAAGATGTCCTCTTCCCCGTTGTCCACTCCGTCGAAGATGGCCCGCGCGACAGACTCCGGGGAGGCCTTAGGTATGTCGAAGCCCCGCGTCATGTCAGTGTCGGTGGGGCCGGTCAGGACTGCGTGAACACGGATTCCCCGCCCGGCCAGGAGAGCACGGAGCGACTGCGTCAGGTTGAACGCGGCCGCCTTCGAGATGGCGTAGGCCGGAGTGAGCGGCAGGGGGGCGACGGCCATCGTCGAGACATTGTTGACGATCGCTCCCCGAGAACGCGTCAGCAACGGCAGGAAGGCTTGGATGACTTGGTAGGGGCCGAAGAGGTTGACGGCCAAGTGCTGATCGAGCACGGCACGGTCGCCTAGGTCATCGAACAGCGCGATTCCGGCGTTGTTGATGAGGACATCGAGAAATTCGACCTGATCGGCGGCTGCCTGAATCTGCGCGGCGCTCGTGACGTCGAGAGTCAGAGGGGTCACGCGCCCGTCCGGGTCGGCCAGCGGCTGGCGTGTGCCGGCGTACACCCGCTTCGCGCCTCTGGCGAGGGCTTCCTGGACCAGCGCCGCGCCTATGCCGCGATTGGCCCCGGTCACCAGCACTGTCTTGTCGGCGATTGTCATGTCTGCTACTCCAGTTCTGCGGTCCGTGCCGCCTGTCTGGCGGCTTACAGATATAGACCAGCGGGCTCGTCGTGAATCGCCGCGGACCGAAGACCCGGATCAGGCGCTGCCGGGCTCGGACGCTGCCAGGCGGCGAGGTTGGCGACCGAGGAAGGCGACGAGCTGGTCGCCGGCGGAGGCTAGGCCCGGCAGCTGGACGGGGTCGGCGAACAGTCCGGGCCGGGTGCCGGGTGTGATGAGCAACGGGGCGATCGGCAGCAACACGGCGCTAAGGCCCGGCGGAACCGGTCGGCGGGCGCCGCACGCGACGGAGATGTCCCAGCCGTGAACGGTGATCTCGATGGCTCCGGTCACCGCGACCATGCTCGCGCTCAGCTCACGGTCCCAGATGGCGACCCGCCGCTCGGCGTTCCCGGCGACGGCGCAAGCGCGAAGCATCATCGCTACCTGGCGGCGCAGTCGCTCGACCGGGTCATGAGCGGGCCGGGGGTGACCCGAAGGCCCGACGTCCGCGCCGCTGTCGGCTATCGCCGCGTGCAGCACACCGATCGAGTCACTGACATGGTCCAGCAACATTGCCAGGTCCCAGCCCTGGCAGGGAGTAGGACCATGCAGGAGCTGCGGAGTTCCCCGCGCCGCAGCGGCGAGCGCGTAACTGGCAGCTGATTCGAGGAGCTCTAGCCCTCTGTTCAGCGCGGCCACGCCGGAGCTGCCTGGTTCTGCGCAGGCCCCGGCCGGGCAGCACCGTGTTCCTGCGGCAGGCCGAACGCCCCGAACAGGCCCGGGTCCTGGAAGCTGACGATCCGCGCGATGCGGTCCCTGGTGACCGTGAGCACCAGCACCGCGTGCGCGTGATAGGTCCCGCCCGGTGCGCGCTGGTAAACCGCGAATGCCGGCTGCCCGTTCGCGATGACCGCGACCGGCCGGAGCGCTCCAGGCTTAGTGAAAAGGTTCGACGCGACGAAACGTGCCACGGCGGGGCGGCCGCTGAACCAGGTCAGAACCGGAGGCATCTCCAGTGCGACATCTTCCCGCAGTAGTTCGGCTAGCGCGCTCGCGTCGGCGTTCTCGATGGCCGCGGCAAACCGGTCCAGCAACGCACGCAGGTCGGGTTCGGCGGGCTCGGCAACCTCGTCCTCGGCCGGGAGCGCTTGAGCGAGCTGGGCGCGGGCCCGCCGCAGGCCGCTGTTAACAGCAGTGGTCGTCGTGCCCAGCAAATCCGCCACCTCAGCGGCCGGCCACTCCAGGACGTCCCGCAAGATCAGCACCGCGCGCTGCCGTGCAGACAGGTGCTGGAGCGCCGCCACAAAGGCCAGCCGGATACCCGCCCGCGACACCGCCACCGAGGCCGGATTCTCCTGCTCCGCGGCCGCCGGCGCGCTGGGAAACGGCTGCAGCCACGGCACCTCCAGCCCCGTGAGCAGCGGCGCCTCGGGGTCGTCCGCCGGCCCGCCCAGGCCAGACGGCAGGGGCCGCCGACTGCGGCGTTCCATCGCCGTCAGGCACACATTGGTCGCGATCCGGTAGAGCCAGGTGCGCACCGACGAACGGCCCTCAAAACTGTCAAACGACCGCCACGCCCGCAGGTATGTCTCCTGAACCAGATCCTCGGCCTCCTCGGCCGAGCCCAGCATCCGGTAGCAGTGAGCTAGCAACTCACCCCGGAACCGGTCGGTGCGACTGGTGAAATCCTCGGTGACCGTCATCGGTTACCCCAAACTCTTCCGCGCAGACGCCAGCGACGCGCTGGCCCTATGTATACAGACTCGGCAGCCGGCGCTGAATCGCCGCTCTCCGCGCCCTGAGTTATGTTTGCGCCCCTGGCGCCGATCCACTCATGACGGCCGGACTGGGGACGGCCGACATGCGCCAGAAGGTTGACTTGCAACTAACCGGAGACATCTCCGCCCAGGTCGGCGACCGAACGGAGAACTCTCCGCTTAAACCGCGGAAGGTCTCCGGATAACTGGCGTCGCGCCGATCGCGCTCCGCCATGAGGTACGGCCAGCCCGGCCCGCCAGGTCGGCGAGCCTCGAAGTGCCTGATATGCCAGGAGTCACCTTTCTAGCACATAGCGTACGAACAAAACTAAAACCGTATATCAGCACAACTTTCACTATGGTCGGCCGCCTCACATTAGCCACCAGCAGGCTCGGCTTCCTGGCATGCGACGTGAGCTTGCCCAGGCAGGCCGGGGCCCCCTCGACCTGCAAGATCAACATTGCGGGGGAGCGGGGGAGGGCAGCCTGAGGTCGTCGGCAGCACCACGCCTTCATTTGGCGTCCAGCGTCTGTTCCCATTGCGATGGCGCACGACCCTGATGCCGTGCCGACTCAGGCAGCCTGGCGCAGTTCGTGTCGCTGGATGCGGTTGCGGCAAGCCTGCGCAAGCTCATGATGTCGGCGGGTCATGCGACAGCGAGACGCGGCCGGCCAGGTCAGCCACGGTCCCGGCCGCCAAGCGCCAGAACGAGCGGTTGATGCAGCGCCGATAATGTACATTATGTAAAGTCAGAAGCGGAAACGCTGTTACGCCGCTTCCCCTGAGCGTGCGGGTTGTGCTGTCTCACTCGATCTGCTCGGTATCTCAATCGAGTTACGCGGTTTCGTCGCCAGCCAAGGAACTCGAGTGAGACGCGGGCTTGCGTGGGCCCTCACCGTCTCATCCGGTGTGCTCGGCTGCAGCGGTTGTCTCATTGCATCGGTTCGGCTGGCGTTGTTGTCTCATTCGATTTGCCCGGCCCAGGGTGGCTTGTCTTATCCGATCTGCTCGATCAGCGACTGTCGGTGCGCCCCTACGGCTCACGGCGGCGACCGCAGCCGAGGACGTCGAGGCCGCGCTGCTGTCGGAGTGGGCTTTCCCGCGGCCGCATCTGGCTGAGCGGTCGCCCGCCGGACTCAGCAAGGGCTGGCGCTGGGCCGGCGAGATGGAGGAAATCGCTCAAACAATGGCCGCATCCGGCTTGCCTGACGGCTTCCGCCAGCCTCGATAGTGTCGGCTGACTAGTGTCTTAAATCCTAGATATGGCTTATTGCTCATGACGGCAGTAGCTTTGTTCCTCAGGATTTGCCAGCCGGGGGACGTTGCACCGTGACAGCTGAATCGGCTGTGAACGCTGCTGACAGCTCAGGTCGTACCCGCTCACCGTGGTCCCGCAGGTTGCGGTACATCGCCGGAGTCGTTGTCGCCCTGCTCGCGGTCGGCGCGTT
>DASXKI010000061.1:0-20640 GCA_036496945.1 Streptosporangiaceae bacterium | reverse complement strand
GGGTCAGCCGCCAGGTCGCGGTCCTCGGCGGCGGGGTCCAGGCCAACGCGTCCGGCTTCGATGCCCTCACTGATCGCGGCCACCGATTCGCTGGCGTGCCGGAGCAGCATCCGCAGGTCCCACCCCCGGCACGGCGTCGGGCGCGACAGCAGTTCCGGCGTGACCGCCAGGACCGCGCGGAGAGCGTAGCTGATCGACGGTTTGAGCAGCCAGGCGCCTTCAGCCGGCCAGGCCGCCGGGGCCGCCTGGGTCATCGGACCGAGACCGGGGCCGCGGCAGCGGCGGCGGCCTGCGGCAGGCCGAAGGCCGGGAAGAGGCCCGGGTCGTTGAACGAGGTGACCCGTGCAACGCGCGATGCGGCGATGGTGAGCACGCATATCGAGTGTGCCCGGTACACGCCGTCGTGATCGCGCAGGTAGGCAGCGAGCGCGGGCTGGCCGTTGGCCGCCGTGGGGATCATCTGGAAGCGGCCGGGTTCGCTGAGGACCCGGGTCTGCAGGAAGCGCCCGATCAGCTCACGGCCGGTGAACCAGGTCGGCTCCGGCGGCATCTCGAACACGGCGTCATCGCGCAGCAGCTGCATCACCGCCGGGATGTCGGCGTTCTGGAACGCCGTGGCGTACTTGTCGAGCAGGTCGCGGTCAGCCGGGTCGGCAGGCTCGTGAATCTCGTCCTCGTCGGGAGCCGCCTGCTCGAGCCGCGCCCGGGCGCGCTGCAGCACGCGGTTCACCGCGGTGGTGGTGGTGCCGAGCAGGTCAGCGACCTCCGCTGCCCGCCAGCGCAGCACGTCGCGCAGGATCAGTACCGCGCGCTGCCGGGCGGGCAGGTACTGCAAGGCGGCGATCAGGGCCAGCCGCACGCTCTGCCGGGACGCGACGACCTCGGCTGGATCGGCGGACCCGGCACTCACCAGTGCGTCGGGAATGGGCTGCAGCCACGGAACCTCCGGCCGCGCCGCGGCCAGCGGAGCTTCCGGGTGCTCGCCCGGGCCGCCAAGGCCGGACGGCAATGGCCGGCGGCTGCTGTTCTCCAGCGCGCGCAGGCAGGCGTTGGTCGCGATCCGGTACAGCCAGGTCCGCAGCGACGCCCGCCCCTCGAATTCCCCGTAGGACCGCCAGGCACGGATCATGGTCTCCTGCACCTGGTCCTCGGCATCGTGAGACGAGCCCAGCATGCGGTAGCAGTGCGCCAGCAACTCAGGCCGGAACGGGTCGGTGAGACGCTCGAACTCCTCGCTGACTGGCATTGCTGCTCCCTCCGCCGTCGCGTGCTGCGCCGTTACGTGTACAGATCCGGCCCGGCCGCGAAAGTAACCCGCCGGCAGCGAATTTTCTGCCCCGGTGGTTCCCCGGTCAGTTATCCGTGCGTCCCGGATCTGTAGAGGTGAACGCGGCTTAGGCCCGCCACACCTACATCAGGGAGTCCGCATGTCAAGGCAGCAGCTTTCCGGCGCGATCGGCTACCGCCGCCCGGAGGGTCAAGGTTTGAATCAGGTCCGTCGCTGGCGCGCGTTCGCGGTGCTGGCTGTCTCGTTCTTCATGACGGTCGCCGACCTCGCGATCGTCAACGTCGCATTGCCGACCATCGGTCGCAAGCTGCACATGCCGGAATCGGCCCTGCAGTGGGTCGTCACCGGCTACGCGCTTACCTTCGGCGGCTTCCTGCTGCTCGGCGGCCGCGCCGCGGACCTGCTGGGGCGCCGCCGCATCCTGATGGCCGGGCTGGCGGTGTTCACCGCGGCCTCGCTGGGCTGCGGGCTGGCGACCGCGGAGGGGTTCCTGATCGCGATGCGCTTCGTGCAAGGGATCGGAGCGGCGATCGTGCTGCCAGCGGCGCTGTCGATCGTGATGAACATGTTTCCCGAGGGCGCCGAGCGCAACAAGGCACTCGGCGTGTGGGGGGCCATCGGGGCGAGCGGCGCGGCCGTCGGGGTGATGGCCGGCGGACTGCTCACCCGCTACGCCGGCTGGCAGTACATCTTCTTCCTCAACGTCCCGATCGGCGCGGTGGCGCTGGCGCTGGCCCCGCGCGTCGTGCCGGAGAGCCGGCTCGCCACAGAACGCCGGCGCTATGACCCGTTCGGCGCGGTTACGGTGACCGGCGGCCTGTCGCTGCTCGTCTACGCGGTCTCGACCGCCCCGCAGGCCGGCTGGGCTAGCGCCAGGACGGTGTCGCTGCTCGCAGCGTCCGCTGCACTGCTCGCCGCCTTCGTGGTCATCGAGACGCGAGTGGAGACGCCGCTGATGCCACTCCGGATCTTCCGCAGCACGACGCTGGCGGGCGCGAACGCGGTCGGCGTGCTCCTCGGCGGCGGCTTCTTCGCCTACATCTTCATCGGCACCCTGTACATGCAGCAGGTGCTCGGGTACTCCGCGCTGAAGGCCGGCCTGGCCTGGCTGGTGATGGCACTCAGCTCGGTCGCCTTCGCCGGCCTGTCCCAGGCGCTGGTCACCCGGGGTTCGGCAAGGCTGGTGATGGCGGCTGGCATGGCGATGATCGGCGGCGGCATCTTGTGGTCAACCCGGGTGCCGGTGCACGGGCACTTCTGGGCCAGCCTGGCCGGACCGTTCATCATCGTCGGGATCGGGACCGCGTTTGCCTTCATCCCGGTCTCGATTGCCGGGCTGGCAGGGGTCGGCGAGCACGAGGCCGGCCTGGCATCCGGGCTCATCAACACCTCCCAGCAGCTCGGCGGAGCGGTCGGCGTCGCGATCGCATCCACCATCGCCGCCACCCGCGCCAGCACCCTGCTCCACCAGGCCACCGCACCAGCCGCGGCACTCACCAGCGGCTTCCAATGGGCGTTCTGGGCCTGCGGCGCAATCGGCCTGGCCGCGGTCCCGGTGACCTACCTCCTGGTCCGCCGCGACGAGCTAGCCACAGCAGTTGCCCGCACATCCCAGAAGCCTCAGCCAGCACCTGCCGACCTTTGACCCAGCCACCACCTCATACGCATCAAGGGAGTCCAGCATGCTAACGCAAGACTGCCGGGGGCGCGGCCGGAGTCGCCGCCTACGCCGCCAGGCAGGGCGTCGGTATCCCCGCCTTCCTCGACCGCCTCGGCCCGGCGCTCACCCCAGAGCAGGTGGGCACCGCGATCGTCGACATTGTCACTGGCTCCGCCGATGACCGCGACGCGTACCTGCTCACCGCCGCCGGCCTCAGCCCGGTGCAGATGCGGTGATGCCCTCGTCACCCCTTCGGGGGGCCGCCACTGCCCGGGGTCCCGAAGTCACTACCGGGCTCACCGGAACACTCGAGAAAGAGAACTACAATGCGCAAACTGATCGAATCGACCCTCGTCTCGCTCGACGGCTTCACCGGAGCGCCCGAACGGTGGGCTACCTTCGACGCCGAGGCCACCGCGTTGTCCATCGAGCAGCTGGGCAACTACGACGCGTTCGTCATGGGCCGGGTGACCTACGAGAAGTTCTTCGCGAACTGGGGCCACATCGCTGGCAACCCCTACCTCGACCTCATCAACGCCATGCCCAAGTACGTCGCATCCCGATCGCTGACCCAGACGGCATGGAATGCCACGCTCCTCGGGCCCGACCCGTCCAGCGCGATCGCCCGGCTGAAGGATCAGCCCGGCAAGGACCTCATCAAGTACGGCACCAGCCGCTTCGACGACACGCTCGTGCGAGACCACCTGATCGACGAGTTCCGCTTCTGGATCATGCCCGTCGTCGCCGGCTCGGGGCAACGGCTGTTCGAGGACGTGGACACCTCCGTGCTCGACCTCAGGCTCACCGACCAGAGGAGGCTGGAGAACGGGTCGGTGATCCTCACCTATGCGCCGAACTGACCTCAGTCCGTGGCAGTCAGGGCGGGAAACTCATGCAATGAACTCGGTGAAATCGGTGTCGATGGAGCCGGCGGGATGTCCATGAGGACCCAGGCTGCGCTCGGGTGGACAACTCGGCCACCCGTTCGGCCAGGACCGGCCCGATTGGGCACGCCGGCACGGTCAGGATCTCGATCCTCATCGCGTGGGCCCTTCTCTCGAGAGATTCTGCATGCCGATTACGAGTACCGGTCAGCTGCGCCGGTCGCGCATGTGGTGGGGCAACTATCTTCCAGGTATCTGGCGGTGCTGCCGCGGCATTCTGGGTGAGCCCGGCCCGCGGACCCCGCGGTCTTCGCACCGCCTCTGGCTGTGGAGTGACCAGGCCCGAAGGGAGCGGGTCGAGGCTGCCACTGGGCCGGTTCGGCACCGAGCTGCCGGCATCGCCTAGAAGCGCTGGATCTACGGGACCCTTGACCCGGCCCGCTGCTGGGTTAGGCCGCCGGGCACCATTCCGCGGCCTGGCCAACTCGCTGACCTTGATGGAACGGATTTAGCGGTCGTGTCAATACTTACTCGTGGATGGGAAACACGCTTCAAATCTCACGGGGCCTTGGAACCGTCGCGTGTCGGCAGGCCCTGGGTGTTTCGGGGCTGGCGGGCCGGGGCCTGTTAGCCAGGCCCCCAGGGGCTGCGGGCGTTGAGGTGGGCGACTATCGTGGTCTGCCCGTCGGCCGCGACGAACCGCAGCTGGGCCAAGTTCGTGAGGCTCATGGGAATCTGGGCGCCCCAGGTGTCGTGGGTGCCGCCGAGGACGGCCGTGCCGGCCGGCAGGTGCCTGCCGTCGCGGGTGATCAGCTGGACGTTGAAGCGTTGCGGGCCGGCACCCGGCACGTGCACGGTTGCCCACAGCCAGGAGGGGCTGCCCTGGTATCCGAATACGGTGCCGGCGGTTCCGGCAGGCCCGCGAAGTGGCGCGGCGGCGAAGAACGAGCCGTGGCCTTGGGCCAGCACAGCCCGGTAGCTGCCGGCCAGCTGCCGGTCGCTGGCGGTGCCCTGGTAGACCGCCCCGGCTCCCACGGCCAGGGCGACGGCGACCGACGCGGCCACCGCCATGCGGGGCAGCCACCGGCGACCTGCTGGGACGTGCCGGGCCGCGGGCCGGGTGGGCCAGCGGCGGCGGGCCGCAGGCGGGGAGATGCGGGCCACGGTCCGGGCGGCGAACCGGGCGGGCGGCTCATGCGAGGGCGCCAACAGCAGCAGGTCGTCCACCACCGAGGACAGCTCGGCGACCAGCCGGCGGCAGTCGGGGCAGGTCACTGCGTGCCGCAGGACCGCATCGCGCTGCTGGCCGTCGGCGATCCCGATCGCCAGCTCAGGTGCCAGCTCGCGGACCCGCTCGCATCCCATCTCACCGTTCATCGCTCACCCCCAGTTCGCAGCGCAGCCGCATCAAGGCGGCCCGGATCCGGGTCTTGACGGTGCCGACCGGCGTCCCGTCCTGCTCGCTCACCTCGCGGGCGGTGTAGCCGTAGAAGACGGCCAGCACCAGGGCCCGCCGCTGCTCTGCCGGGAGGCGCATCAGCGCCTCCCGCATGGGCTCGGAAACCGGTGCCAGCTGGCTGTCCTGGTCCTGCGATGGCCCGGGATCCTGCGATGGCCCGGGATCCTGCAACCCCAGCAGCACCTCCGGATCCACCGGGTACGGGCGGTGCGAGGGCAGCATGTTGATCGACACGTTGCGAGCGATCATGAGCAGCCACGCTGCCACGGTTCCCTTCCGGGGATCGTAGGTCGAGGCGTGCCTCCACGCCCGGACGAACGTCTCCTGCGCGGCTTCCTCGGCGGCCTGGCGATCCCGCAAGATCGACAGGGTCATCCCGAACACGCGGCGCTGAAAGCGGTCCACGAACGCGGCCGCAGCCTCGGGGTCTCCCGAGCCCAGCCCCGCTAGCAAGGCCTCATCCGACAGTGTCCACATCACGAGTCCGTCCGCCCATCCTGACCGGTACTACCGGTTCAGGGCCCATCAGGGATTGCCCTTTCCAGCCTTCCTGGCCCGCAATCCCCGGGCCCGGGCCCCGTGGCGTGCCCAGGCAGGCCGCCGCCATCACTTGGACGGCGCCGAGCTAACGACCCGGTCGGCCCAGCGGCGAGACCCCAGGCGACCTGGCCCGGCCGCAGCGCACCGTTCGCCGGCCAGGGTTGCCTACCGGCGAGGCCGCGTTCGGCCAGCCGGTGACTCCGGTCCTAGCTCACAGGGCGGGCGCGCCCGCTCGGCTCGAAACGCCACCCGGCTGGGTCACGGGGAGTCGGCAATCTCGGGCGCCCTTCCGGCCGGTAGTACCCGCCGATAGTTCAATCCAGGAGAAAGGACGGCCCAGACATGTCCGCACAAACTCGATGGACTCTGACCAGGCCCGCGCTACGCCCGGCACCGGCCAGCGGCCCAGGGGCGGACCCGGACCGGAACCCCGCCCGTGTCCTGTCCGTGATCGCCATGGCCAGCGTCGCCGCCGGCGCGATCAATATCGCCGCTGCGGCGACCGTCGGGCGCGCCAGCGCCCAGAGCCTGGCGTTCTTCGCGGTAGTCGCCGCCGCGCAGCTCGCCTGGGGCGCAGTGGCCCTGGCCCGGGTTCCCCGGTGGTGGCTGGCGCTGGGCGCCGCGGGCAACCTGGTGGTGGCGGCCACGTGGGTGGTATCCAGGACCGCCGGACTTCCCGCGGGCGTGTATGCCGGCATGAAGCTGCCCGTCGGTTTCCCCGACGGCCTGGCCACGGCCCTGGAGGTCGTAGTCGTCGCCGGCGCGGTGGCCCTGATGGTCCGGGGGCGGTCCCCGGCACGGTCCCTGGCTCGTTCCCCCCGCGTCTCCGCCGCGGCCGCGGTCGTGGTTGGCGCGGTGGCCCTCGGCGGCGTGCTGTCACAAGCCGGCACGTTCGGCTCGTCGCCGGCTGGGTCCCATCAGAACGGCCCAGGCGTGACCGGCCCGTCCGCCCCCGGCACCGGCAGCGGGGCCGGCTCCTCGGGCGGGGGCACCTCAGGTGGCGGCTCCTACGGCTACTGACCAGCGGTGCCCTGGGTGGCTACCCGGAAGCCGGAACACCCCCCGCGGCCAGACGCCGGCCTCGCCGCTGGGCCAGCGTACCGGCCCGGCCCGGTGGCGCCCGGCAACCAGCAGCGCCCGCCCCCACCGGTTCGCCCGTATCCGCGACAGCCGGAACCGTCGGCCAGATCCCGGTCACCGGCCCGCCCCAGGCAGCCCCGCTGACCCCGGCTGTACCTCGCCCGGCGGGGGCGCGCCTGCGCCGTCAGCCCGGTACCTGAGAACCCCGCCATAGGCGGCCAGGCCGGCCACTAGCCCAGGAGGCGCACGTGAGAACCAGCAGTTGGACCAGAGCCTGCCCGGGCTGGCGCGGTGAACTCGCCGCCTACCTCGTTGGCGCGCTGGACCCGCAAGCACGCGCCGCGGTGCGGCGCCACCTCGGCACCTGCCCGGCCTGCGAGGCCGAATACGAGGACCTGGTCCCCGTCGTGAGCTGGCTCGCCCTGCTCACCCCGCCCGCCGCGCCCTGCGACAGCAGCATCCGGTGACCCGTGGAAGCCCGAGCCGTGGCTACGCCCTGGCGGCAGGGCGGCGCCCGCGACTTAGGCGGCGACTATGTAGGTGGCGTGGCGGCCGAGCGACGCTCGGGCCCGGTCGTATCTCATGGTCGTTCGGGGGATCGGCGTGCGAGGTAGCTTCCTGCCCTTCACGGAGTGGAACCCCGGCATCGAGCGCGGCAATGATGAATGCGGCGCCCGGTCTAGGTTCGCCTACCAGCTGACCTCAGCCGGCCGGGAGCTTGCGGTGGTCCTGAGCGCCCTGCAGCGATAGGCGTCCTGCACGGCATCTCCGGCGTCGTCCGCCTGCTGATGCAGCCGTGCCGCGCCGAGACCAATGAGACCGAGGCCGTCGCGGTGGCCGCCCAGCACAGAGAGGGTGCCGTCCGCGTCGTGCCGGCGCTCCCTATTGACCAAGGCTGTTCTCTCTGCTCTTCGCCCGGTCATCGCCTGGTGTGTCGTGAGCGGAGCGCCCAGCGGGACCCGTTAGTGACACGGCAGTCCGTCTCTGACATTCTGTATGAGCTGAGTCGAGAGGAGGTGCGACACCCGTGTCGATGCTGGTTTCCGCGCCTCCTGGGGCTGACTGACTGAGCGCAGTCGCAGGTGGCGCCGCCTTCGAAAGGTGGCCCCATGGCCGTACGCATCAAGAACATCACCTTCGACTGCGCTGATCCCTACCTCCTGGCGCAGTTCTGGTCGCAGCTGACTGGGTTCAGCCATGACCTGCACAACGACAACGCTCCCGACGGGCCGGAGGCTCTGCTGCAGTCGCCGGACGGGACGATGGCGCTACTGTTCATCGCCGTGCCGGAGCCCAAGCACGTCAACAACCGGGTACATCTTGATCTAGTGCCGCTCACGCGCCGGCGCGACGAAGAGGTCGACCAACTCCTGCGCATTGGTGCCCGTCTGGTCGACGACCAGCGCCGACCAGACGGCGATGGAAGGGTAGTTCTTTCCGATCCGGAGGGCAACGAGTTCTACATCGAGCGCAGTGACGCCGAGCGCGCGCCTTTGGTCGATCAGCTTGGCCGCGCATTCGACGCGGTTGCTGGCCTGATCAGCAACATCCGGGCCGACCAGTGGCCAGCGCCGACCCCATGCACGGACTGGACGGTACGCCAAGTGGTCAATCACCTGATCGGCATGAACCGGGTCTTCGCCGCGCTGCTCGCCGACCAGCCGCCTCCGCCCAGGCCGTCCCCGGATCATGTCGAAGACGACCCGGTCGGCGCCTACCGCGACTCCGCAGCCGCTCTGCGGGCCGCGTTCGGCGGGCCCGGAGTCCTGGAACGCGCCTACCTTGGCCCGCTCGGGACGGCCACCGGCGCCGAGCGACTGCAGATCCGGCTCTACGACCTCCTTGCCCATGGCTGGGACCTCGCGCAGGCCACGGACCAGCCCGCCGACCTGCCCGATGATCTTGCCGAACAGTCGCTGGCGTTCGTCCGAACCCAGCTGACCGAGCAGTCCCGCGCCGGTCGCTTTGGCCGGGCCCAGATCGTCGCGGAACAAGCCCCTGCCATCGAGCGACTGGTCGCCTTCCTCGGTCGCCCGGTCAACACAGGACGCTGAGCAGATGACTGATTCGACGAACCAAGACCACGCTCCCGCGCGGTTGCGCTGCGGCATCGTCGTGCGTGTTCGGGAGGATGCCTGCGAAATTGTCAGGGACGGGCAGCTCTGCTCCGTCCGGTACGCGACGCTGTTTCCGTCGCCGCGGACCGAACGGGTGTCACCTGGTCACCTGGTGGCCATCGCGACCGCGCCGGACGGCACGGACGCGGTGGTGTGGCGGTGGTATGACGCAGTCGTGCTCGGCGCGGAAGCCGGCGTGATCAGGCTGTGGGAGCCCTCGCACGGCGAAGTCCTGGCTCAGCCACGGCCCGCGCACCAGTCTCAACAGCCCGGAACCCGTGCCTACCTGTCCGCCGGTCTGCCCGGCGCCGACTGGTGGGTCGCGGGCTGCGCGGCTGCCGGCGCGGAGGACGCCGACGTCGAGCTGGACGAGGTCGAGCAGCTCTACACCGAGCGCGATCTCTGGAACACCCTGATATGAGGTTCGGAGGATTCGGGCCCCATGCACGCACGCGAAACACGTCCCGCAGGCGGAACCCCCCACGGGAATCTTGCAGATGGGAGACTTCAGAACCCGATGGAGTTGAACGGCGCGGGATCGCTTCGGAAGAGCTTGGCCATCGTGGCGACTGCGCCGGCCTGGTGCTGTGCGATGCGCCCCGCGGCCGCGAGCGTTCCGGGTGAGGCGCCGCCGAGGTAGAGCGAACCGAGCGCGTTGATGTCCATAGAGATGTCCGGGTCGGCCAGGTCAGCGCGTGTGCAGACTCCTCGGCCGTCGGAGGCTTCGAGCCGCCAGACCCCGGTGTTTTCCGGGCACATGGCGTCCGCGGCAATCGCCAGTGTCAGGGCTCCGTCAGCGCCATAGGCGCGCGCCTGCAATGCGGCAGCCACGTTGAGAACGCGGACCCAGAGGTTGTCCGAGGATCGCGTAACACGCAGGGCCCGTGGGTTACGCAGCATCCACCGCAGTGGCTCATCGAATGGCCGCCCCGCCGCGACGACCCGGCGGGTGAGATCGAAGTCGCTCAGCAACCGCCATAGGGCCGAATACGCGGCCGCGCTCGTTGCCTCGAAGGCCTCCACGACAAGAGTGCCGACCATGGACTCATCAGCTGACCAGGGCAGCCGGTAATTCGCGATCCCGTCGATGATCCCGTCGACGTCTCGGTGAACCACGAACCGTAGAGGGCCTTCTGTTCCGTTCGGATCGTCGTTGAGCCCGGCCCACCGGTCGGATTGTGCGCTGATCTCGCCGACTCGGTTTCGGCGGGCCTCTTGGTGCAGCACCGGCCACGCGGCCCTCGCTGACTCAGCGCCGACGAGGTCGAGCGTGCCCTCCGGAGGTGATGCGTCGAGGAACTCGGCCTGGGCGCGTTCCAGCTCCCACCGCGCCCGCAGGGTAGCCGGGGAGAATCCGAAACGCCCGTAGATGCCGCCCTCGCTGGCACTCAGCCCCACGACGAACTCGCCGTGATCACGGGCGTCGGCGAACATCGCGGCCATCATCGCCCGGAGCAGCCCACGGCGCCGGTGGGTCGCGATGACCCCCGTCGATGTGACACCGCCCATCGGCATCTGCCGCAGGCCGGGCACCGTCAGCTGCAGGGACAACAACGCTGAGCCACCGACGATCTTCCCGTCGACGAAAGCTGCCTGCGACCGGAATCCTTCAGAGACGACCTCGTCGGCATACGCCTCCAGCTCTCTCGTGGTTGCCGGGGCGTTCGGCCGGGGCCAAGCGCCTGCACTTCCGTGCCAGGCCGCCGGCGCAGGCTCCCAACTCGGCAGGCCGTTCGCGAACGGAAGCACACGGAGGTAGTCGACAGCCTCGGCACGGTTCACCGGTCGGATCTCGATCGCCACAGGCACTGTTTGTAGCCCCTCATGAACGGCGTCGCAACCACATATCCGGGCGATATCACCGTCGGCAGGCGGTGAGCGAAAGCCGTCACCTCGGCACGACCAAGCGTTCGGTCATCAACGAGACATCGCGCATGTCACTCTTTCGCGCGGACCTTCGCCCGTCTTGCCGGTGACAGGGCAGCCACACCGAACGCCTAATGTCCTGTGGGTCGAGCGGATCGGAGAGCTTGCGGTTTATGGATATGCCACTGGCCGAGCAGGAAGTCGAAATCGTTCACAGGACGTGTGCCTTTCTGCGGGTTCAGCGGAGCGCCGACCGCGCGGTAGGAACCAGCCGCAAGTGCTCGGGCGGGCCGGAGAGCCGGGCAAGGAGATCGGGCATCGCCTCGAGGCGCTCGGCGTACGTACGGTGGTGCGCCGTAGTCGGGAATGAGGCGAACCAGGCGAGCACGTTCTCGCCGGTGCGCACCGGCAACGCGGGAAAGGTGTTCTCGGCCGGTTCTGTGTCGAGGCACGCGACCGGCCGCGCTCCGGAATCGACGAGTGCCGGCCGGACCTGGTCGGCGAGCAACTGCACGAAATCGGCGTCGATCGGGGTAGGGCGATGAAAGAGCGTCACGGCGACAAGCGACTCGGGCGGTGGCCCTGTCCTTTCCACCGCGGCGAAGCCCGACCCGGGCCAGGCCGGCCGCAATAGCAGTACGTCATCCGAGTCGATCATCGTCGCGTTGGCCGCGTCGCGGTGCTGTGTCCACACCGGGCCGCCGTAGAACTCGGCCAGCGCTTGCGCCCGGGCTGTCATGTCCCGAAACCCGCGCACCCACACGAAACGGTCGGGCCGGTCAACGTCGCGGAACTGGCCCACGACCCACATGCCCACGGCTTCCTGGTTCTCGACAAACTCCCGGTCGAACAGCTCGATCAATGTCTCCCGCTGGCCGGGATGCAACAGGTATTGCCGCAGTTCGAAGATGTGGTACGTCAACGCGGATCCTCACTGAAACAAGAGTTGTTACAACAACGGGCAGGATCACGAACGGGTCGGCCGAACGTGATCAGCTCGCCTGTGTGGCCATGACATCGCGCAGCACGTCGGCGATCGACGTCCTGTACAGCTGACGCCGCACGGCGTCCTCGACCTCTGCGTAGACGTGCCCCAGCGCCGGCCTGATGCTTCGACCAACCGGGCACTCGAGGTTCGGCTCGTTGCGGTGCATCGCGAACAGCGGCTCGGGCTCCACCGCTAGGTGCACATCAAGGAGCGAGATCTGCTCAGGCGCACGGGCGAGGCTCCAGCCGGCGCCGGCACCGTGCCGGACCTGGACGAGTCCGGCGCGGCGCAGGTCGCCTAGGCTGCGGCGCACCACGACGGGGTTGGTGTTGATGCTCGCCGCCACCTGCTCGGATGTCAGCACGTCCCGACCGCGCCGCTGCGCCAGCGCCAGCCATGTCAAAGCGTGCACCGCGATGGTCAGCCTGCTATTCGCGCTCATCAGCCCTCCTAGCTGTAACATAGTTGGTTACAGCTAGCGGTTTGTCAACCGCGGGTCTATTGCGCGAGGCCGAGCAGTCTCATTTTGGCAGACGCATGCACGCCGGTATGCGCCGATGATCAAGGACACCTAGGCTGAGCGCTCATGGTGTCCTTCATTCGCAATGTTTCGTTTGACTGCTCTGATCCCTACGCCTTGGCTCAGTTCTGGAGCGCGGCGGTCGGCCACCCTGTGGACCCGGATTTCGTGCCGGGCGACACCGAGGTCGTCATCGAGCCACCGGGTAGGCCCCGGTTGTTCTTCCAGGCCGTTCCTGAGAACAAAACTGTGAAGAATCGTGTGCATGTCTGCCTTCAGCCAGGTGACCGGGACCGTGATACGGAGGTCGACCGCCTTCTGGCGCTGGGCGCGAAGATCTCGGACGACCATCGCACGTCAGACGGCGATGGCTGGGTGGTGCTGCTCGATCCAGCCGGCAACGAGTTCTGCATGACCTGTTCGGCTGCGGAGCGGCAAGCCTGAGGTGCGCCAGGGGGTCCCGGTGCCCGTGCAAGCCCATCCGCCTCGTAGCGGCGGGCCTCTCGGTCAGAGGCAGAGGCGGGCGGCCGATCTGGGGGCGTGATCGGGCATGCGTGGAATCGCAGTGCTGTGTCAGGCGCCGCTTGTCCGTGAGCACCCTCGCCAGGCCAATCCGCCGAACGCGGCAGGCGCCTAGATCAGCGAACTTCGGTGTACTCGCTGCGGTCCAGTTGCACGACATCGGCGTAGTCGCTGTCCTTCGGCTCTGCGCCGTCGGTGTACTGGCTGCTGTCCACTTGCATGACACGGAAGCCGCGCCCGGAGACCAGCTTGCGCAATTGTCGCATCCCGCTCATGCCCGCGACCGCGACAGCTACGACGGCGGCGAGGATCGAGCCGCCGGAAAGCGCGAGCCCGCCGATGACATGTCCCAGCAGCATCATGACCACTCCGGCCAGCAGGGCCACGGGCACGGCTGCCACCAGCACCAGCGCGAGCAGCATCGCGGCGATCACGACCTTGGCGGACCTGTCCCGCGTCCGCTCTGCGTACCAACCGGTCATCACGCTCACCCCTCAAGACCCCGAGCTCTTCCAGTGTCCACGCTTCATAAGTAACACGATATGTCGCGTCTCCAGACAACGCAACTGTCGATCAGGATCATCCCGTCGCCTCCCAGGCGCGCTGACCGTGGGTGGAGCGGCGCACATGCGCTAGCCGAGGCCATCGCTCCCGCAGCGACCCTGCCCTTAGCCATGCTGGCTGACACAATCTGTCCGACCCAGAAGGCGCCCGCCTGGCCTCCCAGGACCCTCGCCGCTATAGGCCGGCTGACAGGGCTGGTTCGGCCACCTCCCGCAACCGCTCTCGGAGGTCCACCTGATCTGTGCGCCCGTCGGCGCGGGTGACAGGGGCGGGCGGGGAACGCCCGCCCCCGGATCGCCCGGTCCTAGGCCTAGCTGGGTAGTTGCCCTGGCTTCTTGACGATGGCCTGGCCCAGCAGGGCCGCCCAGCCCATCACATGGCCTTTCTTGACGTACCGGGTGCCATCGGTGCCGGTCAGTGTGTGGTCGCGGACGGCTACCGCTTTGAAGCCCATGAAGGTGTAGGTGCGCGGGTCGATGACTAGCTCAAGCTTGTAATAGCCCTCAAGCACCATGTAGAACCCGAGGCCCTGCCGCCCGGCGAGGTCGGTGGCGCTCTCGAAGTGCACGCCCGGCAGGTTTTGCAGCACGCGGTATATGGCGGCGGACAGCTTGGGCGGGACGACGACGCCCTCCATCTCACCGGCGCCGAGCAGATCGTCGATCGCCTGGAAGATCGCCTGGGCGCGGTTGGCTGCGACCACCGGTCCGTCGCTGTGCGCCAGGATGCCCTCAAGGGACGCCGGGTCGGTCGGCAGGGAGTTTAGATAGGAATAGGTGACGCTCTTCCAGCCGCCGAGGGTGGTGCCGGGGCAGCCGGGGCCGTAATAGCCGCTCGTTTCGATGGTGAGCTTGCCTGAGATCGTCGTGGCGGGCGTTGTGGTCGCGGGCACGAGCGGAACGCTCGCTCCGGCGCAGCCGTCGCCGCGGATCCACGATAGGGAGATGTCGAGCGTGTCCGGCGGGCCGAACAGGTACCCCCCTTCGCCGCCTGACGAGCCGGCGTGCTCGACCTTCACCGCGACCCACTCGCCGGGCTTTGGCGCGCGCCCCGGCATGGCGGCGGCGGCGCGCGTGACGTAGGCGATCAGCTGCGCCTCGCTGGTCGCCCGGCCGTAGCTGGGGTGAGCGGTGCTCGGCCACGGTGCAGTCGGTCGGCCGGCCCACACCACAGTCTCCGCGCCCTGCCGGGGGGTGGACGGTCCGGAGCCGGATAGCTCGACGCTAGCGTAGGCACCCAAGCCGACGGCGACCGCGAGCGCACCGGCGAGGACCGGTCGGAGCGCCGGGCGGCGGGCCTGTCGGGAAGCCGGGCTGTGGCCGGGCCCTGATGCGCGATGCCGGCGGCTGCCGCCTAGTGCGTGCTCGCGCGACGCTTCGATCTCCGCCAGGACGGCGTTCTCGATGCGGGTACTGGCCGTCAGCGGGACCTCGTCCCGCAGGGATGCCATCAGTTCGAGCTCGTTCACCGAAGGTCTCCTTCGTTCATCTGCACAGGGTTGAGGTCTTTGAGCTGCTCGCGCAGGCGGCGCCGAGCGCGGCTGATGCGGGACTGGACGGTGCCGAGGCGCACGCCGGTGGCCGTCGCGATCTGGTCGTAGGTGAGATCGCCCCAGACCTGCAGCAGGAGGGCGTCCCGCTGGGTCTTCGGCAACCGGGACAGGGCCTCGGCCAGCCTCGGCTTGACCGCGCTCGCGGTGACCTGTGCCTCGACCTGGTCGGTGAACGGCTCGATGACCGGGTCCGCGCCCGTGCGGGCGAGCAGCCGAAGCTGCCTGGTCTCGCTGCGCCAGTGCCGGTGGCATAGCCGGGTCGCGATGCCGTACAGCCAGGGCAGGCAGTCGCGGCCGTCACTGGCGTAGCTTGCTCGCTGCCGGAAGGCAACCAGGAACGTCTCCGCGGCCACGTCTTCGGCAGCGTCGGCGCCGAGGCGGCGGGTCACGTACCGCGTGATGGCCGCCGCGTGCCGGTGGACGAGGACGGCGAACCGCTCCGGGTCGGACAGCGAATGACGGATGACTATGGCGTCGTCGTCAGTAGGAGTAGGGGCCCGGCAAGAGCCAGCGCCGGTCGGCGCCGTTCGGGCAACGCCTTCGTCGTGAAGTATCACGGGCGGCCTTTCGTTCATGGACAGGGCACCTCTCTATGCCAGGGAGCCTGCGCCTTGTTCCCGTTCCGGGCCAGGAGAAGGGTGCAATTGCCTTGCCGAGGTGTCTCCGTCACTGCGCTCGAGCCGTCGACGTGGAGCTGTCGTTACCGCACAGCAAGACCTATGCCTCTATTGCGTGCCCCGTCTGGCCGTACGCACAGACTGCACCGAAAGCGGACGCGCGGCGCACCTCATCCAGGCACCGTCTTCGGCCGCCGACACACTCTCCCGGACGGCGTGAAAAGCGCTCCGCACCGAGGAGCGACCAGGTCAGTGAGGAGATCTTCGGACCGGTTCTCGGGATCCGGTTCTACGACTGGGCGCTGATCGCCACTACCAGCGCGGTGCATCACCTGCTCGTGCGACACCCGCACCGTCCGGCTGCGTGGCACGCAGCTGCTTGCGCTGCTGCTAGGGAGACATTGCGGTGCCGATGGAGTCGGCGCCCGCGAATTTCGGGGCTCCTTTCTCATAGAAGACTTCAAGCTCTTGGATGGTGAAGCCTGCCGTCGTCAGCAGGTCGATGACGGGCCGGGTGAAGTGGCATCCGCCAGCTATCCGCTGCTCCAGCGGGTCGAGGCGCCGTTGCCAGCGGCGGACCCGCTCATCGGGGGCTAGCCCGTGCTCGAGGAAGTGCAGCGTCCCGCCGGGCTTGAGCACCCGCCGCACCTCGGCGAGGGCGGCGGTGACGTCAGGGATCGTGCACAGCGTCCACGTGGACAGGGCGGCGTCATAGCTGTTGTCGGCGAAAGGCAGTGACTGGCCGTCCAGCCCGGACCGCTGCACCGGGACGGCCGTCGCCTGGAGGCGCCTGGCGGCCAGCTTCCAGCCGACGTCGGATGGCTCGACCGCGGCAACCCAGGTGACGGCCGCCGGGTAGAAGGGGACGTTGAGGCCCGAGCCGAAGCCGATCTCGACCACGTCCCCCGCCAGGCCCCCGCAGACCCGGCGTCGCAGCGGCTCGACCGTCTTGGTGCCGCACGCGGCGTTGATGATCCGTGGGAGGACACGCTCACCATAAAATCCCATGCTTGCCTCCTGGCCTGCCACGATAGTAGTTCGGCTGTTCATCCTGGCTGGCGGACTTTCCGAGCGTCCTGAAGCCGAGGTGATTAGAGGACAGGCACTGGCCAGCACCGCTCGAGCCCGGCACCTGCGACCGCCCGCATGCTGGTTCGGCGCCGGACGCGGACGTTGCGCGCGAATTCCTCAGCTGCTCTCGATCGGACGGCCGACAACCAGGGCCCGGCGAAGGCCAGGCTCTAGCTCCCGGTAGCTCGGGTCGGCCTGGACACCGAGCGCGTCGAGGGACTTGGAGAAAAAGCACCGGGCCGCCGCTGCAAGGATCACATCCATGACCTCCTGCTGTGACAGGCCTAGATCACGTAGCCGCTGCAGGTCTGCCTCTCCGATCGAGGTGGCATCATCGACGACCTGCTCAGCCAGATCCATCACCGCGACATCGATCTCGTCCAGGCCCGCGGCCCGGTGGTCGCTGGCAATCTGGGCTACCGGCTCACCGAATCGTTCCGCCAGCACTGTCCCATGTGCCAGGCAGCAGTAACTCGAGCGTAGCCGTCTAGCGGCGGCCAGGGTGGCCAGCTCGTAGCGGCGCAGATCCATGGCCGCCTTGATTGCACCGTTGAGCTGTCCCCACGCCGCGTAAACCTCCGGACGCTGCTCAAAAGCCCGCTCGTAGTTCGTCGCCATGGCAGCAATTCTGGACCCGGAACGGATTCTTCACCAGGCCGGCGGATTGGCGCGCTGGCGATAGTGTGCCAGCCGGACGGAGGAAATCTCCTGGCCGTACCAGTGAGCCATCGGGCGGTAACGCGCCGCCGCGGATCTGGTGCGTTTCCGCGCGGTCACGCGAACAAGCACCATGTGGTGCGGCGGAATCGTCCCGGCTGGTGGGGAAACTGTGTTGACACTCCTTCCCTGGGATGGTGGGGTGCATTGCCGGTCCCGGAGGAGGAAGAAGAGCATGAGCGAAGTCGATCGTGTCGGCTGAGGAAGCCGGGGCGGACGGGCACAGCATCTACCCTGGTCTTGTTGGGCGGCTCCTTGGGTCACAGTTCCCGGAGTGGGCGGACCTGCCGCTGAAGCGGCTGCATCCCGCTGGGTCAGACAATGTGATCTACCGGCTCGGCGAGGCCATGAGCGTCCGGCTGCCGCGCGGCGAGTGGGCCGCCGGTCAGGCAGCGAAGGAGCACTATTGGCTGCCTCGCCTGGCACCCCGCCTGCCGCTGCCAATCCCGGTCCCGCTCGGCGTAGGCAAACCTGCCTTCGGGTATCCGTGGGATTGGTCAGTGTCGAGGTGGCTGCCCGGTGAAACGGCCACGGTGAAGGGTCTCGCCGACCCGCGCCGGACCGCTAGGGGGCTGGCGGAGTTCTTGACAGCGCTCCAGCATGTGCTGCCGGTGGAATCTGACGCCCCGAATCCCCACGACGAGGTCAGCGGCGTGCCACTGGCCAAACGCGACCATGCGACGCGGGCTGCAATATCTTCACTGCAAGACACCTTTGACGCACCAGCGATGACCGCGGTATGGGACGCGGCGCTCCGGGCGCCAGCCTGGGACCGCGCCCCAGTCTGGTTCCATGGCGACCTTCACCTCGGCAATCTGCTGGTCAGCGGCGGACATCTGAGCGCCGTCATCGACTTCGCCGGCCTTGGTGCCGGCGACCCCGCCTGCGACCTGGTGATCGCGTGGAATCTCTTTTCCCCGGAGACCCGGCCAGTCTTCCGGGCGGCCCTTCAGGTCGACGACGCCACCTGGACCAGGGCTCAGGGCTGGGCACTGACCACGGGCCTGAACGCCTATACGGCTTACGCAGCCACCAGCCCTCTCGTCGCCGTGAACACCCACCGCCAGATCAGTCAGGTGCTGATCGACCATGCCCGGACGACCTGAGGATCGAGCTTCAGGCGCCGACCCCGCGACGGCCAAGTAGCAGCAGGCAGCGCGTGTGGGGAGAGCGGCAAGAAGGCCATGACAATCCGGGTAGGCTTGGCGATCCTATGAGCGCCACACTCGTCGTCAGGGGTCTGGCCGCGGCGCATGGCGATCGTTCGTTGTTCGCTGACCTTGACCTGGTAGTGGCTCCTGGCGATGTCATCGGCCTTGTCGGCGCGAACGGCGCGGGCAAGTCGACTCTGCTGCGTGTACTTGCCGGGATCGCGGCCAGCGACGGCGGCGCCGTCACGGTCAATCCCCCAGAGGCAACGATCGGCTACCTGCCGCAAGAGCCTGATCGCCGTCCGCGCGAGACCGTGCGGCAGTTCCTGGCCAGGCGCACGGGGGTGACGGCAGCCGACGATGCGATGCAGGCCGCTGCGCGCGCGCTCGCGGACCGGGCTGCTGGTGCCGACGATGAGTACGCGCATGCGCTGGACCGGTGGCTTGCGCTGGGCGGCCCGGATCTGGATGAGCGCGCCGACGCCGTCGCGGCCGGCCTGGGCCTGCGGGTGGATCTCGACCACGAGATGACGGCCTTGTCCGGTGGCCAGGCCGCGCGGGCCGGCCTGGCTTCGCTGCTGTTGAGCCGCTACGACGTGTTCCTGCTCGACGAGCCCACCAATGACCTCGACCTTGACGGCCTGGCCCGGCTTGAGTCGTTCGTCGGGGGACTGCGGGCGGGCACGGTGCTGGTCAGCCATGACCGTGAGTTCCTGACCAGGACCGTCACCCGCGTCGTCGAGCTCGACCTGGCGCAGCAGGAAGTCAGGTCCTACGGCGGCGGTTACGCCTCCTACCTGACGGAGCGGGAGGTGGCCAGGCGGCATGCGCGCGAGGAGTACGGCGAGTACGCCGATACCCGGTCGAGTCTTGAGGAACGCGCCCGGTCGCAGCGCGCATGGATGGAAAAGGGTGTTAAGAACGCGCGCCGCAAGGCCCCGGACAGCGACAAGATCGGCCGCAAGTTCCGCGCTGAGGCGACCGAGAAGCAGGCAGCGAAGGCCCGTCAGACCGAGCGCCTGATCGAGCGGCTCGACACGGTCGAGGAGCCGCGCAAAGAGTGGGACCTGCGGATGGAGATTGCCGTAGCGCCGCGGGCGGGCGCGATCGTGGCATCGGTGCGCGGAGCGGTCGTCCGGCGCGGCGCGTTCACGCTCGGCCCGGTCAGCCTGCAGATCGACTGGGCCGACCGGGTTGCGATCACCGGCCTGAACGGGTCAGGCAAGACGACTCTGCTGGGGGCGCTGCTCGGCCGGATACCGCTCGATGAGGGTCACGCTTCGCTGGGCGCCAGCGTCGTGGTCGGAGAGGTCGACCAGGCCCGTGGCCTTTTCCTCGGGGATGAGCCGCTCATCGAGGCTTTCGGCGCGGCGGTACCGGAGATGATGACAGCAGAGGTCCGCACCCTGCTGGCCAAGTTCGGCCTGCGGGCCGCGCACGTCATGCGCCCTGCCGCGACTCTGTCACCCGGTGAGCGAACCAGGGCAGCGCTGGCGCTTCTGCAAGCGCGCGGCGTCAACCTCCTAGTGCTTGACGAGCCTACGAACCATCTTGACCTGCCGGCGATCGAGCAGCTGGAGTCCGCCCTTGAGTCTTATCCCGGCACGCTGCTCCTGGTCACTCATGATCGCCGGATGCTGGAAGCGGTGACAACAAACCGCAGGATCAACGTGGCTGACGGTCAGGTCACGAGTCGCTGAGAGACAGACCTGGCCCCGACGCACAGCAGGTGGTTACAGGCACTCCGGCCGGTGTGCGTTGCGAGCCGCGCGAGCGGCCGCTTCAGGTCTTTGGCGCGCTCCTTCATCGCGCCGCGTTCCCCGTCTGTGAATCCGTCGAATTTCTTGTCGGTCCCGGTGCTGACCTTGGTGTCCTTCATAGCCGGTTTCCTCTCCCACGTGTCTTGATCGGGACGGAGGTTCTGTGCGCGGGATCGGGGATGGGAGCTCAGTTGTCCTGCAGCAGGCCGAAGACGTTTCGATCGCACGCCAGGCGCCGAATCGGGCTCGGCGCCCGGCGTGCGGACCTACTCGTCGTCCTCGGC
>DASXKI010000060.1:0-1621 GCA_036496945.1 Streptosporangiaceae bacterium | reverse complement strand
CCGGTGCTGGCTGAGCAGGTCCGCGTACATCTGCACCACGGCTTCGCGGTAGCGCGCGTACACCCGGACTTCGTAGTCGCCGACGCCGCCGGACAGCCGCAGCCGGGACACGGCGGTCCCGGCCGAGCACATGTCCACGGTCAGCATCCCGCGCAGGTACAGCCGCGCCTTGGCCTCTTCGTCCCATGCCTCGGGCAGCAGCGGCTGGCCGTCCCACTCCTCGAGCACCAGTCGGACGTCGATGTCCTCCTGCAGGCTGCCGACCCACAGCTGCTCACGCGTGCTGGACACCAGTGCGCCGACCGGCGCCAGCGGGCTGCCGAGCTCGTCCGGGTCCACCCAGGGGTCGTGCAGCCGGAACATGCGGCGGTCGGGGGTCACGGGCATCACAAGCTGAAGCAACCTGCGACTCACGAATTCCCCCTCGGACACGCACTAAATCTAAACCCAGCAAGCGCAGCGTGCAGGCAGAACGTGTACTGAGCAATTGCGTCATAAGTAATGCGTAACCTATTGACTACTGCGCGCAGCCATGTAGTGTCATATCCGACATAACAGTCGCTGCTCCCCCAGGCGGTGCTCCATGCAATCGGTCTCGGCTGCCCACCCTCAGCTACGGAACGTACCGGGACGATCACCATACGCAGCAGTGACTGTATCTACCCCAGTAACGGCGGAAGTGGTGCCGGCGGTTCAATCCCGGCCGGAGCCGTACATCCACCACGGGCAGCAGGCCGCCCTGGGCGGCGGCAGGCGAACGATCGTGCTCGCGATCTGCTGCACCGCGCTGTTCATGGTCGGGCTGGACAACACGATCGTGATCGTCGGCCTGCCCTCCATCGGCGCCAGCCTGCACACCGCGGTCTCCGGCCTGCAGTGGACCGTCGCCGGTTACACGATCGTGCTGGCCAGCCTGCTGATATTCTCCGGGGCCGCCGCCGACAGGATCGGCCGCCGCACGATCTTCCAGGTCGGCCTGAGCCTGTTCACGCTCGGCTCCTGGCTGTGCAGCCTGGCGCCGAGCCTGGCGTGGCTGATCGCGTTCCGCGTGCTGCAGGGGATCGGCGGGAGCATGCTCGCCCCGGCGGCCCTCGGCATCATCACCAACATCTTCAGCGCGCCGAAGGAGCGGGCCAAGGCGATCGGCGTCTGGGACGGCGTCTCCGGCCTGTCCATGGCGCTCGGCCCCATCGCCGGCGGGATCCTGGTGGGCAGCGTGGGATGGCGCGGGATCTTCTGGGCGAACATCCCGGTCGGGCTCGCCGCGGTCGCGCTGACCGCGCTGCTGGTGCCCGACTCCAGGGCCGAACGAGGCCGCAAGGCCGACCCGGTCGGGCAGTTCCTCGTCATCGTGATGCTCGGCTCGCTGGCCTACGCGATCATCCAGGGGCCGAGCGAAGGCTGGCACTCGCCGCGAATCGCGGTCTTCTTCCTCGTCAGCGTCACCGCCCTCGTCACGCTGCTGAGGTACGAGCCGCGCCGCGCCGAGCCGCTGATCGACTTCCGCTTCTTCCGCAGCGTCCCGTTCACCGCCGCGAACCTGACCGCCGTCTGCGCGATCGCCACCCTCGCCGGGTTCCTGTTCCTGACCACGCTGTACCTGCAGGACGTGCGCGGGTAT
>DASXKI010000059.1:0-3964 GCA_036496945.1 Streptosporangiaceae bacterium | reverse complement strand
CAGTTCCCGGCCGTAGCCCACGTCTTCGATCACGGCGAGCGCGGCGGCCTGGAGCCTGGCCAGCGTCGGCACGGCGGGCGGCACGTCCAGATCAGCGCGGCCCCCGCCAGTCAGCGGATCCCAGCCGCACTCTTCGTAACTACGCTGGAGCGCCTGCGACATGATCTGCGGGAACGGCTCCTGCGCGTCGAACGCCGCCAGGAACAGCGCGCGAACCATGTCGATATGCGCCTGCACCGGGTAGCCGGGCTCGGGCGCTAGCGGGTTGACCGATAGCGGCACCGACTCCGGATCGGCCGGGTTGATGATCGTGACGGCGCCTCTGGCGCCGGCCTTGGCTTCGTCGCCTGCATGGCTGGCGACGGCCGTCTCGGCCTCGTCGCTGGCGGTGCTCCCGTTGTGCTGGGTGAACCTCGCAAGGCGCGCGCCCATGGCGGCGTACTCCGACTTCACCGGCTCGATCACCAGCCAGCTGATGCCGGCCGCCGTCAGCTGCTCCAGCAGGTGTCGTATGGTCTGGGACTTACCCGCGCCTGTCGCGCCGGTGACCAGTGCGTGCCGGTTCAGGGTGGCCAGCGGGATTCGCATGTCGCCGACAGGCCGGTCCTGGCTATCCAGGATCTTGCCAAGTTCGACGGACTCTCGGGCCGTGGCCTCGCTGGTGACGTCGAAATAGCCCGGCTGCAAGACCCGCACGCCCGGCACCTCCCGTCGCGGGAGGCCGGTCAGGGCGGCGAGCGCGCCGGCGGTCGACGCGAACGGCACCATTGATCCGTCGGCCGGGTCGGCTACCTTGGCGGCGAGCACGTCGGCGAACTCCTGCGCGCCGTGCGGGCAGCGCAGCCGGTACGGATGGGCGCTCAGGTCAATGGAACCGACCAGTACCGGGGCGATCAGTTGCAGGTCCTGCTCGGTCGCCGCTCCTGCCAGGACCCGCACGTTCCAGAGGCCAGCCTCGCGATAGGCGTCAAGCTCGCCCAGCCGGCGCTCGGCCCGGTCGGCCTCGAAGCGAGCGTGCTCATCCTCGTACCGCCGCAGTACCGTCAGCTGGTTGCGCAGGTCAGCGGTCTCGGCGTCGAGCAGGTCCGTCGGGTCAGCGACGATCAGCCAGCCGAATGGCCTGCCCATCAGCGTCTGCAGCGCGGACTCAAACAGCGTCGGCGGGCCCACGCCGTCGCCGCGCGCGGCCTGGGCTGCGGCAGCAGCAGCGGCGGCAGGATCGGCCAGCGGTACCTGGCGGCCAGGGCACGGTGCCCAGACGAGCTGATCAAGGTCAGCCAGCATGTTGCCATCGATCAGCGCGCCGCGCGCACCCCACGGGAACAGCATGTCCACAGCCGACGGCACCTGGGCCGCAGGCACCCGGCCAGCCGACTGCCTCTCACCCCCAGGAGGCGCTTCACCCGCAGACTCCGCCATGACCGCTGGCGGCACGGCGCCGGCCGCAGGCAGAGGTCCGGCGTTGGTGATCAGCTCGAGCGGTGCGCCGCCTCCCCGCGATAGCCAGCCGGCGATGAATGGCCGCCGGTGTCGCGCCGCGTTGAGGACCGCGGGCAGGACCGACGCGTAGTTGCTGTCAGCGGTACCGCCGAGGCAATGAGAGCTAACCGCCTTCACCCGGTACCAGAGTCCGGCAGTGCCGCCGCCGATGCCTGACTCCACTCCCATCCTGCGTGCTTACCAGGTCGGCTGGGAGAGTGCTACCGGATTCGGGCGAATTGCGAAACTCGACCCGGCATCGATGGGTGGGCTGATGGCGCCGCAGTGCTGGGCTCGCAGGTCCACTGCACTGGCTTGCAGATCCGGCTTACAGATCCACTGTGCCCGAGATGCAGGTGACAGTGCCGCCGCCTACCCAGACCTGGCCATCGGCGTCGGCGCTGATATAGACCTGGCCGCTGCGGCCCAGGGCGGTTCCCTGCCTGGCCACGTAAGGCGCCTGCGCGCGGCCCGTTGCGAGGAGCCACTGGGCCAGTGAAGCGTTGAGGCTGCCCGTGACCGGGTCCTCGTCGGTTGTGCCGTTCTTCGGCAGGAACGCGCGTACCTCAAACGCAGCAGGGCCGCCCGGCGGATAGGGCCCGGCAATGCCCAGATCCAGGTCGGTTGGTCCTGGCGTCACGGCGAGCACGGCGTCAGCGCTCGCCAGCAGCACGGCGATCCAGCCAGGCCCGTTGTCGGCCCACTGCAGATCCACGATCTCGTGGCGGCCGATTCGGAGTATGTCGGCCACGTGCACCGCGAGTTGCTCATCCACTGGACCGGAGCGCACGAGCGGCGGGGCACCGAACTTCAGGCCGCGGTCGTCGGTGCCGACGGTCACCAGCCCGGCTCCGCATTGCTGGATCACCGTGCCTGCCGCGTGCGGCGAGCCGCCAGCCTCCAGCCAGGCGTGGCAGCTGCCAAGTGTCGGGTGCCCGGCGAACGGCAGTTCCTGGCTCGGCGTGAAGATCCGCACCTGGTAGTCGGCCCGGTCATCGTCTGGCTCGAGAACGAACGTCGTCTCTGACAAGTTCGTCCAGTTGGCGAACCGCTGCATCTTCTCGGTGGTGACCCCGTCGGCGCCGAGGACGACGGCCAGCGGATTGCCCTGGTACGGCACGTCGGTGAAGACGTCCACCTGACGGAACTGTCTCAGCATGGACTACATCCTGGCAGACGGCCCCAGCGGCATGGAGCGGCCCGAAGCACAATCGGCGAATCCGCCTGCGGCTGCCGGGCCTACCGCCAGCGTGGCGGTGGGCAGCGCCATGATGGCCGGATTGGCGTCGGCCAGCACGACCTGGCGGCCGCCAGGTGCCGGGTAGCACAGCAGAACGGCGCTCTGCGGTAGCTGCTGAAGCTCATGCTGCTCGACGAGCGACTCGCGCGACCGCTGGATGGTCGTGGCCGCGGAGTCGTTGGCGCCGACCGCCCTGGATGTGCTCCAGCCCCAGGACGTGCCGCTGCTGATGCCGGCCGTGATGGATCGCGAGTCGCATACCGCCGCGGACGAGCTCAGATCCCGGCTGGCTGACCCCGTGAAGTCCGCGAACGGAGCGAAGACCCCAGGCCGGCTGCGGCCACGGCTGCTGCCAGCTGTCCTCGTTTCCGATTCCGAGTCGGTCACCGAGTCCGCCGTACCGACGGTGCTGGTGTAGGAGTCGCCGATCGTGTCGGTGACCGACACGCCGACGGTGTCAGTCAGCTGGCTCACCAGGAACCTGTGCTCGGTACCGATCTGCTCGGCCGCGAGCCGGGCATCCTCGGCGTTGCCGAGCCGCATGAAGCCCACGGCCGCGTCGCCCCGGCCAAGCCGTTCGCGTACGTGCGCCGGGATCGAGCGGTAGCCGAGCACCAGCCCTGCCCCGGAGATCTCGGCCGCGTCGCACAGCCGGTCGAGAATGCCGCCGGGAAGCCGCTCAGCCCCGAGCACGCAGATCGTCTGCTGCCAGCGCCTGCCAGGCGGCGCCAGGCGCAGCACCGCGGTCAGCGCGATCACCAGGTAGGCCGCCAGGACTTCGTTGCTGACCGCCGCGGCCCGCCGGTCGAGCCAGGCCACCTTGAGACGGCTGGGCGGCGTGCTGACAAGAGACGTCGCAAGCGGCGCCAACGTGCGAAGGCGAGCCTCGATGCTCCAGGCACGCTCAGCGACCAGTTGCCCGGCGGCGCGTCCCGCCAGGTTGCTGAGTCCGGTCAGCTGCTCCTGGGTGAGCAGACCGGAGCCTAGATGCTCGGCTGGTCCGCCGATCTGGCCGAGGACCCGCAGGCCAGCGATGAGCCGCGGCATCGAGGCATGAGCGCCCAGTGCCTGCAGGACCGCGCCGAGCAGGGCTGCGTCTCGCGCGGGCTCGGCCGCGCTGGCCGCGGCCGGCCCGGCCGGCCCGTCGGCGGCGCTGACAGTCTTGGCGAGCACATCCGCGAGCATGTCCGGCGGCAGCAGCGCGCCGAGTTCGAGCTGCGGCAGGTCAGCCGGCAGGACCCAGAC
>DASXKI010000058.1:0-3406 GCA_036496945.1 Streptosporangiaceae bacterium | reverse complement strand
TGCGGGAAGCCGCTGTAGGTCTTCAGCGTCCCGTTCTGGACGAGCTTCGCCGATAGTGGCCCGGCCGCCAGGGTTGGCGTCGGTCTGCACCATCAGCGGCGGCACTGAGCTGATCAGCACGGCCTTCGCTACCCGGCTCTCGCCGTGCCGGCCGATGTAGCGCGTGACCTCGCCGCCGCCAGTCGAATGACCCACGTGTATAGCGTCATGGAGATCCAGATGTGTGGTCAGCGCGGCCATGTCATCGGCATAGTGGTCCATGTCGTGGCCGCCGCTGGTCTGGGTTGACCGCCCGTGGCCGCGCCGGTCATGGGCGATCACCCGGTAGCCACGCAGCAGGAAGAACATCATCTGGGTGTCCCAGTCGTCAGCCGACAGCGGCCAGCCGTGGCTGAACAGGATGGGCTGCCCCGTTCCCCAGTCCTTGTAGTAGATCTCGGTGCCGTCTGCGGTGGTGATCGTACCCATGTGATCCTCCCTGACCGCTTTTGTGATGACACTGACAGCGACGTGTCGTCATCACACCCTGGTTTTATGTCAGGTGTGGCATGCCTAAACGCGGCCCGGTCCACGGCTCGCAGCGGCGGTCGGCCAAGGCAGCTGAGCGCGAGGAACGGCCGGACAAATATCGTCAGCTGGGGAGGCAGTCATGGGGCTTTACGGCGAGCGAGTCCTGCCGCGGATCATCAATGTCGTGTGCGCCGCGCTGCAGTCTGGTGGCGCCTCCCGCCGACGCAGCAGAACGTCGAACGTGCGGTAAAAGCAGAAGGGTTGCAGCTCCAGACCGTCGGCTAACCGGCATGTTCCGACAACGGTCCGAGTTCAGGCAGTCGCTGATCCTCCGCGAGGGACGACCGGTCCGCGCCGCTAGGAGCGCTACCAGCATGTCGAGTCGCGCAGTCGACCCAGGCACGCGCGGGGCCGTGCGTCGCGGCGGTCCTTGGGCCGCCGCTAGATCTGCGGTCGCGCTGGCGCCCACCGGGCACCGCAAATGCGGGCAGCAGGATCGCCTGCTGGAGACTGCAGTTAGCTTCCGGGACGATAACTCGATCCAACGAACTGCGATTTGGACAGAAAGGTCGAGATCATGTCAGTGCCCACAACGGTCTCCATTCCGCCGGCCGGGACCTACAAGCTGGATCCGGCAGCTTCCTCGGTCAGCTTCTCGACACGGCACATGTTTGGCCTGGGTGGCGTCACCGGCAGCTTCAGGGTTCTCTCCGGCGAGATCACCATCGCCGACCCGGTGACCAGTTCGACTGCGACTGCCGTCATCGATGCTGCCAGCTTCGCTACGGGCAGCGCGGCGCGTGACAAGGACGTAAAGTCGGCGAACTTCCTGCACGTGCAAGACCACCCCGAGATCACGTTCCATTCGACGGAACTCGAAGAAAGCGGAGAGGGCTGGCTGCTTCGAGGGCAGATCACCGCGCGAGGGCATGCTGCCCGGGCCGATGTAGCCCTGAGCGAGGTCCGAGCGGACCAAAGCGGCCTGACGATCCGCGCGACCTGCAGGGTCGACCGCTACGCCCATGGCATTACCAAGAAGAAAGGCATGGCCGGGCGTTACCTCGACCTCGAAGTCGCTGCCCGCGCGATCCGCGTCTAACTCTCGGCGATGGCGTCTGCGGCCAGCGCATGAACCGAAAGATTGCGGCAGCAGATTGCCGTCGCACGGCGCGATCTTGGCCGGCCGACGCGCAGCGTCCTAAGGGGGCGGTAGTGATCGCGCGGCAGCCGGGGTTGATGGGCTGACCTGCGGGTCCGGTCTTGCCACTAATCAGAGCGAACTGGTCGGCTCATTTGGAGCAGACTCGGTTCCGGTAGCCGCCCGCGGGTGAGCACTATTCCCCCGCGGGCGAATCCCAGGACCAGCCACCGGATTTACCAGGCAGAATGTCAGGCTGCCGGACCTCGCTCGGGACCGTCAGGGGACAGCCCCGTCAACGGTCGTAGCGTGGTGGTATAGTTTGCTCATGCCACGCGGCAACCCATCCCCGAAACTCGCCATTACCGTCGATCCCGACGTGCACGCCGAGGTCGTCGAAGCGGCCGCCGCCGAGGGGGTCAGCGTCTCGGCGTGGATGACCGCGGCCGCCCGGCGAGCCCTGCGAGTGCGCTCCGGCCTTGCGGCCGTGGCCGAGTGGGAAGCCGACAACGGGCCACTGACCAGCGAGGAACTGAACGCCGCGCGGCGTCGCGCCGGCCTCGCCGGTGAGCGCCGGACCGCATGACCCCGGTCGTCTACGACGCCGGCGCTCTGGTCGCGGCCGACCGCAACGTCCGGCAGGTCTGGGCAGACCACCGGATCAGGCTCGAAGCCGGGATCATCCCCGTGGTTCCCGCACCCGTCGTCGCTCAGGTCAGCCGCTCCGCCGCCCAAGTCCAGCTCCGGCGGCTCCTGCGCGGATGCGAGATCATGCCCCTAACCGAGCAGAAAGCCCACGCGGCCGGCGAGCTCATGGGGCGCGCCGCAACCCGTGACGTCGTCGACGCTGTCGTCGCCCAGACCGCAGCCGACCTGCACGCCGATGTTGTCACCGGCGACCCCGCCGACATCCGCCGCCTCCTCCAGGCCGCCGGCGCCCCCAGCCACATCATCGACGTGTAAGACCGCGGACTGCGCAGCGAAGCGGCGCTTGCGCCGACGATCGCGGCCGTCGATGCTGCGGCCCGCCACGGCGTCCGGCTGCCCGAGCCGGCGCGGCTGTGGGGGGCTCGGCCGGCCGCCGTTGGCGCGCTCCGCCGCGCCCGCTGCGACACGGCTGCTCGGCGTTTTCGCGGCCGCCGTCAACCACCTGGCAGGCTGACACCGGCCAGCACGCCCTTGATGTATGCAAGTTCGGTCTCATACACGTGAGCCGACTTAATGATCATCAGCAGCCGGCCGACGGGCAGGCCAAGCGCATCAGCGACGTGCCGCTGCAACGAAGCCAGCTCGACCAGGTTGCCGTAGCCCTTGGCGCCGAAGTCGATGCTGTGCGCGTACACGACCAGCTCCACGGCGCCGTCAGGCAGCCAGAAGTCGAGCACGCTGACACACGGGATATACGTCGTGTCGGTGTGCGGCTGAAGCGTCGTGATCGTCGCCGAACGTGATGCCGGGTCCGCGCGGAGCCGGTCGATCACCCATCTGACCTGGTCCCGGCCGGAGCGCTCGTAGTCGAACAGCCGCGTGGCGTAGCTGTCCGCGTCGCCGAGGGCCGCCACCCGCGAGGAGTCGGTGAAGTTGGCGTGCATCCAGGTCAACCACTCCGGCTTCGCGTGCCTTGCGATGATCTGGTCGTCCGGATCCGGCCGCGCGACCATGAGCGTGACCAGTGAGATTTCGCGGATCGGCAGGTCGTCGTACCGGCTGGGCACGCCGCCGGCCACGATCCGGGCGGCCATGGCGAGCCACGCGTCG
>DASXKI010000057.1:0-23737 GCA_036496945.1 Streptosporangiaceae bacterium | reverse complement strand
ATTCCGAGAACCCGACATGGTGGGGCGAGCATTTCCACTACAACGCCTATCTCGTGGTCATACTCGCCTGCGCGGCCGTTGACGGCGCCGCACGCCTGGACCGCTGGGCTACCTGGGCATGGAGCCACGCCACAGCGCGCGCCACGCCGTCAGCCGACACCCTGCGCGCCGACACCCCGCCCACAGACACCCCCTCAGCCGGCACCCCGCCCGCCGACACCCCACCTGCCGGCATGCTCCCGGGCTCGAGCGCGCGGAGCGTGGGCACGGGAGTGGTGGCGGTCGGCTGCTGCGTCGCGATTGCGGCCGCGACCCTGTATACCCTTCCGCGGTTTGCGCTTGGGCAGGCCCTGCACGCGAACTTCTACTCGCAGACCACCAGGGAGCGGGCAGCGGCTGCAGCCGACGCCGTGGTGCCGAGCGGCGTCCGAGTGGGGGCAGCCACTGACGTTGCCGCAGAGCTATCGGGCCGCGACACGGTCGTGCAATGGAATGGAGAGCGGCCCTCGCTCGGCTCGCCGTGGATCGTCGCCGACGTGCAACGCCATGTCTTGAATTTCCCCAGCGTGCTCGCGCAGAGCCAGGACGTGGGGCTGCTGAGCCGCAGCGGTTACAAGATCGTTTTCGAGCGCGACGGATATGTCGTATTGCACCGGGCAAGCGCATGAGCGCCAGGACCGGCACAACCGAGGCCGGACCTTCTCCCGCTGAGGCACGGCCGAGCGGCGACGAGCACTCTCCTGACCTGGCCGGGAGAATCTTCCGGCAGCTCACCGTTGTGCCCACGCTGCTGGCGATGGCATGGCTGCTGGCGGGGCTGCCGCTCCTGCTGCTCGGTCACTTCACGCCGCTGCTGATGCTGGTGATCTCCCTCCCGCTGGCAATAGTGCTAGTGACACTAGGGCTGCGCTGGATTAACGGCCGATCACTGGGCCTGCTGGCTGCGCGCGGCGGCGAGCCTGCACGGACGCCCTGGTGGACCATCGCTGCCCTGATAGTGGTGGCCGTGGCCTTCGGCGCCGACCAGCTGATCTACCACTCCCAGCAGATCATCGTGCAGCGTGACCCGGCGTCCTACATCCAGTTCGGCAACTGGATCGCCGGCCATGGGTCTTTGCCCATCCCGCAGAATGCGGCAGCGTTCGGCGGCTACAGCCACCTGCTCTCGTTCAAGACCGCGGCCTTCTACCAGGTCGGCCATTCCATCGTGCCGCAGTTCATGGCAGGCCTGCCGATGACCCTGGCGGCCGCATTCTGGATCGGCGGCGTCAGCGTCGCGGCAGCGACGGGCGCCCTGCTCGGAAGCTGCGGAATACTTGCCATCGGCGGCCTGATCGGGCGCCTGGTCGGACCGCGCTGGGCGCCACTGGGCGCGCTGATCCTGGCGCTGTCGCTGCCGGAGCAGTTCACCAGCAGGTCAACCTATAGCGAGCCGCTGGCGCAGATACTGTTCCTCGGCGGCCTGTGCCTGGTCGTGGACTCGCTCAGCAACGACGGGGCAGCCACGAGGAGAATCGCCGCGCTGGCTGGCCTGGCCATCGGCCTTACCCTCCTCGTGCGCATTGACGGCGCGAGCGACATGCTGCCGCTGATCCCCTACTGCGGACTGCTGGTGCTCGGGCGTCGCCGCCAGGCATGGCCACTGATCGGCGGAGTGCTCGTCGGCGCCGCCTACGGCGCCATCGATGGCCTGCTCCTCAGCCGGCCATACCTGAGCGCGATCAAGGGCTCGCTGCTGCCACTCGTACTCGCCGGATTCCTCGTCTTCGCGGTCACAGTCATCGCCGTGATCCTGTGCTGGAACCGCGGATTGCCCGAGCTACGGACCAACTGGCTGCCTAACGCCGCTGCCGCGCTCGCGTTCGCCGTCACCGCCGCCTTCGTCATCCGGCCCTATGTCCAGACCGTGCACGCCAAGATGACCACCGGGCAAAAGGCCAACATGGCACGCTGGCAGGCGTCGCAGCACCTGCCGATCCAGCCCACACGCCAGTATTACGAGCTCAGCCTGCACTGGGTGTTCTGGTATATCGGCGTGCCTGCCGTTGTGCTCGCTACCATCGGCGCTGCCGTACTGGCGCGCAGGTGCGTGCGTGGCCAGGCGCCAGCCTGGACCCTGCCGTTGATGTGCTTCGCGTGGATCATCGTCGCGACGTTGCTGCGGCCGTCGATTACTCCCGATCAGCCCTGGGCCAGCCGCAGGCTAGTCCCTGGCGTGCTGCCGGGCTTCATCGTCCTGGCGCTGTGGGCCGCTAGCTGGCTCGTCGCCTGGCTTCGCCAGCGCGGCGCCGGCCCGGTGCTTCGCGGCGGCGCGGTCGCGGTGCTGGCCGCAGCCCTGATCATCCCGGCGGCGACAACGACCTTCGGGCTCGCGCATCGCAACGGCGGGCCGCTGGGGATTCGGATCGTCGCCGTGGGCCTGGCGGACAAGGTCACCTTTAGCGGAGAGGTAGCGGCGGTACACGACCTTTGCGCCGCGATCCCCGGCAACTCGTCGGTGCTCTTCGTCAGCCGCGGGGCGGGCAACGAACTGGCGCAGGTAGTCCGGGGGATGTGTGGCGTGCCGGCGGCCCTCGTCGTACGACCGGACCGCCAGCGAGTGCAAGAGCTGATCGCGGACATTCAGCGGGTCGGCCGACGGCCCGTGCTGCTGGCGTCCTCGCCCACCGCCCTTGCCGGTTTCGGCCATTCCGTGCAGGTCATGAGGCTGCGCAGCCGGAACAATGCGCATAACCTCGTGACGCCACCGCTGAACACGCCCCAATTCGAGCTCAACATCTGGATGTCGGAGTTTTCGCAATGACCATGCTCTCCAGCCGGGAATCCACCCTCACCCCGGACACGGCGCTTCCTCCGACACCGGAGGTGACCACAGCCGCCGATCCGGCCGAGTCTGCTCACGACCCCTACGTCACGATCGTGCTGCCGTGCCACAACGAGCAGGGCCACGTGATCGACGAGGTGGCCCGAATCTGCGCGGCCATGGACGACAGCGGCTACGACTACGAGCTGGTGGCCTACGACGACGCCTCCACCGACGGCACGCTGGCCCGCCTGCAGGAGGCCGCCCCGCGCTTTCCGCACCTTCGGATCGTCCATTTCGAGCGCAACGGCGGCTCCGGCACGGTGCGGCGGATCGGCACCCGTCAGGCACGGGGCGCGATTGTGGTGTGGACCGATGCGGACATGACCTACCCGAACGAGCGCATCCCCGAGTTCGTCCAGATGCTGGAGAAGGCTCCGTACGTGGATCAGATCGTCGGCGCCAGGACAAGCGAGGAAGGCAGTCACAAGCTGCTGCGGATACCCGCGAAGTGGTTCATCCGCAAGCTGGCCGAGGTGCTCACCAACTCCACCATCCCGGACCTGAACTCGGGCCTCAGAGTATTCCGGCGCGAAGTCGCTCTCCCCTACCTGCGGCTGCTGCCTCCCGGATTCTCCTGCGTGACGACGATCACGATCGCATTCCTGTCCAACCAGCACGACGTCCGGTACGTCCCGATCGAGTACGCGAAGCGGGCGGGCAAGTCCAAATTTAAGTTCTTCAAGGACGCCTACCGGTACATCCTTCAAGTCCTGCGAATGGTGATGTACTTCAACCCGCTCAAGGTACTCATGCCACTCGCGCTCTTCCTGCTCGGGCTGGGATTCGCGAAGGGCATCTTCGACATGATTGCCCACCCGTTCTATTTCGCGATCAACACCATCCTGATCTTTGTCAGCGGACTCATCATCGCCACGCTCGCGCTGCTGGCGGATCTGATCGTGCGATCCAGGGGGGACATCTGACTATCGCAAGCTACGTGGGCCAGGTGCTGGGCACCTCGTGCCGGGAGGCTAGCGGCCCTCGGCGCTAGCCGCTTCGCTTGCGTGCCCGGATCAGGACGACGCTGCCGCCGTCATTTGGCAACCGTTTGTCACTGGCCGAGATCAACGGAGCTGCGATGACTGCGGCGTTGGGAGCCGCCTTGCCCTTGACGGACGACATGGCCAGGTAGAAATGCTCGGCCTGGCGTCCACGGAACTGGTAGTCGTGCTGGACCACATCGAGGCCCCGGTCTGAGAGCAATCGCCCGAGCCGTTCGTGACTGTAGGTCTGCTTCACCGCATAGCGCCGGCAGTGGGCATCGAAAAGCCGCGGCCACTCGCTCGCCCTGGTGAGCGCGTCGGCAGACATGACCAGTTCCCCGCCGGGGGCCAGCACCCGTGCCATCTCATCCAGCGATGCAGGTCCGTCATCGAAATGCTCGATCGCGCAAATCGACAGCACCCGATCGAAGCTTGCGTCGCTGAAAGGCAGTCGAAGCGCATCTGCCTCGAGCAGGGCCGGCGCATGGGCAAGCTGCGCGCCGCGAACCATCTTCGTCCTGGAGAGATCAATGGACACGGCCAGCGCCCCGCGCTTGCGAGCTTGTGCCGCCCAGTATCCGTCGCCGCCAGCCACGTCGAGCACTCGCTTGCCGCTCAGATCATCGCCAAGCCATCTCAGCAGCGTGCCAGCCTCCCGGTACCGGCAAAAGTGCACCTGGTGGCCCACATAGGCGATCGCATCCTGGAATTGCATCTAAACAGCCTACTTTAGGACAGTGCACTGAGGCACGATGACGGGGTCTTCCACGCGGGCACGGCCAGCTAGCAAAATATGCGACGCAGGGTCGTATTAATTAAGCGGCGCCGGCATCGGCTCGGCGGTTTGATCGGTCATTGGCTCAGCCGGGATGCCGGAGGCGCGATACTGCCAGCCGGCCGCTCGCCAAGCAGCCGGATCGAGAGCATACCGGCCGTCTATGATCCGCCGTGCAGCGGTCTTCTCGCCCAGGTCATGCGGGTCGAGGGCCGCGAACTCCGGCCAGTCCGTCAGCAGCAAGACCACGTCTGCGCCGGCAGCGGCTGCCGACGCCGAACTCGCATAATGCAGTTCCGGGCAAGCCTCGCGGGCGTTGGCCATCGCAGCCGGGTCATACACGGTGACCTCGGCCCCCATGCCGTGCAGGATCTGAGCTACATCCAGGGCCGGCGAGTCGCGGACATCATCCGAGCCCGGCTTGAAGGCCGCCCCCAGCACGCACACTGACCGCCCGGCGACCGAGCCGCCCAGTACCTCGCTGGTCAGATTCACCATCCCCGTGCGCCGGCCGAGGTTGATCGCGTCTACGTCCCGGAGGAACGCTAGCGCGTCCTCGGCGCCCAGCTCGGCGGCCCTGGCCAGGAAGGCGCGCACGTCCTTGGGCAGGCATCCGCCGCCGAAACCTAGGCCGGGCTGCAGGAAGGCGCCGCCGATCCGGGGATCAGCGCCGAGCACTTTTGCTAGCACGGTCACGTCTGCGCCCGCCGCATCGCAGACTTCGGCCACTGCGTTAATGAAGGAGATCTTGGTCGCCAGGAATGCGTTGGCCGCTACCTTGGCCAACTCCGCCGTCGCCACATCAGTAACGAACACAGGCGTCCCCGCGCCGATCGGCCCCGCGTACACGGTGCGAAGGACTGCCTCCGCCCGGTGCGAGCCCACTCCGAGGACAATGCGATCAGGGCTGAGCGTGTCCGCCACGCCATGCCCCTCCCGCAGGAACTCGGGATTCCAGCACACCTCCACCGCATCCCCGGCGGGCGCCAGCCGGGCCACCCGCGCCGCAAGCGCCGCCGTAGTGCCCACTGGCACTGTCGACTTACCGGCAATGACGCACGGCCGGGTCAGCCCAGGCGCCAGCGCGTCGATGCACGCCTCCACCTGGGCCAAGTCTGCGCCATGACCATCCCGGCGCTGCGGGGTGCCGACACAGATGAAATGCACATCCCCGAATGCAGCTGCCTCCGCATAGGAAGACGTGAAGGCAAGCCGCCCCGAAGCCAAGCCAGTACGCAGGAGCTCATCTAGCCCCGGCTCAAAGATCGGTGCCTCACCGGCATTCAGCCGCGCCACTTTCGCGGCGTCGATATCGACGCCAAGAACCTCAAAGCCCTCCGAGGCCATGCACGCGGCGTGCGTCATGCCGAGGTAACCAGTTCCCAGCACCGTAAGGCGCGGCCGATCCGTCACCAGCCCAACTCCCTGACCTAGAGATCCACAGCGCGTGCTCCCGCGGCTGTTCACGGCTGGCTGCTGACCGACACCGGGCCCGCCGTTAAGATCCGTATTCTAGGCTATAGTCCCGATAGCCCTAATATGTTTCGCCAGCGACGTTTTCGCCAGTGACGTAGCGGTGATCGCCGAGGCAGCCCTGACCATAGCGCACCTGCTCAGGGCCTGCCGTCATTTCTCGGTGGTGGCGATGTCGGGCATGTCACTGCCGAGCTGCAGGCGTCCCACCCGGCAGGTTCATCGGCTGCCGTTTCGGGAGCTTGCTGCTCGACGAATGTCATGGTTCCTCGGGGTAGGCGCCTTTCAACCGGCGCGCGCTGGGGGACGATAGGAGGATGGGCTCAGGTCAGGTCGCGTCACAGCGCGGTAAGAGTACGAGGAACGCGGCCAAGGCGCCGAGCCGAGCGCGGCGAGCTCCGGGCGAGCCGGCCAGCGAAGGGGCAGGCAGCGACAGGGCGGGCAACCACAGGGCAGCCAGCGACAGGGCAGCCAGCGACGTGCTGCCACCCGGCCGTTACCTGGATCGCGAGGAGAGCTGGCTCAGGTTCAACCAGCGAGTCCTGGAACTGGCGGAGGACGAGGCCACTCCCCTGCTCGAGCGGGTGCGGTTCCTGGCCATCTTCGCCAGCAACCTGGATGAGTTTTTCATGGTCCGGGTGGCCGGCCGAGAACGGCGGATGGCGGCCGGGCTGCCGGTGGAGAGCGCGAGCGGGATACAGCCCGAAGAGGTCCTGGACAACATCCTGACGACGGTCGGCGAGCTCGCGCGTCGCCATGCCGCGTGTTTCAGCGACTCAGTGCGGCCCGCCCTGGCGACCGAGCGCATAGAGATCATGCGCTGGAAACAGCTGGCGGCCGCGGAGCAAGAGAAGCTGCATCAGCTGTTCCATGAGCGGATCTACCCGGTGCTCACGCCGCTGGCCGTCGATCCTGCCCACCCGTTTCCTTACATCTCGGGCCTGTCTCTCAGCCTGGCTGTCATGATCGCCGATCCGCGGGGCGACCGGACGATGTTTGCCAGGGTGAAGGTGCCTCCGCTGCTGCCTAGGTTCCTGACCGTGGCGCCGCGCCGGTTCGTGCCGCTCGAAGACGTGATCGCCGCTCACCTGCCGGAGTTGTTCCAGGGCCTGGACGTGATCGAACATCACGTCTTCCGGGTCACCCGCGGCCGCGATCTGGAGATCGACGAGGACGTGACGGAGGACCTGCTGAAGTCGCTCGAGCGCGAGCTGACACGGCGCCGGTTCGAGCCCGCAGTCCGGCTGGAGGCGGAGGAGTCCATGTCCAGCGACATGCTCCGCAGCCTGGTGGGCGAGCTCGACGTCGACACGCGCGCCGTGTACCGGGTACCGGGCCCGCTGGACCTTTCCGGCCTCACCGCGATCGCCGATCTCGACTTGCCGAAGCTGAAGTACCCGGCCTTTGTCCCGTCGGATACGGCACTGCCGCGCGACGCCAGCATCTTTTCCGCGCTGGCCGAGCGTGACGTCTTCGTGCATCTCCCCTACGACTCGTTCGCCGCCACCGTGCAGCGCCTGGTCGTGTCGGCAGCCGCCGATCCCCGGGTGCTCGCCATCAAGCAGACCCTGTACCGGACTAGCGGCGACTCCGAGATCGTGGACGCGCTCATCGACGCGGCCGAGAGTGGCAAGCAGGTCGTGGTCGTCGTCGAGATCAAGGCCCGCTTCGACGAGCGCCCCAACATTGCCTGGGCACGCCGGCTGGAAGAGGCGGGCTGCCATGTGGTGTATGGCTTCGTCGGGCTGAAGACCCATTGCAAGATGGTCCTGGTGGTGCGGGGGGAGCCGGACGGATCGGTTCGGCGGTTCTGCCATATCGGCACCGGGAATTACCACCCCACCACCGCGCGGCTGTACGAGGACTTCGGGCTGCTCACCGCGGACCGTACGGTGGGTGAGGATGTCACCGACCTGTTCAACCATCTCACCGCCTACAGACAGGGAACGGGGTATCGTCGCCTGCTTGTCGCTCCAGAAGGCCTCCGGCCTGGTCTGCTGGAACGGGTCAATGAACAGGCGGAACGAGCGCGCCGCGGTGAGCCGGCCCGGATCCGGATGAAGTGCAACGCGATCACCGACGAGGCGATCATCGACTCGCTGTACCGCGCGTCTCAGGCTGGCGTCCCGATCGACCTCTGGATCCGCGGGATCTGCGCGCTCCGGCCTGGTCTGCCCGGCGTGTCGGAGACGATCCGAGTCCGCAGCGTGCTGGGCAGGTTCCTGGAGCACTCGCGGGTGTACGCGTTCGGCACCGGCGAGGATGGGGCACCGGCCGGCGATTTCTGGCTGGGCAGCGCCGACCTTATGCACCGGAACCTGGACCGGCGGGTCGAGGCGCTCGTCCGGGTGACCGACCCTGCGCAGCGGGCTGAGCTGAGCAGCCTCATGGATCTGGGGATGGACGACGGGACCGCGTCGTGGTGGCTAGGTCCGGACGGCGTCTGGACCAGACATCATCTGGACGCCTCCGGTGCCCCCTTGCGGGACATCCAGGAACACCTGATCCAGGTCCGGCAGCGGCGTGCGGCCGAGTCCTGACGGCGCTCACTGCGGCGGCTGGACCTCGTCCCGCCAGCTGTGGCTCGGCTGATAGCCGAGGACGCGACGAGCCTTGTTTATCGACAGCAGGGTGTCGTGCTCGCCGATCTCGCCGCGCACCGGCACGTCCGGGAAGACCTCGGCGAGAAGCTCGCTGTTCGGCCGGCTCATCACCGTGTCCGCGTTGGCGATGACAAAGATGTCGACCCCAGTGCCCTGGTACTCCAGCGCAAGGCGGATCGCCTGCGCACCGTCGCGTGCGTCGATGTAACCCCAGAGATTCCACTTGCGCGCCCGCGGGTCCGCGTCGAACCCGGGGAAGTCCTGATAGTCAGCCGGCTCCATCACATTGGAGAACCGCAGTCCGATCATCTTCAGTCGCGGGTCCCAGCGGCACAGTTGCCCCGCGAGTTGCTCCTCCAGGAACTTCACGACCGAATAGGTGGACTCGGGCCGGCCGGGATAGTCCTCGTCCACCGGGACGTACGGCGGGGGTGTGTCAAACGGCAATCCCAGCACCGTCTCGCTGGAGGCCCACACGATGTTGGTGATCCCGGCGTGCCGGGCGGCCGAGAACACGTTGTACGTGCTGACCATGTTGTTGCTGAAGGTAGCGGCGTTGGTAGTCAGCCCGGGGGCAGGTATCGCGGCCAGGTGCACTACCGCGTCGACGCCTCGATACCGATCGTCGACCGCGGACAGAGCCTCGACGACCTGCCCGTAGTCGGTGAGGTCGACCCGGACGAAGTCACCACGTTGGGGTGCCGCGGGCACGCGATCGAGGGTGACGACTTCCCAGCCATGCTCCAGCAGGTGGGCAACACATGCCCGGCCTAGCTTTCCGCTGCCCCCGGTAACCGCGACCCGTGCCATGTGCTCGACTCCTCTTGCTGTGCAGATGTTTCCTGTGCAGATAGGAACCACTCAGGCGGTCTTACACGTTATCGGCCGTGCTCAGCCGGCAGGCTCTTGTCGCGCTGGTGATAGCCGGCGGTCATGCCGCCGTCGACCAGGAGCGTCGTCCCGGTGATGAACTCCGCCTCGTCGCTGGCGTAGAACACTGCCGCGGCTGCGACATCGCGGGCCTCGCCGATCCGGCCGACCGGCGGGACCACCCAGTCACCGCCCTCGGGGCGGTCCTCCTCACCGGGCGGGGCCATGTGCCGCATGCCGGGCCATATGTCCCCCGGGCACAGCACATTCGAGCGCACGCCGTCAGCGCCTCCCTCCAGCGCCAGCATCTTCCCCAGCATCACCACCGCAGCCTTGGAGACCGAGTACAGCCCAATGGACTGCTCACCCCAGACGCCCGCGTCGGATGCGATGTGGATCATGCAACCGCGGCGGGCTGCCAGGAGCGGGTAAGCGGCCTTGGCGTACAGGAAATAGCCGCGCACGTTTACGTCCATCACCCGGTCGTAGTCCGCCAGCGGCGTGTCGAGCAGGCCCGCCTCGATCCCGATCCCGGCGTTGTTGACCAGCACATCCATAGTGCCGATCCGTTCCACCGCCAGGTCCACCGAGCGCGCCACCGCAGCGGGGTCACCAGCATCGGCCACCGCGAACCAGGCCTGGCCCGACTCCCGCAGCGCTGCTTGCGCCCGCAGGCCCAGCTCTTCATCGCGCCCGGTCACCACCACCGTCGCGCCTTCGCGCAGGAATCTCTCGGCGATGGCGAACCCGATGCCAGTCGTGCCCCCCGTGATCAGGGCCCGCTTGCCCGCCAGCCGTCCGACGCCATCGGTCACATCCACTGCCGCAACTGCTCCTTGCTGACGAGGCTGCCTGCCCGAGAAACCTACCGGAGACCCGGCCAGTGGCAGCAGCAGGCGGGCTCGGCTAGAGCAACTCCACAGAAATCTTCCGGCGGCTTGTCAGTAAGCCGCAAGGTTGCCCAGGCACGGTAGCCGCCATGCGGACTTCGGCTGGGCCGACGGAGGTGACCCGTGCTTCGTGCGAGGCACGGGTCCTCGTTGTGGACGACGAACCGACGATCTTGGAACTGCTGTCTGGGTCGCTGCGGTTCGCCGGCTTGCTGGAAGCCCTGTGGCAGGACCTGGGACTCACCATGGTGATCGTGACCCACGACACGGCGGTAGCGCGCCGGGCTCAGCAGACGGGCGTCATGAAGGAAGGCCGGCTGGACCTCAAGCTCGCTTCCCGCGACGCGAGGACATAACCGCCCGCCGGGCTCCGCCTGACAAGCCCGCTCGCCGTGCCGCTGCGACAGCCGGCACGGCGAGCGGGCGGCGCCCGCGGCCCTTACCTGCATGGGCGAGCATCCCCGCCTGGCGTCCTGGCAGGCCGCCACCGGATTAAGGCAGATGTGGCTTCGGTTACCCTGGGGCGGTGAAGGCGCTGCTCCTGGAAAACATTCATCCCGAGGCCGTCCGGCTGCTCGAAGGCGCCGGACTCGAGGTCACCGAGCGGCCTTCGGCGCTCAGCGAAGCTGACCTCGCTGCCGCCCTGCCGGGCGTCGCATTGCTCGGCATCCGGTCCAAGACCCGGCTCAGCGAGGCGGTCCTCGCCGCAGCCCCGGACCTGCTGGGGGTCGGCGCGTTCTGCATCGGCACCGACCAGATCGACATGACGGCCGCCTCCGCGGCTGGCGTCGCCGTGTTCAACGCGCCGTACTCGAACACCCGCAGCGTGGTCGAGCTGACCCTGGCGGAGATCATCGCGCTCACCCGCCGGCTTACGGAGAAAGACCGGGCCATGCACAAAGGCGCATGGGACAAATCGGCCCATGGCGCCCACGAGGTCCGCGGCCGCACCCTGGGAATCGTCGGGTACGGAAACATCGGGGCGCAGCTGTCGGTGGTCAGCGAGGCCCTCGGAATGCGGGTGGTCTTCTACGACACGGCTGACAAGCTCGTGCTCGGGAACGCACACCGCTGCGTAAACCTCGACGAACTCCTCGAGACCTCCGACATCGTGAGCTTGCACGTGGACGGTCGCCCGTCCAACAGCTCGCTATTCGGCGAGAAGGAGTTCAGCCGGATGCGGCCAGGAGCCTTGTTCCTGAACCTGTGCCGCGGCTTCGTGGTCGACCACGAGGCGTTGCGCAAGCATCTGCTATCCGGCCACCTGGCCGGAGCGGCCGTCGACGTATTCCCCGAGGAGCCGCGGTCGGCCGGCGAGGAGTTCAGGTCCGTTCTGCGCGACATGCCGAACGTGATCCTCACGCCGCATATCGGCGGCTCGACGGAGGAAGCCCAGGCCGATATCGGCGCTTTCGTCGGCGGCAAGGTCGCCGATTTCATCGCCGAGGGGAGCACGTCGCTGTCGGTGAACCTGCCGCAAGTGATGCTGCCCCCGGCGAGGGGAACGCACCGGCTGGCGCACCTGCACCGGAACGTGCCCGGCGTGATGGCGGCGATCAACTCCGTGCTCGCCGCGCACAACGTCAATGTCGAGGCTCAGCTCCTCGGCACCCGCGGCGACCTCGGATACGCGCTCACCGACATCGGCATCGACTATCCGGAGGACGTCGTCGCCCGGCTGCGCGAAATGGACGCGACCGTGCGGCTGCGGGTCCTGTCTTGACGCTGGCGGCCGTGCTGCGGGCCGCCGTCGGGTCCGAGCACGTGCTCGTCGATCGTGATGTGCGGACCTCGTATGAGACCGACTGGACTGGGCGCTTCGCCGGCGAGTCACGCGCGGTGGTGCGTCCCGCCACTACTGCGGAGGTCGCGCAGGTCCTGGCTGCATGCGCAGACGCGGAAGTCCCGGTCGTGGTGCAGGGTGGCAACACCGGCCTGGTTGGCGGCAGCGTTCCCGCGCCGGGACCGAGCGCCAACCCGCCGGTGGTACTGCTCACCACCCGCCTCACCGAGCTCGGTGCGGTCTGGCCGGTCTCGAGGCAGGTCATAGCCGGCGCCGGGGTCACGCTATCCACGCTGACTGCGCATGCGCGGGCGGCAGGCCTGGATTTCGGCGTCGATCTCGCTGCGCGGCAATCAGCAACGGTCGGTGGCATGACCGCGACGAACGCCGGCGGGATCCGGGTGCTACGGCACGGGAGCATGCGCGAGCAGGTCGCCGGGGTCGAAGCCGCGCTCATCGATGGCCGGGTCATATCCCGGCTCGACGGCCTCGCCAAGGACAGCACCGGATACGACCTCGGGCACCTGCTGGCCGGCTCCGAGGGCACACTCGCGGTCGTGACCAGGCTGCGGCTCCGCCTGGTCGCCGCCGAGCGCGAGCGCGCGGTCGCGCTGATCGCGGTGCGCGGGATCGCCGAGGCCATCGAGCTGCTGGCGTTCCTGCGGACGGAGTTGCCGGGTGTGAGCGCGGCCGAGCTGTGCTTCGCCCCTGGCCTCGCGCTGGTCGGTCGCCACCTCGGTGTCGGGGTGCCGCTGGTCGGCATGGGCGGGGCGTATGTCCTGGTCGAGGTGGCCGGTGACGCCGATCCGCTGACTGACCTCCTGGTGACGCTTGAAGCCTGCGAGCAGGTGCTCGACGCTACCGCGGCGTCGGCAGCGGCCGACCGCGCCCGCCTCTGGGAGCTGCGCGAGAGCCACACCGATGCGATCAGCGCGGCCGGCGTCCCGGTGAAGCTGGACGTGTCGGTGCCGCTCGACCGGCTCGCCGAGCTAGTCGAGCGGCTGCCTGACGTGGTTGCCGAGGTCGTGCCGGCCGCCCAGCTGGTCATTTTCGGTCATCTGGCGGAGGCCAACCTGCACGTCAACGTCCTCGGGGCCACCGGCAGCGCCGAAGCAGTCACCGACATTGTGCTTGCCCTCGTGGCGAGCCTTGGCGGCTCGATTAGCTCGGAGCACGGCATCGGGCGGGCCAAGGCCCGCTGGTTGCGCCTCTCCCGCAGCCCAGCAGAGATCGGCATCATGCGATCGATCAAGGCTGCCTTCGATCCGTCCGGGTTGCTCAACCCGGGCGTCCTCCTCCCCGGCGGCGACACGGACTGTGGCGACACGCACTGTGGCGACACGCACTGATCAGCCTGGCTGAGGTGACCCGCCGGCCGGGTTGCGTCGCCGCAGTTCGTCAGTGCAGACGTGCCCCATCACGCGCGCGACCAGCTCTGTCGCCGGCAATTCCGGGCTCGCGGCCGAGACGAACACGTGGCCGCAATTGGCACACGACAGCTGTCCGGCAGCCACGACTCGCTCAGAGCCGCCATGCCGCAGTTCCATGTACTTGCGGGCGCTGAAGAGCGCGGCCTGAAATTCAGCATGTGCCACCGGGGACAGTTCGATTCCTAGTTCGACGCGCTCGGCCCACCGCTCCCAGATGCCCGCGGTCACCCGCCAGAACCCGTAAGCGGCCGACCCTTTGGCATACCGCTGCCGGACGGTGGTCGCGGCCTGCCTCAGCTCGGCACCTGGATCTGCAGAGCCAATTTCGGCTGGTATATCCATAACTACACCTCCCACCGCGCCTTCGTTGGCTGGCGCATGCCACCGGGGGACGTATGTCGCCATTCAAGCACTCTGGCTCGGTGCGGCCGGACGGCGCAGCGCGACCTGGGCCGGAATGGTGTGCGATCATCACAATGATGAGCGAATTCTCCACGCCGTCTCCATCAGTTCGCTAGAGCGTCTCCACACCTGCGGGCTGACGTGATAGGCGGCACGGAGACTCGTGTGGCGCCGGCATCGCGGCAGTCGGATGACCCGACGTATCAGGAGGCCGCACTGAGATGCTGCACGTGTCCCTGCTGGGGGAACAGGCGATCACCGACGACGGCTCTGGTGTCCGAACTGGCTCGTCTCGGGCGATTGCCCTACTAGCCTTCCTAGTCCTGCAGGCGGAGTCGCACCAGGCGCGTCAGCGCATCGCCGGGCTGCTGTGGCCGGACTCGGCGGACGGACAAGCGCTCACCAACCTGCGCCGCGAGCTGCATCACCTGCGTCAGGTGCTCGGTGACGAGCCGTCGCTCGTCGTGACCCCAAGAGATCTGTGCTGGCGCGACACGGAGACCTGCCGCGTCGATCTGCGTATCTTCGATCTCGAGCGGCGCGCTGCTCTCACGGCGGCGGCCGACGGTGGCGACAACGAAGCAGTGATCGCGCATGCTGGCATAGCGCTCGCGCAGTACCGCGGCGACCTCCTGCCGGGTGTGTACGACGACTGGGTGCTCGATGCCAGGCCACAGCTTGAGCGTCAGTGCGCGGACTTGTGCGATCTGCTCTGCGAGGCGCTGGCGCGCAAAGGTGATCTGGCCGCGGCCGCGCAGGCCGCACGTCGAAGGATCCAGCTACAGCCGCTGGAGGAGGCCGGGTATCGCGCCCTGATGGAGCTGCAGGCGGACCTGGGTGACCGGGCGGGCGCAGTGAGCACCTATCACCACTGCGCGTCGGTCCTGGAGCGTGAACTCGGCATAATGCCTGACCCGGCCACCCGCCTGGTCTTCCAGCGCCTGCTGCCTGACGCCGATACTGGCGGCTCGAGGCCACCCGTGATCGAGCCTGCGGTCGCACGTCCAGGGCCTGCCGCTGCGCGGCTCGTCGGCCGGTCTGCTGAGCTCCGCTCGCTTCATGATCTCTGGCGAGCCGCTGCGGCAGGACATCCGGGTCTTGCCCTGGTCCATGGCGCAGCAGGAGTCGGGAAGACCCGGCTGGTCGCGGAGTTGGCGGAGCGGGCCCGCCTGCACGGCGCAGTCGTTGCTAGCAGCCAGTGCTTCGGGAGATCGGGACGACTGGCGCTGGCGCCAGTGGCGGACTGGATCCGAAATCCTGCAGTCGTGTCCGCTACCGCGACGCTCGACGGCACCTGGCGCGCCGAGGTCGAGCGACTCGTGCCATCTGGCGCTCGCAAAGAACGACGAGCCGGCTCAAGAGCCATGGCCGACGCCTGGCAGAGCCACCGGTTCTTTGAGGGCCTCGCGCGCGCGCTCCATGCTGTCGGCCGCCCGATGCTGCTGGTCCTGGACAACGTGCAATGGTGTGACCAGGAGACGCTGGCGTTCGTCACGTTCTGCCTGGGCCTCGAGCCCAGCGCACAGCTTCTGGTGGCCGCGACGCTCCGCAACGACAGCCCTGTTCACGACCCCGAGCTCGCCGACTGGACCGACAGGATGCGGGCCGTCGGACTGCTGTCGGAGCTTTTCCTCAGCCCGTTGGAGGCCGCCGACACGGCGCATCTTGCCGGCGCGATCTCCGGGCGGCGCCTCAGTGCCGCCGACAACGATCTGCTGCACGCCACGACAGGCGGCTTCCCACTGCACGTCATCGAAGCGGTGCGCGGCGCCGCCGAACTAGGTAGCGCTCCGCTGACCGCAGGTGACCTGGCCGCAGTACTGCGCAATCGGCTGGAGCAGGCGACCGCGGCCGCCCGCGAGGTGGCCGGGCTAGCGGCGGCGGTAGGAACGGACTTCACCCTGGACCTGCTCGCCGAAGCGAGCGACCTTGATGCCGATGCCGTTGTGGACGCGGTCGACGAACTCTGGCGGCGCCGGATCATGCAGGAGTTCGGTGACGGATACGACTTCAGCCACGACTTGCTTCGCGACACGGCCTACACGCAAGTCAGCCCGCCGAAGCGCTGGCTGCTGCACCGGCGTCTCGCACAGGCGCTCGAGCTGGTCCACGCTGATGACAGGGACGCGGTAGCGGCTCAGCTCGCGGAGCAGTATTCGCGCGGCGGGCGGCCCAAGCGCGCGCTGGACTACTACCGGCGCGCCGCCGATCTCGCTGCCGGAATGTTTGCCCATGCCGAGGCTATCCGGCTCCATAAGGAGGCGCTCTCGATCGTCGCGAACCTTCCTGCCGGGCGAGACCGGGACAGGCACGAGCTGGCAGTCCTCGAAGCCATGGCAGCTCCGCTCAGTGCCAGGTACGGCTACTCGTCCCCGGCAGTCCAGCACACGCTCGAGCGCTCGATTGCCCTCGCGGACTCCCTGGGCAGCAAAGCCGCCACGATCACTGCCCTGGTCGCGCTGTGGGCGTCCCGGTTCGTTCAGGGCCGCATCGCTGACGGGTACCAGGTAGCGAGCCGCGCCCTGGCCCTCGACGACCCCGCATCCGAGCTGAGCGGCCAGGCTCGATTCGCCGTGGGCGGGTCGGCCGTGAGCCTCGGGATGCCTGCCGAGGGACTGCGTCATCTTAGGCTTGCTGCCGAGATGGCGGGCGGCGCCGTCTGGCTGACTATCGGCACCCGCGCCGATGTGCAAAGTACTGCCTGGGCGGCGCACGCCCACTGGCTGCTTGGCCACGATGACGACGCACTGTCCGCCTGCCGCGAGGCCATCAGCCTCGCCCGGGCGATTGACCACCCATACTGCCTCGCGGTGGCCCTTGCCTACGGCTCAATCACCCACCAGATGCGCCATGACATATCGGCGCTGAGGGATACGGCCGGCGAGCTGCGCGAGCTGTGCGATCGGTATGGATTCGCTTATTACCGTGAATGGGGGCTGATTCTGGACGGCTGGTCCCGCATGGACCAGCCGGGTATCAGTCTCGTCCGGCAAGGCATCGACAACCTCAAGTCGGAAGGGTCGTTCGCCCGCATGCCGTACTGGCTGTCACTGCTTGCCGACGTGTTGGCGCGCGGCAACAATGCTGAAGCCGCACCCGCGATCCTCGACGCGGCCCTGGTGGCCGGCCAGGCCCGCAACGATTTGTGGTGGCTGCCCGAGGTGATGCGGATGCGTGCCGCGCATGACGATGATGCGGCTGCCGTATCGCGCTTGCACTCAGCTGCGGAGATGGCGGCGGCCCAGGGAAGCGTGGCCCTCGTCCGGCGGTGCGAGCGTGACCTGGCCCGGCTAGGCGTGTCCGCCCGGCATTCGCCTGCCGTTCGCCCGATCGTGTAGAGCGAACGCGCGCAGGCGAACGCTCCGCGAACGGCGCCGAACTTAGCGTGGCCGTGTTCGCAGTAACGAGCAACGCATTCGAGGGGAACCATGACCACGACGACAGCCAGCAGTACCACTGCGGCATACGACGACCTATCTGCCGTTTTGCGCGGTGACCTCATCATGCCGGGCGATCCCGGCTACGACGAGGCCAGGGCCGTATACAACGGCATGATCGACAAGCACCCTGCCGCCATCGCGCGCTGCCGCGACGTGGCCGATGTCATCTCCTGCGTGCGGTTCGGCCGCGAGCACGGCGTCGACCTGGCCGTACGCGGCGGCGGGCACAACGCCGCGGGCCTGGGAGTCGCAGACGACGCCCTGGTCGTGGATCTCTCGCTACTGCGCAGCACCACCGTCAGCCCCGATGACCATACGGTCCGCGTGGACGCCGGCTGCACGTGGGCAGACGTCGACCACGCGACAGGCGCGTTCGGCATGGCTACCCCGTCCGGGTTCCTCGGGTCCACCGGTGTCGGCGGCCTGACACTCGGCGGCGGCATCGGCTACCTGGCCCGGCGCTTCGGGCTGACCGTGGATAACCTGCTGTCCGCCGACGTGGTGCTGGCCGATGGCAGCTTCGTGACTGCGAGCGCGAGTTCGCACAGCGACCTGTACTGGGCCCTGCGCGGCGGCGGCGGCAACTTCGGCATCGTCACCTCGTTCACCTTTCGCTGCCACGACATCGGGGCGGCGGGGACGATCATCGGCGGCCCGGTCCTGTACGACATCGCCGACACCGCCGATGTCATGCGCTGGTACCGCGAGCTGCTGCCGTCGCTACCCGAGGAACTGAGCGGCTTTATCGCGGTGCTCACCATCCCTCCCGCCCCGCCGTTCCCGGAGGAGCTGTGGGGCCGCAAGTCCTGCGGCATCGTCTGGTGCTACACCGGGTCACACGACCGGGCCGACGACGTGCTCGAGCCGGTCAAGACCTTCGGCTCACCGCTGCTAGTCGGCATCCAGCCGATGCCGTTCAGCGTGCTGCAGAGCGCGTTCGATGCCCTGTACCCGGCCGGGCTGCAGTGGTACTGGCGGGCGGACTTCTTCAACGAGATCTCCGACGCGGCGATCGACGTGCACACCAAGTTCGGCCCGCAGCTGCCGACTGGTCATTCGACCATGCACATGTATCCGATCGACGGCGCCGCTAGCCGCGTGGCCGATGACGCGACCGCCTTCGCCTACCGCGATGGCGGCTGGGCGGGCGTCATCGTCGGCGTCGACCCGGACCCCGCCAACGCCGATCGCATCTCGCAGTGGGCGAAGGACTACTGGACCGCGCTGCATCCCACGTCGGCAGGCGGCGCCTACATCAACTTCATGATGGCCGAGGGCCAGGACCGGATCAGGGCGTCTTACCGCGGCAACTATGACCGGCTCGCTCGCGTCAAGGCCCGGTACGACCCCGGCAATGCGTTCCACGTCAACCAGAACATCGAGCCTGCCGGATCCACGCCGTAGGGTGACCCCGGCAGCGGACGGAGAGGCTAATGTCACAGCCCGTGTTGTTCGTGATCGATGACGACGCCAGGGTCGTGCGCGCGCTCCGAGGCGATCTCAGCCGACGGTTCAGCCAGGACTTCCGTGTCATGGGTGAATCGTCGGCTGAGGCCGGCCTGGCGACGCTACGCATGCTGGCCGCCGACCATGAGACCGTGGCGCTCCTGATCGTCGATCACGACATGAGCGAGATGTCGGGGGTGGAGTTCCTCGCGGGTGCGCATGAGATGCACCCGCAGGCCAAGCGGGTGCTCCTGGTGGAGCGGGACTATTCGGTGCGCAGCCCGGTGGTGCAGGCCATGATCCGCGGTGAGGCCGACTACCACTTCACCAAGCCCTGGATGGTGGAGGAGGATCTCTACCGCCTCATCAGCGAGTTTCTGGCGGACTGGGCGAAGGACCAGGACGCTGGCTTCGACCTGTTCCACGTCGTTGGCCGGCTCGGGGACGGAAATACGCACCAGCTGCGTGAGATGCTAACCCGCTTCAACGTGCCGTTTCACTTCGACGCAGCTGACAGTAGGCATGCTCGCGAACTTCTCAGCAGTGAGGGCCTGGACGGATCGCGCCTGCCGGTCATGATCCGCCACGACGACTACACGATGGTGGAGCCGACCCTCGCTCAGATCGTCGAGGCAGTCGGCGGGAGCACGTCGAGCGACATCGACGAATGTGATGTCGTCATCATCGGCGCGGGACCGGCTGGCCTGGCGGCCGCGGTGTACGCCGCGTCCGAGGGTCTTCAGACGGTCGTCCTGGAAAAAGCCGTGTCCGGTGGCCAGGCAGGCAACAGCCCGATGATCCGGAACTACCCCGGCTTCCCGCACGGCATCAGCGGACGCCAGCTCACCCGCCGGGCGTGCGAGCAGGCCTGGATGTTCGGCGCACACATGGTGTTCTCGCAGCCGACCTGCGCCCTGGAGTGCCGGGACGGCAAACACATAGCCCTCCTCGCCGACGGCAGCAAGATCACGGCCAGCGCTGTCATCGTCGCAACCGGCATCGCCTGGCGCCGTCTTGGGGTGCCGCGCCTCGAAGCCCTGGTCGGCTCCGGCGTCTTCTACGGTGCGGCCGGCAGCGACACCCAAGCGATGGGAGACCGCGACGTGTTCGTCGTGGGAGCCGGCAACTCAGCCGGGCAGACCGCCCTGCACCTGGCTCGGTACGCCCGTCGCGTGACGATGCTGGTCCGGGGGGACAGCCTTGAGCGCTCGATGTCCGATTACCTGATCCGGGAGATCGCGGCGACAACCACGATCTCGGTGCGCTTGCACACCGAGCTCACCGATGGCGACGGAGCGGATCACCTTGAGACCCTGACCTTGCATGACAAGCTGCTCGACCGGACAGAGCGCGTCGCGGCGGACGGGCTCATCGTCTTGATCGGGGGGGAGCCGCACACGCAGTGGCTGCCCCCCGCGATCCAGCGCGAGCGCGGCTACATCCTGACCGGCCGGGACGTCGTGCATGACAGCGCGCAGCGAGCGCCATGGCCGCTCGAGACGTCAGTGCCCGGCATCTTCGCCGTGGGCGACGCCCGCTACCGCTCGATGAAGCGGGTCGCCTCTGCCGTTGGTGACGGCGCCACCGCGGTGCGCCTCGTGCACGACTACCTCGCGGCCGAACCCGCACCGGCTGCTGCGACAGGTGCACCGTCGGAGGTCTGACAGCTCATTCAGGCGACTGGCTCAGGCACGGGATTTGGCGCTCCCGTTACAGGCAGGAACAGCGTCCCCCGAACGCTGCCATGTACCGTCCGGGCGGCGACCAGTAGCCAGGCGAGGACCAGGCCGGCGTAGCCGGCCGCCGCCAGCCAGGCGAACACGACCGAGCCCGTGTGCAGCGCCAGGGCTGAAGTGGCGGTCACACAGGTGCCGACCGGGAACGTGAACGACCACCACGTCAGCGAGAACGGCAGGTGCTGCCGCGCCGTGCGCAGCGTAGTCGCCGCTGCGACAGCAGCCCACATCATCGCAAAGCCCCATACGGGGACTCCGTAGACCAGGCCGAATACAGCCAGGCCCGTCGCGTACGGTGCTGGCAGCACTCCGTGGGCAGCGCCGCCCAGCAGATTCGCGGCCGTCACCGACTGGCCCAGCGGGCCTAGAACTATCCACAGCGTCGGGACCAGCCGCGCCGGTCCGACGTCGTGCCTGGCCAGCCGGCCCCAGATCATGGTGATCACGATTGCCGACGCCAGCAGGCTGACGCCGAACATCGCGTAACAAGCGAGCAGCAGCGCGAGCCGAGCCTGCCCGGCGGCCGCGTACGGCACCAGCAGCGCCCCCGTCGACGCCGACACCATCGGCGGCACGATCGACATCAGCCAGCCGCCGAAAGCGCCGCCGGACGACGCCTTGGGCCGGATGAACATCAGGTACGGGACGGCGACCGCGGTGACAAGACCGCCGGCGGTGCCCGCAAACCAAAGCACCCAGTCCAGGTCGACTGCGGCGTGCAACCCGATCATGCTCTTGCCCAGCAACAGGGCGCCGGCGCCCACGGTCAGGACGGCCATGGGCAGCGCGCCATAGAAGTGCACCATGATTGGGTCCTTGGCATGCCCGCGGGCCGTCTGCGGGTACTTACGCCAGTGCACGAGCGTCGCAGCGGTCAGCGCCACCAGCAACGCGGCCGCGAGCCCCCAGAAGGCCGTCGCCGCCGACCGCAAGCCGGGGAACTGCTCTGGCAGCGATGCAGCGGCAACTGCCACGATCCCCGTGCCCATGACCGACGCGTACCAGTTCGGAGTCAAGTTGGCGAACACCAGGCCGGGGCGCTCGAGGTCGGGGAGCAACCTGCGAGCGGGCCGAACGGCGCGCCGTGGAGAGGTCGCCGAGGGCCGAAGGATCGTGATGCTCATGGCTACGACGTTTCCAGAGTGAGCCCGCGGCCGGTAGGGACCGCGTCCTTGCATGGTTACAAGTCGGGCTTGTATCCGCCAGGCCTGCGGCCTGCGACGCGGCCATGCTCTCGAAGGTGACGGCTCAGGATGTGCGCGATGAGGTCTCGGGCCGCGCCGGCGGGCGGGCTCTTGGCGCCCTCCCAGATCGCGCGCAGCGTCCGGCGCAGATCCAGTTCGGGTGCGGGAATCTGGACGAGCCGTCCAGCCACGAGGTCGTCCGCCACGGCGAGTTCGCTGATGACCGCCGGAGCAGCGCCAGCCAGCACGGCCGCGCGGACTGCGGCGGTGGTCGACACCGACATCGCAGCCTGGGGCTGCGCGGTGTGGGGACCGAGCGCAGCGGTCAGCGCTGCCGACAGTGTGTCCCTGGTGCCTGAACCGCCTTCCCGGCTGACCAGCGGGGTGCTGCTCAGCTCGGCAGCGCTGACCGGGCGGCGGCGGCGCGCCCAGGGATGGTCGGGGGCGACGACGACGACCAGCCAGTCGTGGCCGACTACCCTGCTGCGCAGCGACCTGGGCTGACCTGTGCCTTCGATGAACCCAAGATCGGCCCTGCCCGCGGAGACGTCGGTGATGACGGACCTGGTGTTGGCTGCGGTCAGCACGATCTCCGGGGCCGGGCTGGCCGGCTGCGCCGTCAGGCGGAAGGACGCGAGCCAGGACGGCAGCAGCTGCTCCGCGATGGTCGAGCTAGCGCTGACCCGCAGCCTGGTGCGCCGGTCCTGCCGCAGCGCCGCGAGCCCGGTCTCCATTTCTGCTGCGATGTCCAGCAGCCTGCCAGCCCATTCCGCGACGACGGCACCTTCGCCCGTCAGCTGGGAGCCACGCGGCGTCCGGCGCAGCAGCATGACCCCGGTCTGCCCTTCCATCCCCCGGATCCGCGCCGACGCGGCCTGCTGGCTGATGCCGACGTGTCGGGCGGCAGCGTTGAGGCTGCCGGTCCTGGCTACCTCCAGCAGCAGCTCCAGCGCGTCAAGGTCAGGGACGTGCGGGCTGAGCGCCATCCGGCCACCGCTCCAGGGTTCAGGCCAGGTCAGATGCCGTCAACTCTACGACCCGGCGCACGAGCCACCCCCCGGGACGCGGCCGCTCCCGCCGTGGCGCACGCTGCTAGGGTCGGCGCTTTCATGGTGACGGCGGCGCGGCGCAAGCTTAGACAGCTGCCGAGCCGACATGGGGGCCGCGCTGCTCAGCGGGCCTGCCGCTCGCATTCCGGCGAGCTGGATATCGAGGAATCGCTGCCAGGCATCGGGAGCGACCTCGCCGACCCCCTGGACCAGCCCGCGCATGGCCCAGATCAGCGCCATGATGTCCCCGACCGTGATGCCCGGGTTGACAGTGCCGGATGCTGCTGCGCGTGCCGTCAGTTCGTCGATGGCCGCTCTCATCTGCCGTGCAGTTGCGGCGTCGGTCGGCCGCTGGAGAAGCAGGCTGGCGTAGCGCGCGTGGTCGGCGAATGACTGGCCAAGAGCGCGCAGCAGCTCTTCGAGCCCATGCCCGTCGGTGCGCGCCAGCGCCCGGTCGGAGGCCGCCAGAATCTCTTCTAGGGCTAGCTGCATCAACTCGTCGATCAGGGCGTCCTTGCCGGCGAATCGGCGATACACGGTGCCGACGCCGACGCCGGCGCGCGCGGCGATCTCCTCCACGCTGGCGTCCGCGCCATACTCGCCGAGGACCTCGCGCGCGGCGGCGAGAATGCGCTGATAGTTGCGCACGGCATCGCGCCGTGCGGCCGGCGGGCGACGGCGAAGGCCGCCCCGCGGCGGCGCGTCACTGCTCACGTCGTTCCCTGGCCAGCTGCCGCTGCCTCGACCTGCACCGGCTCGCCAGCCGTCCGCCGCAGGCGGCGGGGAGACGGTATCAGCAGACCAGCG
>DASXKI010000056.1:0-17902 GCA_036496945.1 Streptosporangiaceae bacterium | reverse complement strand
TGACGGCGTAATCGAGCTCGTCAGCGTTCGCGCCGTACGGTCTGTTAACGGCGATGGCCTTCACGTAACCAGTGCCAGGCTGGATGAGCACCTCGGTGTCGGCGTTGTGGCCAGGGTTTACCGCCGAGTTATACGGCGGCTGCACATAGCTGACAGCCTGGTTGGCCGCGAGCTGATCCCGGGTGTTCAGCGTCGTGTAAATGGCGAGGCCGCCCGTGGTGTTGATCTGGCTCCAGATCGGCTTGTAGTTGAGCTCCAGTACGTGCTGCACGTAGTCACAGAAAAACGCTGACTCTGCAGCCTGCGGGCTGGCGCAGCCGGTGTTCAGCGGCGCTGGCGACATCTTCAGCCCGAGCGGCGCCTTCTCCGTGGCCAGCAGCGTCGCTTTGGAGATGTAGTGCAGCTGCCACATCCGCGTCAGGACCTCGGTCCGCCGCTGTAGCGCATTGGCTGGGTTCGCCACCGGGTCGTACGCGGTCGGGGCCTGGACGAGCCCGGCCAGAAGTGCGGACTCGGGCAGCGTCAGCTCGGAAGCATGCTTACTGAAGTAGACCTCGGATGCGACCTCGATGCCGTAAGCGCCGTGGGAGAAGAAGGCCACGTTGAGGTACGCGGCAAGCAACTCGTCCGGCGTCATCTGGTGCTCGACGTCGGCCGCGATCCGGAGCTGCTGGATCTTGCGCTGAAGGTCCGGGTAGGTCGCGGCGTTCCTATCCGCCGTGGTCTGGGCCTGGAGCACGCGCACGTTCTTCACGTATTGCTGCGCCAGGGTGGAAGCGCCTTGCAACCCTGAACCGCCGCTGTTGTGGAGCAGGGCCCGCAGCGTGCCTCGCGGGTCGAGCGCGCCTTGCTGGAAGAAGGTGCTGTCCTCGATCGCAACGATCGCGTTCCGCATGACGGGGGCGATCTGGGAGTAGCCCACCGGGACCCGATAGATGTGGTTCGGGTACAGGTACGTGATGACCCTGCCGTCGGAGGAGTAAATGGCCGACCGGGACGGTGCGACACCGAGCGTGCCAACAGGGAGCGTATTGAACGTGTTGGACACGTCACGCGCGGCGATGCCGACGAGGCCGACGACGGGCACGGCCGATCCGGCGATGAGCAACGCCGCCACAGCAGACATGACGACGAGCCGACCCACAGTGCCAGATAGCGCGCCGGCGCGGCGCCAGGGGTTTTGCACCTTGACAGGCTACGCTCCATCGACAACGAACCAGCCACAGACAAGCCGATCCTGTGCACGGACTGTCCGCAGAGTTCCGATAAGGTCACCGCGAGTTACCGAGCCGCGCTAACTGCGCCGCGGGTAAGCAGGCCAGGTGCATTGAGTGGCGACAGTGTAACTACTTGTCGCTGCTGACTGTATAGCTCAACTGGGCTATTCAGGAAATGGGCCTGCTGGGGTCTAGCGCTGCGCGCCGGACTTCCGTAAGTTACTCTTCCGCGACCATCACTCGCCGGAGTCGGTCGCCCCGAGTCGGCTCCGGACCGCAACTGAACGCCACCCGGGCGTGATCACCCCCCGCGGGCGTGACGATCAGAGGAGCTAGGCCACATGTGGATCACGGACTGGACTGCGCGTGCCGCGTGCAAGGGAACTGACCCGGACGAGCTCTTCGTCCAGGGTGCGGCACAGAACCGGGCCAAGCTGGTCTGTCGTGGCTGCCCAGTGCGCACCGAGTGCCTGGCGGACGCGCTGGACAACAGGATCGAGTTCGGCGTGTGGGGCGGGATGACCGAGCGCGAGCGGCGCGCGCTGCTGCGCCGTCGGCCAGACGTGACCTCCTGGCGTGACCTGCTGGAGAACGCGCGCAATCACTACGAGAACACCGGGGACGAGCTCGTCGCGAGCTGACGGTCCCAACTCATCAAGGCGTAGGGTCTGTCGCGGCTGATTGCCGACACATCCTTCGTCATGAGGGTTCTTAACCGCTGAAGGCCTGCCCGATACCGCGTAGCCCGTCAAGATCATGAACGTCTTCAGCCTGGGCCGGGATCTCGGCTACCGGCACGTTCGGGTGCGCAGCGGTGAACTGCTCCGCCGTCCGGCGCTGGGCCGCCGCCTGGGCCATTCGGTCCGCGTGCAGTCGCAGCGCCGCGACAGCCAGCAGCCGGGCCGCCTCCTCGTGGTTGTCGTCGGCACCCCGCTGACCCGGTCCTGTCGCCTGGAGAACTTCGGCGGCGGCTAGGCTCCGGGCTGCCGACAGGTGCGCGGCGGGAAGTTGCTGGACCCGGTTGAGCACCAGCCCGGCCAGCGGCATCCGCTCGGTGTCGAGGCGCTCGACGAAATACGACGCCTCTCGCAGCGCATCATCCTCGGGTGCGGCCACGACCAGGAACGAGGTGCCAGGCGCTCGCAGCAGCTGGTAGGTGTAATCGGCGCGCTCGCGAAAACCGCCGAACATCGTGTCCAGGGCACTGACGAACGTCTGGACGTCTTTCAGCACGGCCGTGCCGAGAATCCTCGTCAGCACACCGGTCACGACGCCGAAGCCGGCGTTCAGCACGCGCAGGTACGCCCGCCCGCCGACCTTGGCGGGCGCGGTGAGCAACCTGAGCAGCTTGCCGTCGAGGAACCTGGACAGGCGCTGTGGTGCGTCGAGGAAGTCCAGGGCCGACCGGCTGGGTGGGGTGTCGACCACGATCAGGTCCCATTCGTCCGCGCGCCGCAGCTGGCCGAGCTTCTCCATGGCCATGTACTCCTGCGTCCCGGCGAAGCTGGACGACAGCGACTGGTAGAAGGGGTTCGCGAGGATCTGGGCAGCGCGGTCCGGGTCAGCGTGCTGCTCGACAATCTCGTCGAAGGTCCGCTTCATGTCGAGCATCATGGCGTGCAGGCTGCCAGCCGAATCGGCCCCGTTCCCGGCCTGAGCACGGCCGGCATCTGGCCGGACGCCTGGCACTAGGCGCGGGGTGTTGTCCAGCGATGTCAGTCCCATGGACTGCGCGAGCCGGCGGGCCGGGTCGACGGTCAGCACGACCACATGCCGGCCCCGCTCAGCGGCGCGCAGGCCGATGGCGGCGGCGATCGTGGTCTTGCCTACCCCGCCGGAGCCGCAGCAGACGATGATCCGGGTGCGGCGGTCGGCGATCAGCCGGTCGACATCGAGCTCGGGAGAGCGGGAGTCGGCCATCACGCAGCCTTCTGCTCGCGCAGCGCCGAGGCGAGCTGGTACAGGCCGGCCAGGCCGATGTCTCCGCTGAGCCATGGCAGCTGGTAGCACGGCCGGCCGGCCGTATCGAGCCGCTGCTGCTGTAGCTCCTGGCCGAGGGCCGTCTTGGCTTGCGCCGACAGCTCGGCGGCCAGCGCCGTGGCGAGGCCCGAGCTGTCATCGAGGCCCGCTCGCTTCAGCCCCAGCGCCAGCTGGGCCTGATCGAGGTTCCCGTCCGCAGCCGACTGCAGCTGGCCAGGCGGGAGGGCCAGCGGCCTGGTCATGTTCACGATGATGCCGCCCGGGCTGATCCCGCCGAGCGTCTGCAGCTCGGCGATTCCGTCCAGTGTCTCCTGTACCGGCATCTCTTCCAGGACCGTGACGAAATGCACGACGGTCTCGGGCGAGCGGATGACTTTCTGCACCGTGTCCGCGTGCCCCCGGATCGGGCCGACTCTGGCCAGGTCGGATACCTCACTGGTGACGTTCAGGAAGCGGCCGATCCGGCCGGTCGGCGGAGCGTCCATCACCACGGCGTCGTAGATCCGGCCGCGCTTATCGTCCTTGCGCCGCACCGCCTCGGCAGCCTTCCCGGTGAGCAGCACGTCCCGCAGGCCGGGCGCGATCGTCGTGGCGAAGTCCATCACGCCAAGCTTGGCCAGGGCCGCGCCGGCATGCCGAAGGCTGTAGAACATCTCCAGGTACTCGATCAGGGCCGACTCGGGATCGGCTACCAAGGCGAAGACGTCGCCGCCCTGGTGGTCCTGGGTGCCGAGGCCGACAGCGATCCGGCGCTCCGCATACGGCAGCGGCGGCACGTCGAAGAGCTGGGCAATGCCCTGGCGGCCCTCGACCTCCATGAGCAGCACTTTCTTGCCATCGGCGGCCAGGGCCAGGGCCAGGGCCCCGGCCACAGTGGTCTTGCCCGTGCCGCCCTTGCCGGTGACCACGTGCAGTCGCACGCCGTCCCAGTCGGTGTCACGCGTCGCCACGATTGGAGGTTATCCGGGCCGGCCGGCCAGGTCGCGCAGGTGCCCCGGCCTGCCGCGGCCCATGGGTGGCTAGCGCGGCATATCCGTATATCTCCCAGCGCTTGGCAGGGCGGGGAATGTCACTAGGCTGGATAGCAACAGTCCGCATGCCTGCGGGCACAGGAAGAAGGTGTTCGGCACATGGCAGCGCTGTACGCCATTATCGCGTTCATCGTCTTGGCTGGGATCATCACCGCCAGCAAGTCCATCAAGACCGTCCAGCAGTACGAGGACGGAATCATCTTCCGGTTCGGGAAGGTCCTGCCGGGCGTGCGCGGTCCCGGGCTGACGATCATCCGCCCAATCGGCGACAAGATCGTCAAGGTCAATAAGCAGATCATCGCCATGGGCGTGCCCGCGCAGGAGGGCATCACTAGGGACAACGTGAGTGTCCGGGTGGACGCCGTCATCTACTTCCGGGTGGTCGACCCGATCAAGGCGTCGATCAACGTCTTCAACTACCAGAACGCGATCTCCCAGCGGGCCCAGACCTCGCTGCGGTCGATCATCGGCCAGTCCGAGATGGACGAGCTGCTGGCTGAGCGGGACATGGTCAACCGGCGGCTGTCCGCGATCATCGACGAGGGCACCGAGATCCCCTGGGGCGTCAAGGTCGAGAGCGTCGAGATTAAGGACGTTTCGCTGCCCGAGGGCATGAAGCGCTCCATGTCGCGCCAGGCCGAGGCCGAGCGGGAACGGCGTGCGCGAATCATCACCGCGGACGGTGAATTCCAGGCGTCCAAGCGGCTCGCTGCCGCCGCCAACGTGATGGCCCGCGACCCCGCGGCGCTGCAGCTGCGGCTGCTGCAGACCGTCGTCGAGGTGGCGGCGGAGAAGAACAGCACGCTCGTGATGCCGATACCGGTGGAGCTACTCAGGTTCTTCGACAAGTTCACCCCGAGCTCGAGCAGCACGGACGCGCCGCGTGACAAAGCCGACTCAGAATCGATGGGTGACTTCAGCGACGCCGTCATCGAGAACGCGGCGGCGCCGGCCGCGATCGGCGCCGTACCCGATGTGCCGCTGGACATCCCCGGGGTGCCCGCGATTCCCGAGCTGTCAGCGGAGGAGAAGGGCGAGGTCGGCACGGCGCATCACCTCCGGGAGCCAGCCAGCGACAAGGGCCAGGCCGAGACTGCGGGAGCCGACGGGGACGCGCCGCCGGACAGTCCCTGAGCTAGACGGGCGCTGACATAGGCGGGCGCTGACGCAGACAGACGCTGACCGTGGACAGGCCCGGACGGCTCCGCTGTAAGGTTCGGCTATGTCCAAATGGGAGTACGCAACTGTCCCGCTGCTGGTGCACGCAACCAAGCAGATCCTGGATAACTGGGGCGACGATGGCTGGGAGCTCGTCGCGGTGGTGCCGGGCCCGAACTCGGAGCAGCTCGTTGCCTACCTCAAGCGGGTCAAGGAATGAGCGGCGCGGACATCGCTGACGGAGCCGCCGGGCCGCAGGAGCGGCTCGCCGCGCTCGGACTCACGTTGCCGCCGGTCGTGGCGCCGCTGGCGGCCTACGTGCCTGCGGTCCGCTCGGGCGCCATGGTCTACACCGCGGGCCAGCTGCCCATGGTCGATGGGCAGCTGGTCTCCGCCGGGAAGGTGGGCGCTGAGGTCGGCGCCGCCGAGGCTGCGGCGCTGGCCCGGACCTGCGCGCTGAACGCGCTCGCGGCGGCCGCCTCCGCGGCCGGCGGCCTGTCGTCGATCAAGCGGATCGTCAAGCTGACCGGCTTCGTGGCCAGTGCGCCCGACTTCACCGGGCAGCCGCAAGTCGTGAACGGGGCTAGCGAGCTGCTGTTGGAGGTTTTCGGCGACGCGGGCCGGCATGCGCGCAGCGCAGTGGGCACCGCCGTGCTGCCGCTGAACGCCCCGGTTGAGGTCGAGCTGATCGTCGAAGTCAGGGACTAGCGCGCCGGTCAGGAGGCCATGTGACAGAGGAAGCAGTAAACGGTGCCTCCATCCGGCTCCCCGGCGACCTCGCCGAGACCGCGAGGGCGATCCTGTCGGGCGAGCAAGCGCCGGCGCAGCCACGCGACGCAGCGACCGTGATGCTGCTCCGCTCAGCCGCTAACGGCCTTGAGGTCTATATGCTCCGCCGCCAGGCGTCGATGGCGTTCGCGCCGGGCGCCTACGTTTTTCCTGGCGGATCGGTCGATGCCAGGGATGCCGACGAGCAGGTGGCGTGGGCCGGCCCCGACGCGGCCGAGTGGGGCCGGATCTTCGACGCGCCGCCTGCCCTGGCGAGGGCGCTGGTCTGCGCCGCGGTCCGGGAGACCTTCGAGGAGTCCGGTGTCCTGCTGGCAGGCGAGTCCGGCGACTCGGTTGTGGCGGACACGACCCGTGACGAATGGGAAGCCGATCGTCACGCGCTGCTGGACCGCACGGTGTCGCTGGCTGAACTGCTCGGCCGGCGCAACCTCGTGCTGCGCGCCGACCTGCTGCGGCCATGGGCTCGGTGGATCACGCCAGTCCTGGAGCCGCGCCGGTACGACACCCGGTTCTTCGCCGCGGCGTTGCCGGCCGGCCAGCGCACGAGGGATGTCGGTGGTGAGGCGTCCGAGGTCGCGTGGGTCACTCCAGAAAAGGCTCTACAGGCCGGGGAACGGGGTGAGATCCGCCTCTTCCCGCCCACCGCGGTGACGTTGTCGGAGCTAGCTGCCTGCGGCGACCTGGAAACGGTGCTGGCGGGTCCGCGTCAGGTCGTCCCCATCATCCCCGAGGTCCAGCTCCGGGCAGGCGCGGCCTGGCTGACAGTCCCTGGTCTTGGCGAGCACCGGGGCGTCCCTGGCGGGGCAGCGTGATGGCGGGTACCGGCGCCGCCGGCGCCAGTCTCGCTGACCCGAATCCGATCGACGGGTCTGGCAGCAGCCGGGCCCGGTGCGTGCTCGCGCCGAATCCGTCGCTCATGACGCTCGACGGCACGAATACCTGGCTGATCGCCGAGCCTGGGTCAGCTATGGCCATCGTGATTGATCCAGGGCCGGACGACGAGGGCCATCTCCAGCGTATTTGCGCGGTAGCGGCCGAACGTGGCCAGCGGGTGGCCGACATCGTGCTCACCCACCGGCACTGCGATCACTCGGCGGGCGCGCCGCGGCTGGCAGCGCTGACCGGAGCGCCGGTCAGGGCGGTGGACCCGGCCCACCGCCTCGGCAGCGAGGGTTTGAGCGCCGGCGACGTCCTCGACAGCGCCGGGTGCGAGCTGCGCGTCATCAGTACGCCGGGGCACACTCCCGACTCGGTCAGCCTGGAGATCCCGGTCGACGGGGTGGTGCTGACCGGGGATACGGTGCTCGGCCGCGGCACCGCGGTCATCTCCGACGACGGGAGCCTCGGGGACTACCTCGACTCGCTGCGACGGCTGCGGGCCCTCGCCGAGTCGGCCAATCTGCGTCAGCTGCTGCCTGGCCACGGGCCGCTGCTGGCCGAGCCGGCGGCCGTACTCGATTTCTACCTTGCGCACCGGGCCGAGCGGCTGGACGAGGTTCGCGCCGCGGTGGCGGCCGGGGACCAGGACCCGGCTGCGATCGTGGCCCGGGTGTACGCGGCCGTCGATCAGGCGCTCTGGCCTTTTGCGGAGTCCTCAGTCCGGGCGCAGCTGCGCTACCTCAGGGACCGGGGCGAGCTGCCGCCGGGCGTGAGCTGGTAGCGCGCAGCTAGCGGGCCCGCTTGCGGAGCCGGTCGGTGTCGGTCACCAGGACAGACTTGGCCGCCAGCTGGATCCAGCCGCGTGCGACGAAGTCGGCGAGTGCCTTGTTCACGGTCTCCCTGGAAGCGCCGACCAGCTGGGCTAGCTCTTCCTGCGTGAGGTCGTGGGTGACCTGGATACCGTCGGGCGTGAACACGCCGAAGCGGTCGGACAGGTCGAGCAGGGCCTTGGCGACGCGGCCGGGCACGTCGGTGAAGACCAGGTCGGCCTTGACCTCGTTGATCCTGCGTAGCCGCTGCGCAAGCGCCTGAAGCAGGTCCATCGCCACCTCTGGCCGGGTGATCAGCCACGAGCGCAGGTCGACGTGTGCGAGCCCGGCGAGCCGGGCGCTCGTCAAGGCAGTGGCGCTCGACGTGCGCGGAATCGGGTCAAAGAGCGACAGCTCGCCGAACATCTCGCCGGGCCCGTGCACGCTGAGCAGGTTCTCCCGGCCGTCCGGCGCCGCCTTGGTCAGCTTGATCTTGCCACTAAGGATGATGTAGAGCTTGTCACCGGCATCGCCCTCGGAGAACAGCCGCTCGCCACGGTCCAGGACCACGTCGATGATGTCGGAACGCAGCGCGCGCGCGTCCTCCTCGCTAAGCGACTCGAACAGCGGCGTCTCTCTCAGCACGTCGTCGACGTGAGCCACGACACCTCCTCGACCAGGCCAGCTACCGTTACTGTCGTGCCCATCTACAGGGCTTGTCACGCTGGCGGATGCCCAGGGGACTTCGCCAGCCGCTCCCGGCAGTCCTCGATCTCCGCCTCGGCCGCGCCGACGCCAACCCAGGCCGCCGCTTCTACTTGCTTGCCGGGCTCCAGCGCCTTGTATACCTCGAAGAAATGCCGGATCTCAAGCTGGTCGAATTCCGGGACGTCGGTGATGTCGCGGAGGTGCGCCATCCGCGGGTCTGTTGCCGGCACGCACAGCACCTTGTCGTCCGCGCCCTTCTCGTCACGCATCCGGAACATCCCGATGGCGCGGCAACGGATCAGGCAGCCGGGGAACGTGGGCTCGTCCAGCAGGACGAGCGCGTCCAGCGGATCGCCGTCGTCGGCCAGAGTGTCCTCAATAAACCCGTAATCAGCTGGATAGCGGGTTGAAGTGAAAAGCATCCGGTCTAGCCTGATCCGACCTGTCTCGTGATCCATCTCGTACTTGTTACGCTGCCCCTTGGGGATCTCGATTACTACCTCGAACTCCACGTTTGCACCCCTGGTGCCTCGATGGCTGACTCGGTTGCCTGGCTGATGTCTACCCGGTAGATCTCGCCTCGTCCATCTCGGGAGTAGCGCATCCCGCGGCGGGAACTTAACGCGGGGGTACCGCATCTTGTGAAGGGAACCTATCGTTGCGTCGCCGCAGTCGCCTGGTGCCAGCCGCGATCGCCGTGCTGTGCGTCTTCACCATGACTGCCGGCCTGACCGTGGCCAGGCTCCTGCCACGCCGGCTGGCGCTGTGGCAGCCGCCCGGCGTCGCAGCCGGCCGCCTGTCGGGTCCGGCGCAGGTGCTCGGCCCGGCTGGCCATGCGCCCGGATCGGCGAGCGCGACCGCGGCCGGGGTGGCCGCCGCTATCGCGCCGGTCATCAGGTCGTCGAACTTCGGCAGCAAGCTCGGGATCCTCGTCACTGACCTCGCGTCCGGCAAGGTGCTCTACGCAAGCGATGCGACTACTGGCTTCGCCCCGGCCTCTACGACGAAGCTGGCGACGTCGATCGCCGCAATTCAGGTGCTCGGACCGGCCGCGCGGTTCACTACGAAGGTCGTGGCCGGCGCCGGTGCCCGCTCGATCGTCCTGGTCGGTGGCGGTGACCCCACGCTGGCGGCTGGCCAGCCACCAGCCACCGACTACCTGCAGCCTGCCACGCTGCTCGAACTGGCCAGGAGTACAGCGCGGGCGCTGAAGGCGCGCGGCCGCCACAGCGTGCAACTTGGCTACGACACCTCGCTCTACTCTGGTCCCGCGTTCGGGCCTGGCTGGACGGCCGGCTACGTGACGACCGGCAATGTCGCGGCGATCACCTCGCTGGAGGTCGACCAGGGCCGCGTGACGGCGAGCGGCGCTCCGGCTGACAACGATCTCTCGGGCGGACTGCGGGCGGCTGACCCGGCCGCGCTCGCAGCGACCTCGTTCGCCGGATTCCTGACGGCCGACGGGATCACCGTCCTCGGCGCGCCGGCTCTGACGAAGGCGGCAGCGAGCGCCTCGACGCTGGCCAGCGTCGAGTCACCGCCGCTGACCCAGATCGTGCAGTTGATGCTCGAGGAGAGCAACAACGTCATCGCCGAGAACCTCGCCCGGCACGTGGCGATCGCCACCGGCCGCCAGGCGTCGTTCAGTGGCGGGGCCGCCGCGGTGACCGCGGTGGTGCACAATCTTGGCGTTACCGGCGAGCTGAGTCTCGTTGACGGCAGCGGGCTGTCACCCGACAACAGGATCTCCCCGGCCACTTTGGTCCAGCTGGTCAAGGTCGCGGCCAGCCGTCCGCGGCTGCGTCCGGTCCTCACTGGCCTGCCGGTCGAGGGCTTCTCCGGCACGCTGGGGCTGGGCGGCAGCGTTTTCGGCCTGGGCGGGCCGGCCGGGATGGGTGCGGTCAGGGCCAAGACCGGCAACCTCAGCACCGTCGCGGCACTAGCGGGGACCGCCTACGCCAGGAACGGGCAGCTGCTCGCCTTCGCCGTGATGGCGGACCGGCTCTCCGCCGCGCCCGGGGCTCTGGCCAGCGCAGCCACGGCAATGGTGAACGTGGCCAGCGCATTGGCGGGCTGCGGCTGCCGCTGACGCCCTGCCCACTCACCGCCCGGCGGGACGGAAAGGCGCAAGTCCACGTACGGTGGAGGGGTGAGCAGCTCTCAGATGATCGACTGGCAGGTCGCCACGTCCACCGGGGTCCGCTGGGTCAGGCCTGGCCCGCAGGTCAGCATGGCCGAGGCTAGGAAGGTCGTGGCCGAGCTGCGCGTGCTCGCCGCCACCGTGGCCGAGCCCGTACGCGAGCTAACCGGCCTGCCAGGCTCGCCCGACGATGGCCAGGTAGCCGTCGTCGACCGGCCTGGCTGGATCCGTGCCAACGTAGACGGGTTCCGGGTCGTCCTCGATCCGCTGGTGCAGCGCATGGCCGAGCGCGGCACTGTCCCGCAGCCGGGCTCGGTCATGACGGCCGTCGGCTCCCGCGTGACGGGTATGCAGGCTGGCCTGATCCTCGCGTACCTGGCAGGCCGGGTGCTGGGCCAGTACGAGCTCTTCCTGCCGCCCGATCCAGACGCGCCCGGACGCGACGCCCCGGCTGGGCGGCTCACCCTGGTCGCGCCCAACATCGTCATGGTCGAGCGCGAGCTGGACGTCAACCCGCATGACTTCCGCCGCTGGGTGTGCCTGCACGAGGAGACGCACCGGACGCAGTTCACCTCCGTTGCCTGGCTCCGGCCCTACGTGCAGGAGCAGATGTCGGAGTTCCTGCTCGCCTCTGACCTCGACCCTGCGTCGATCCTGGACCGGATCCGCGCGGCCGCCGATGCCGTGGCCGGCGCGGTGCGCGGCGGTGAGGGCGAGAGCCTCATCGAGGCCATCCAGAGTCCGCGGCAGCGGGAGATCCTGGACCGGATGACGTCGGTCATGACGCTGGTCGAGGGCCACGGCGACTACGTCATGGACGCCGTCGGCCCGGCCGTGGTCCCGTCTGTCGCCGAGATCAGGGCCAAGTTCAGTGCCCGCCGCGGCTCAGCGGGCCGGATAGAGCAAGCCATTCGCCGGGTCCTCGGCATCGATCTCAAGATGAAGCAGTACGAGCAGGGCTCACGGTTCGTCAGGGCGGTTGTCGACGAGGCGGGGATGGCGACGTTCAACAAGGTCTGGACCTCGCCGGAGACGCTGCCGACCAGGGACGAGCTGCAGAATCCGCAGTCGTGGCTGGAGCGCGTCGACCGCGGTACCCCATGGGCGAGCCCGGCTGACTCGACGTCCGTGGACTGAGGACGGGTGGGCCCGCACCCGGCCGTGGCGGCGACCCGGCACGCCGTCCGGGCCAGCCTGTCGGCGCTGACGCCCGGCGACGTGGTGCTCGTGGCCTGCTCGGGTGGCCCCGACTCGCTGGCGCTCGCGGCGGCGGTCGCCTTCGAGGCGCCGAAGGCCGGCGTCCTGGCGGGCGGGATCACCATCGACCATGGCCTCCAGGCCGGCTCGGCCGAGCAGGCCGCGCGGGTCCAGGAGGTCATGACCGGTCTGCGGCTCAGCCCGGCGCTTGCCGTCGCCGTCGGCGTGGCCGCGCCTGGCGGTGCCGACCCCTATCAGGGCCCGGAGGCGGCCGCGCGATCGGCCCGGTACGCCGCGCTTGCGGCGGCTGCCAAGACGACCGAGGCGCCGGGCGGAGCCTGGATCATGCTCGGACACACGCTCGACGACCAGGCCGAGACGGTGCTGCTCGGCTTGGCCCGCGGTTCTGGCGCGCGCTCGCTGGCTGGGATGGCGCCGCAGGCGGGTCGCTACCTGCGGCCGCTCCTTGGGATCCGGCGCGCGCAGACGGTGGCGGCGTGCGTCGCGCTCGGCCTCGTGACCTGGGACGACCCGCAGAACTACGACCCGGCATTCACCAGGACCCGGGTCCGGCGTGAGCTCATGCCGGCCCTTCAGACCGCCCTGGGTCCTGGTGTCGCCGAGGCGCTGGCCAGGACCGCGGATCTGCTGCGCGCCGACGCCGACGTGCTTGACGCCATCGCGGTCGCCGAAGCGGACAGGCTCGGCGGTACCAGCTCCGCGCTGGCGGACGGCTGGCCGGCGGATGCCGTCAGCGGCCTTCCGGACGCGATCAGGCACCGGGTGCTGCGCCTGGCCGCCCTGGCCGCGGGCTGCCCGCCAGGCGCCCTGTCCCAGCGCCACGTGGCCAGCCTGGACGAGCTCGTCACCGCCTGGCACGGGCAGCGCTGGGCTGACCTGCCGGGCGGGATCCGCTGTCTGCGCCGGTATGGGAGGCTGCTTTTCACCAGAGCCGGGGCCTCCGGGGGTTCGCTCCCCGGGCTAGTGGCCGCGGCGCGATCGGAGGAGCCGGGTGGACGCGAATGACATGGGCGCAGACCTCAAGGAGGTCCTGATTACGCCCGAGCAACTGCATCAGCGCATTGGCGAGCTGGCTGCTCAGATCGACGCCGATTACGCTGGTCGCGAACTGCTGCTCGTCGGCGTGCTCAAGGGCGCGGTCATGCTGATGGCGGACCTGGCCAGGGCCATGCACCTGCCGGTGGAGACGGACTGGATGGCCATCTCGTCCTACGGCTCGGGCACCAAGTCATCGGGCGTCGTCCGGATCCTGAAGGACCTGGATGCCGACATCAGCGGCCGGCACGTCCTGGTTGTGGAGGACATCGTCGACTCGGGCCTGACCCTGTCCTGGCTGATCGGGAATCTGCGGTCGCGGGAGCCCGCCTCAGTGCAGGTCTGCGTCCTGCTGCGCAAGCCCATGGCAGCGCGGATGAATGTGGACGTCGCTTACACCGGCTTCGACATCGACGACTCGTTCGTCATCGGGTACGGGCTGGACTACGCCGAGCGATATCGGAACCTGCCTTTTATCGGCACGCTGGCCGAGCACGTTTACCGGCCAGCCGATAGCTGAGCCGATGGCGCCCTCCCTGGGGAACTGTCACTGCGGGAACTGAGTTGGCGATGAATTTCGTTAACGTGGGTAAGACGCGTAAGACGGCCGCCCTTGCCCCTGTGCGGCCTGCCGTGTACGGGTGACCGTCGGCGCGGTGTACCGTCGAGTATTCCCGTGCCCAGCGGTCGGGAAGAAGTAGCCGCGTATTCGCGCTGGAACGCTAGGTAGCCCCGCCCGCCGGCGAGGCACGAGGCTCGTCAGGAGGGATCGGCCGGACCTGTGGGCCGCTCATCGATGGATCTGAAGCGCATTTTCCGCGGCTGGGTGCTCGCCATCCTCTTTGTCGCCATCATCCTTGTGATTCTGTACAAACTCGTCAACACCGGGCCTCAGTACAAGCTCGTGCCGACGTCGCAGGCCGTCGCAGCGATCGATCAGGGGCACGTGAGGTCGGTCACGCTGACCGACGTTAACCAGACCATCCAGCTCACCACCAATACGGGTGCGAACTGGGAATCCTCCTGGGTTGGCGCGCAGGGCGTCCAGCTTGCTGACACATTGCAGAAGCAGGTCGCTAGCGGCAAGCTGCCGGCCAGCGCCTACACCGTGAAGGTGCCCAAGGGCAGCTCCTTCTGGACGCTGATCTTCAGCTACCTGCCGTTCCTGGTGATCTTCCTGCTGTTCATGGTTTTCCTGAATCAGATGCAGGGCGGCGGCTCGCGCGTCATGAACTTCGGCAAGTCCAAGGCCAAGCTCATCACCAAGGACACCCCTAAGACCACGTTCGCCGACGTGGCCGGCGCTGACGAGGCCATCGAGGAGCTCCAGGAGATCAAGGAGTTCCTCCAGAGCCCCGGTAAGTTCCAGGCCATCGGCGCCAAGATCCCCAAGGGCGTACTGCTGTACGGCCCGCCGGGCACCGGCAAGACGCTGCTCGCGAGGGCCGTGGCCGGCGAGGCCGGGGTGCCGTTCTACTCGATCTCCGGCTCGGACTTCGTCGAGATGTTCGTCGGTGTCGGTGCCTCCCGTGTCCGTGACCTGTTCGAGCAGGCCAAGGCCAATGCGCCCGCCATCGTGTTCGTCGACGAGATCGATGCCGTCGGCCGCCACCGCGGCGCTGGCTTTGGCGGCGGTCATGACGAGCGCGAGCAGACGCTGAACCAGTTGCTGGTCGAGCTCGACGGCTTCGACACCAAGGGCGGCGTGATCGTGATCGCGGCCACCAACCGGCCCGACATCCTGGACCCGGCGCTGCTGCGGCCCGGCCGGTTCGACCGGCAGATCGTCGTCGCCCAGCCCGACCTGGCCGGGCGCAAGGGCATCCTGCGGGTGCACGCCCGCGGCAAGCCGCTCGGACCGGACGTGGACCTGGACCTCATCGCCCGCCGGACGCCTGGCTTCACCGGTGCGGACCTGGCCAACGTCATCAACGAGGGCGCGCTGCTGACGGCGCGGGCTAACCAGACCCAGATCCAGATGGCCATGCTTGAGGAAGCCATCGACCGGGTCACCGCCGGCCCGAAGCGCAAGAGCGTGCTGCTGTCGGAGAAGGAGCGCAAGATCATCGCTTACCACGAGGGCGGCCACGCTCTGGTGGGCCACGCGCTGCCGCACGCCGACCCCGTTCACAAGATCACGATCATCCCGCGCGGGCGCGCGCTTGGCTACACCGCGGCGGCCCCTGCCGAGGAGAAGTTCCTGGTTAGCCGCGCGGAGATGATGGACCAGCTGGCGATGCTGCTGGGCGGCCGCACGGCCGAGGAGATGGTCTTCCACGAGCCGACGACTGGTGCCGCCAACGACATCGAGAAGGCAAGCTCGATCGCCCGGGCCATGATCGTCGAGTACGGCATGAGCGAGCGCCTAGGCGCGCGCAAGTTCGGCACCGGCGACGGCGAGCCGTTCCTCGGCCGGGATATGTCGCACTCGCGCGACTACTCGGAGGAGATCGCCTCGGCCATCGACGATGAGGTGCGGAGGCTGATCGAGTCGTCGCACGACGAAGCCTGGGAGATCCTGGTCCAGTACCGGGACGTGCTGGACCATCTCGTGCTCCAGCTGCTCGAGCACGAGACCCTCTCGCGCGACCAGGTGCTCCAGATCTTCGCGCCCGTGCACAAGCGGCCCGTTCGCGGTTCCTACACCGGCTACGGCAAGCGGCTGCCGTCGGAGAAGCCGCCGGTGCTGACGCCCAAGGAGCTGGCACTGACGGCGGCGTCTGACGGCAACATGACGCAGTCGCTAGGCAACGGCCAGGCTTCAAGCGCCGCGGGGCTGCCTGCCGGCCCGGCGCCCGCCGGACCAACGCCGGGCTTCGGTAACCCGCTCGGTGGCGGTAACCCGCTGGGTGGGGGGAACCCGCTGAGTGGCGGTAACCCGCTCGGCGGTGGTAACCCGCTCGGTGGCGACAACAATCAGCACGGGCACGGCCGTCCGGGTGAGGATGGCCCTGGCGACGGCGAGGGTCATTGAGCGACGGCGGCTTCGATCTCCCGCGGATCGAGCGCGCGGTCAGGGAAATACTTCTCGCGGTCGGCGAGGATCCCGGCCGCGACGGCCTGCAGGAAACTCCCGCGCGGGTCGCGCGCGCTATCAACGAGCAGTTCAGCGGACTGCGGCTCGAGCCTGCTGACGTGCTGACGACGGTATTCGATGCCGACCACGAGGAGATGGTCCTCGTGCGCGACATCGAGCTGTATTCGACTTGCGAGCATCACCTGGTGCCATTTTTCGGCCGCGCTCACGTCGGGTACATCCCCAACGAGAAGGGCCAGATCACCGGCCTGTCCAAGCTCGCGCGGCTCGTCGACGTGTTTGCCAGGCGGCCGCAGGTCCAGGAGCGGATGACCAGCCAGATTGCTGACGCCATGATGGCGACGCTCGAACCGCGCGGGGTTATCGTCATTATTGAGGCCGAGCATTTGTGCATGTCCATGCGTGGCGTGCGCAAGCCAGGCGCCAAGACTGTGACTTCTGCTGTCCGGGGTATCTTCCTGAACTCCGAAAGCACGAGGGCGGAGGCTATGAGCCTGCTAACGGACCGCCGCTGAGCTAGAGCGAGTTATTGCCGGTGTTTGGTCCTCGGCATAAGTCGCCAAAGACTACGCTGATGCCCCGTGAGCAGGGGCCTGACCTACTTGTCCGAGATGACACATCAAAGCGGGCCAGCGCCGGCAGAGCCCATAACCGGTGAGGACGAACGGCAGGCCGAGCCCGCCGTCGTCCGGGGTACTGACCTGCGCCAGCAGCTTCGCTGGGTACCGCTCGCGTCGGGCCTGTCGGTCCTGATCATCGGGCTCGGCTACATCGCCGAGGGCCTGACGCCGGGTCTGTATCACCGGCGGCTGCGCGAACTGTCGGAACTCGCGCCGGGAACGCTAGCGAACCTGACCCGTACTACCGACGTCATCATCGGGCTGCTGCTGCTGATGCTGTCGCACGGTCTGCGGCGGCGCAAGCGGCGGGCCTGGGCCGCCGTCATGGCCCTGCTCGCGGTCGGGCTGGTCATTCATGGCGGCGTCGGCATCGTGCTGCACCGCCTGCAGCCGGACATCCCGCTGCCGCGGGTGCACCCGATCGAAATTGTCGTCTCGACCGCGTTGCTGATAGCGCTGTACGCCTACCGGCGCCAGTTTTACGCCACCGGGGACCGGCGCTCACGCTGGCGCGCGCTGTGGGTGCTAGCCGGTCTGGTCGTGACAGATCTGGTCCTCGGGCTGATCGCGCTCCCCGTTATCGGCGGGCTCCGGGGGACCTACTCTCTAGGCCAGCGGCTCTCCTCCGTGGTCGCCAACCTGGTGGGCTTCTCCGGCCCGATCGAGTTTAGCGGCGAGCTGCGGACCGACCACTTCGGTTTCGTGATGGGCGGACTCGGCCTGTTCACCCTGATTGTCGCCCTCTTCATGTTCCTGCGTCCCGCCGCGCCGATGTGTCGGCTGCGGCCTGCGGACGGGGAGCGCATCAGGGAGCTGCTCGCTCGGCATGGCGAGAACGACTCGCTCGGCTATTTTGCGCTGCGCAACGACAAGAGCATCATCTGGTCTCCGACGGGCAAGGCGTGCATTGGCTACCGTGTCCTGTCCGGCGTGATGCTCGCTAGCGGCGACCCGATCGGCGACCCTGAGGCCTGGCCTGGCGCCATCCACTCATTCCTGGACGAGGCCGCCCAGCATGCGTGGGTCCCGGCTGTCATCGGCTGCGGAGAGCTCGGGGCCGAGGTCTGGTGCCGGGAAGGCAACCTCACCGCGCTGGAGCTCGGCGACGAGGCGGTTGTCAGCGTGGCCGACTTCACCCTGGAGGGCCGGGCCATGCGCAATGTCCGGCAGATGGTCAGCCGGGTCTGCCGGCAGGGGTATACGGCCGAGGTCCGCCGGCTGGAAGACATCCCGCCAGCGGAAATAGCGTCGATGGTGCGCCAGGCCGACAGCTGGCGTGGC
>DASXKI010000055.1:0-2576 GCA_036496945.1 Streptosporangiaceae bacterium | reverse complement strand
ACGCGTGGCTGGCGTTTCTTCAACAGTGCACCACGCCACAGCGCACGGTGCCCACCCTCGCGGCCGGCCGCCACCGCTCCCCGCCCACTAGTGGCGGTCGGCCGCAACTCCCTCCCGGGCGAGCACTCATCTTCCGCCCAGTCGCACCCCTGGATGAGGAGCGGCTTGGGGCCGAGCTGGCCGGAACGGAACTCTTGGGCAGTCCTGAACGTTTCGTTCGCATGGGACGGCGTCCTGCACAGCCTCGCGCTTATCGGCCCAAACACGCGTCACCGATCCCACTTAGGGGTAAACTGACGCGGCAAGCGGCAAGAACGCGAGCTTTCCTGCCCGGAATCGGGCAGGAAAGCACCGGCAAGCCAGGGGACGCTAGTGAACGAAACCTACCCGGAGGATTTGGTCCGCCACGTCGCGGCGTCTACCGGGCTGTCGGAGGCGACCGCGACCCGGGTGGTGGCGGACGTCAAGGCCTACTTCAGCGAGACCGTCGAGGCGTACGTCAGGCGGCGGCACGCCGAGCTCAAAGACAAGAACTGGAAAAACGACGAGATCTGGCCGCTGCTCGCGGCCGAACTGGGCGCCCGCAGCTTCGGGGCCCCGGAGCTCACCGAACGCCAGCTGAGGCGGATGGTGTACGGCTGAACAACAGCCGGTAGGGAACTCGGGCGGCTGGCAAGGACAAAGCCGGTCCCGCGATGCGGCGAGGACCGGCCAAGGAGGAGGGGAACGCAACGTGTGCGGGATCGTTGGGTATGTGGGGAAACGCGACGCGACGCCGGTCCTGATCGAGGGGCTGCACCGGCTGGAGTACCGGGGCTACGACTCGGCGGGCCTCGCGGTCATGCACCGGGGCCGGCTGCGGGTCACCAAGACGGCGGGCCGCGTCCAGGATCTGCGGGACAAGCTCAGCGGGCAGACAGCCAAGTCCACCATCGGCATCGGGCACACTCGCTGGGCCACCCACGGTGAGCCGAACGAGACCAACGCCCACCCGCACATCGACACCGCCGCCCGCGTGGCGATCGTGCACAACGGCATCATCGAGAACGCCGAACAGCTCAGGGACCAGCTGCAGGCCAGCGGCGTGCGGCTCGTCACCGACACCGACACCGAGGCGCTCGCGCACATGATCGCCGCCGAGCTGGCGGAGCGCGCGGACGTGACGCTCGAGGACGCCGTCATCCGCACGCTGCACCGCGTCGAGGGCGCCTACGGCCTGGTCGTCCTCGACATCAAGAACCCTGACCAGCTTGTCGTCGCCCGCAACGGCAGCCCCATCGTGCTCGGCCTCGGCGAGAACGAGATGTTCGTCGCCTCCGACGTGGCCGCCCTGGTCCGCTACACCCGGCAGGTGATCTACCTGGAGGACGGCGAGATCGCCACGATAACGGCGAGCGCCTACCACACCAAGACGCTGACCGGCACCGACAACAGCGACAACAAGACGCCGACCACCGTGGACGCCGACGCCGACGACTACGAGCTCGGCGAGTACAGCGACTACATGCGCAAGGAGATCCACGAGCAGCCCGACGCGCTGCGCCGCGCGCTGCGAGGCCGCCTGGACGACCGTTTCGCCACGGCGCGGCTCGGCGGCATCAACCTGGACGCCCGCCAGCTGCGGAACATCAAGAACGTCAAGTTCCTCGGCTGCGGGTCCGCCTACTATGCCGGCCAGATGGGCGCGGCGCTGGTCGAGGAGCTGGCCCGCATCCCCGCCGACGCCGAGCCGGCCAGCGAGTTCCGCTACCGGAGCCCCGTCGTGGACCCGGACACGCTGTACGTCGCGGTCAGCCAGTCCGGGGAGACGATCGACACGCTGATGGCCGTGCAGGAGCTCAAGCGCAAGGGCGGCCAGGTCATCGGCGCGGTCAACGTCGTCGGCAGCGCGATCGGGCGCGAGTGCGGGCACGGGATCTTCCTGCACGCCGGCCCGGAAGTGGCGGTCGCCTCGACGAAGGCCCTCACGAACATGGCCGTCAACTTCGCGCTGCTCGCCCTGCTCCTCGGCCGGGTCCGCGACATGTCCGCCGCGAACGGCCAGCGCATCGTCAACGGCCTGCGGAACCTGCCGGAACAGGTCAACAGGATGCTCAACGCCGAGGAGGACATCGCGACGATCGCGCACCGGTACGCGGCCGCCGACCATATGTTCTTCATCGGCCGGGTCCGCGGCTGGCCGGTGGCCCGCGAGGGCGCGCAGAAGCTCAAGGAGATCTCCTACGTGCACGCCGAGGCTTACCAGGCCGGCGAGCTGAAGCACGGCCCGCTGGCGCTCATCGCCCGCGAGATGCCGAGCGTGGTGATCATCCCGAGCGACGACCTGGTCGCCAAGAACCTGTCCACGATCGAGCAGATCAAGGCGCGCGGCGGTCCCGTCATCGCGCTGACGAGCACCGACATCCCTGAGGGGCTGGCCGACGCCACCATCCGCGTGCCGCGGGCCGAACCGGAGCTCGAGCCGATCCTGCTGAACGTCCCGCTGCAGATCCTCGCCTATCATGCCGCCTCCAAGCTTGGCCGCGACATCGACAAGCCGCGCAACCTCGCCAAGAGCGTGACCGTGGAATAAGAGG
>DASXKI010000054.1:0-1617 GCA_036496945.1 Streptosporangiaceae bacterium | reverse complement strand
GCGATGTACGAATCGATGGTCAAGCGCATGCAGCACGGCTTCGCCTCGCGCAACGGCCTGACCGCCGCCGCGCTGGCGGCAGCGGGCTACGTCGGCATCAAGCGGGTGTTCGAGCGCCCCTACGGTGGCTGGCTGGCCGTCTTCGGCGAGGGCCACCGCACCTACCCCGAAGATATATACAAGGGCCTGGGCATCCTCTGGGAGACCGAACGGATCGCCGTGAAGGCGTACGCGTGCATGGGATTGCTGCACGCGGCGATCGACGCCGCACTCGAGCTGCGGCCGCAGGTCGACGTCAGCCAGATCCAGCGGATCGACATCGACATGGGCGAAGCCGCCTACTCGCATGGCGGGTGGAAGGCCGAGCGCCCGCTCGAGGTGATCGGCGCGCAGATGAACGTCTCCTACGTCGTCGCGGTGGCCTTCCTCGATGGCGACGTGCTGGTCAACCAGTTCCGGCCGGACCGCATCAACCGGGATGACGTCTGGGCGTTGATCGACAAGACAGTGACGCACCACGAACCGGCCTACGACCACCTCCCGGTCGACGAGCAGCTCACCACCCAGGTGCGCCTGACCTTCAAGGACGGGACCACTCGCACCGCCAAGGTCGTACACCCGCGCGGCACCGGCGACCGGAGCCTGACGAACGCGGAAATCCGTGACAAATACGCCAAGCTGACTCACTCCGTCATCTCTGCCGACCGGCAGGCCGCCATCGAGAAAGCCGTCCTCGGCATCGACACTCTCGACGACGTCGCTCAGCTGGCGGCCCTGCTCACACCCGCTGTGCACTCGCCGCTCGACTGAAAACCCTGCCCCCGTCAGCTGATTCACACATACTTCATGTTCGCACGTACATCAATTATGTACGATAGAGGCATGGATGCATCGCAGCGGTTGAGTGAGCTGGTCGAGATCTTGCGCCGGGACGGCCGGGTCGATGTCGCGGCCGCGGCCGCCGAGTTCGGCACGGCGGAGCTGACGATCCGCCGCGACCTGGACGTGCTGGTCGACCAGGGGGCGGCGCGGCGGGTTCGCGGCGGCGCGGTGAATCTGCTGATGCGCGGCGAAGAGCTGCCGTTCGCGATGCGCGCGATCGAGGCCACCGGCAGCAAGCGGCGGATCGCCGCGGCGGTGGCGGAGCTGATCGCCGACGGCGAGGCCGTCGGCCTGGACAGCGGTACCACGGTGACCGAGACGGCCCGGGCGCTGGCTGGCCGGCGGCTGACGGTAATGCCGCTGTCGCTGCACGCGGCGATGGCGCTGGCCGGATCGGCATCGGTCCGGCTGATGCTGCCGGGGGGCGAGGCCCGGCCTGGGGAGCTGGCCATGGTGGGCCCGCTGGCCCTGGCCGGCATCGCGGCCCTGCGCTTCGACACCGTGGTGCTCGGCTGCTGCGGGGTATCGCCGGAAGGTCACGTGATGGCGCACGACCTCGGGGACGCGGCGGTCAAGCAGGCGCTGCTGGCCTCCGCCCGTCGCAGCGTGCTCGCCGTGGACGGCGCCAAGTTCGGCCGGTCAGCGCTTGCGGTGGTCTGCGAGCTGGCCGCGGTCGACGTGCTCGTCACCGACGACAGCGCCCCGGCGGCGGCAGTGGCGGCGCTGCAGGCCGCA
>DASXKI010000053.1:0-4049 GCA_036496945.1 Streptosporangiaceae bacterium | reverse complement strand
TACGGGAACGTGCCATGATCGGGCACGCGGTCGAGCTGCCCGAGCCCTGGTGCTCGGCTGCGCTGACCGTTGTACTGCCGACGTACAACGAGGCCGCCAACCTGCCCATCATCGTGGCCGAGCTGTTCGGCCTGCCGCTGCCGGGCCTGCACATCCTGGTCGCCGACGACAACTCTCCGGACGGCACCGGCGCGGTCGCCGATGAGCTGGCGGAGAAGTACGGCGACCGGCTGACCGTGCTGCACCGGCCCGGCAAGCAGGGCCTGGGCCGCGCCTACGTCGACGGCATGACCCACGCCATGGCGGCGGGCGCCGAGTTCGTCGTGCAGATGGACAGTGACCTGTCGCACTCGCCGCTGTACGTCCCGCAGATGCTCGGCACGCTGCTGGCATCGGACGCCGATCTGGTCATCGGGTCGCGGTACGTGGTCGGCGCGAGCCTGGCCAGGGAGTGGTCCTGGCAGCGCAAGGCGCTGTCCAGCTTCGCGAACTACTACGTCCGGGTCCTGCTGCGCCTCGGCGTCCGGGACGTCACGGCGGGGTTCAAGCTCTGGCGCAGTTCCGCGCTGACCGCCATCGACGTGGCCAGCGTGCGCAGCAACGGCTACAGCTTCCAGGTCGAGATGAACTACCGGACCGTGCACCACGGCCTCAAGATCGTCGAGCTGCCGATCCACTTCGCCGAGCGGCGCGAGGGCGAGAGCAAGATGAGCCTCAAGGTGCAGCTCGAGTCCGCGATGATGCCGCTGTCGCTGCGCCGCCGGGCGCGCTAGCCAGTCCTCGGCAGAGCGGGCACCGCTACCCAGGCAGCACGAAGGCCCGGCCGGGATTCCGGCCGGGCCTTCGCTCGGTCTCAGGCGGCCGAGGAGTGCCAGGTGCATCAGCGCTGGCGCTCCCCGTTCCGGTCCTGATCTTGATTTTCTTGTCAGGCGGCCACTGCGGCGCGGGAGCTCGCTGGCTCCAGGGCCAGATCGAGCACCTCGCGGACGTCGCTGACCGGGTGGATGCTGAGCGCCTCGCGGACGTTCTCCGGCACATCCTCCAGGTCCGGCTCGTTCCGCTTCGGGATCAGCACGGTGGTGATGCCGGCCCGGTGTGCGGCCAGCAGCTTCTGCTTGACCCCGCCGATCGGCAGCACCCGGCCCGTCAGCGAGACCTCACCGGTCATCGCCACGTCGGACCGGACCAGCCGGCCAGACAGCAGCGACGCCAGGGCGGTCGTCATCGTGACACCCGCGCTCGGGCCGTCCTTCGGAACCGCGCCGGCCGGCACGTGGACGTGCACGCCGCGGTCCTTCAGGTCACCGACCGGCAGTTCGAGCTCGGCGCCGTGCGAGCGAAGGTAGGACAGCGCGATCTGCGCCGACTCCTTCATCACGTCGCCCAGCTGCCCGGTCAGGGTCACGCCGGTCGAGCCCGTCTCCGGGTCCGCTAGCGACGCCTCGATGAACAGGACGTCGCCGCCGGTGCCGGTGACGGCGAGACCAGTGGCCACGCCGGGCACCGCGGTGCGCTCGGCTGACTCCGGCGTGTGCCGGGGATGGCCGAGGTAGCCGACCAGGTCGCCCGCGTCCACGGTGACCGGCACGGTAGCCGTGCCGGACTCCGCCTGCGCCGCGATCTTCCGCAGCACCCTGGCGATGGTCCGCTCCAGCGACCGGACGCCTGCCTCGCGGGTGTACTCGCCCGCGATCCTGCGCAGCGCGTCGTCGGTCAGCGTGACATCGGCCGGCTCGAGCCCAGCCCGGTCCAGCTGCCTGGGCAGCAGGTGGCCGCGCGCGATCGTCACCTTCTCGTCCTCGGTGTAGCCGTCCAGCGTGATGAGCTCCATGCGGTCCAGCAGCGGCGCCGGGATGGCGTCCACCATGTTCGCGGTAGCGATGAACAGCACGTCGGACAGGTCCAGCTCGACCTCGAGGTAGTGGTCGCGGAACGTGTGGTTCTGCGCCGGGTCGAGCACCTCGAGCAGCGCCGCCGTCGGGTCGCCCCGGTAGTCGGTGCCGAGCTTGTCGACCTCGTCCAGCAGGATCACCGGGTTCATGGAGCCGGCCTCGGTGACAGCCCGGACGATGCGGCCGGGAAGCGCGCCGACGTAGGTACGCCGGTGACCGCGGATCTCGGCCTCGTCCCGGACGCCGCCGAGCGCGACGCGGGCGAACTTACGGCCCATCGCCCTTGCGACGGACTCACCCAGGCTCGTCTTGCCGACGCCGGGCGGACCGCCCAGCGCCAGCACGGCGCCGCTGCGCCGCCCGCCGACCAGGGTCAGGCCGCGGTCGGACCGCCGCTTGCGGACCGCCAGGTACTCGATGATCCGGTCCTTGACGTCGTCCAGGCCTGCGTGGTCAGCGTCCAGCACGGTCCGCGCGCTGGTGATGTCGTAGGCGTCCTCCGTGGTGGTAGTCCATGGCACCTCGAGCAGGGTGTCCAGCCAGGTGCGGATCCAGCCAGCCTCAGGCGACTGATCCGAGCCGCGCTCGAGCTTGGCCGCCTCCTTCAGGGCCGCTTCGCGGACCTTCTCCGGCAGGTCGGCCGCCTCGATCCTGGCGCGGTAGTCCTCCTCTTCCGAGGCGGGCTTGCCGTCCAGCTCGGACAGCTCCTTGCGGATGGCCGAGAGCTGCTGGCGCAGCAGGAACTCGCGCTGCTGGCGCTCCATGCCTTCCTTGACGTCGTTGCTGATGGTCTCGGCGACATCCAGCTCGGCCAGGTGCTCCCTGGCCCAGCCGACCAGGACTTCCAGCCTGGCCTGCGGGTCGCTGGTCTCCAGCAGCTGACGCTTCTGGTCCACGCTGAGGTAGCCCGCGTAGCCGGCGCTGTCGGCGAGAGCCGACGGGTCGGTCAGGCGCTGGAGCACGTCGACGAACTGCCAGGCGCCGCGCTTCTGCAAGATCGTGGCAGCCAGGCCGCGGTACTCGCGGGCCAGCTCGGCGGCACGCGGCGTGGGCTCGGGCTCGTCAATGATCGTGCCCTCGACCCATAGGGCCTGGCCGGGGCCGACGGTCCCGGTGCCGATGCGGACCCGGTCGGTACCGCGGACGACTGCGGCGCGTTCGCCGCTTGGCAGGCGGCCCACCTGCTCGATGGTGGCCAGGGTGCCGATGGGTGCGTAGCCGCTATCGGGCCGCGGCACCAGCAGGACCTGGGCCTGGGTGTCGCCGCCAGCGGCCGCTGCGGCGAGCTGCGCCGCCTCGATCGCGGCACGCGGCTCGGCAGCGGAAAGATCAAGGGGTACCACCATGGTCGGCAGCACGACATTGTCGTCCAGCGGCAGTACCGGCAGCGAGAGAGTCTCGGCCATGACAGAGGTCACTTCCTCCGAGGAGTAGGCGTTGCTTACATAGTTACGGGGCTACAAGCCAGCTTGGAGGTTTTTTGTTCCTCGCCTGGTAGAGCGTTCGCAGTGAGCGGACGACAGGCGCTGACAAGCCCTCAGCGCAGAATGTGGCTTTGGCGCGTCGTAGCTGGCGCGGCCCGGGGTTTCAGGGTCTTAGTTACGCGTCAGTAACAGCACTGCCGGGGTCGAAAGTGTTCCCGGCCGGCCGCTCCGGGCCCTGCTTGCGACGCTCTTGGGGTTGTCGTCACTTCCGGTGCGATATGCGGGATTTGCGAGCAGGAAGCCGCCATGGTCCTGCGGGGGCCGGTCGCGCTTAGGGTGATCGCGCCGCCGGCGGGGCGTCAGCCCATCGGGTAGTGCTGAAGTCCGACCGCGTACTCGCAGCCGGCGGCCATTCCGACGTAGCCGGCCAAGTTCCGCAGGAACTCATCCGGGTTGAAGTCACCGCCCAGGCCGTCGAGGTAGGCACGGTGCTCCCGGAGCGAGGCGACGCCCGCGTCCATGGTGGCGGTGACGTCCACGAAGTGGCTCGGCTCGCCGGCGCCGACGACATAGGCGTCCCTGATCTGCGTGGGGGGCAGATCAAGCTCGGGGAAGACCCACTCGTTCGCTGCGTCACGGCAGGCGTCCAGGACTGCGAGCCCGACCGCCCGGTGGTCCGAGTGGTTGACCGGGCCGTCCTCGGCCCAGGTCAGGTCGAAGCTCATCGTGATCA
>DASXKI010000052.1:0-7460 GCA_036496945.1 Streptosporangiaceae bacterium | reverse complement strand
CGAACTGACGACCGAGGACCCCATGTTCCGCCTGCATTTGTTCAGGATCAGAGCGTTCAGCGCCGGCAACGTGGCCAACCTGCTCAGGGCCCTGGGCCGGGGCGGGCTGCAGTTCATGCTCATCATCTGGCTGCAGGGGATCTGGCTACCGCTGCACGGCTACGACTACAGCGCCACGCCCCTGTGGGCTGGGATCTTCCTGCTGCCGATGACCGCCGGCTTCCTCATCTCGGGCCCGCTGTCGGGGACCTTGTCCGACCGCTTCGGCGCCCGGGGGTTTGCCACCGCCGGGATGATCGTGTTCGGCGCCAGCTTCATCGGCCTGATGCTGCTGCCGGTCGACTTTCCGTACTGGGCCTTCGCCCTGCTCACCGCCGCGAACGGAATCGGCGGCGGGCTCTTCGCCGCGCCCAACTCTGCCTCGATCATGAGCAGTGTCCCGGCCAGGCACCGCGGTGCCGCATCAGGCATGCGGTCGACGTATCAGAACTCAGGCACGGCGCTGTCGATCGGGGTGTTCTTCTCGCTCATGATCGCCGGGCTGGCCGGCAGCCTGCCGCAGACGCTGACGCGCGGCCTTCAGCTGCACGGAGTGCCGCACGCTGTTGCCCACCAGATCGCCACCCTGCCGCCAGTGTCGTCACTGTTCGCATCCGTACTCGGGGTGAACCCGGTACAGCACCTGCTGTCGGTCGCCGGTGTCCTCACCACCCTTCCAGCCCCAAGCCAGCAGGCGCTGACCGGCAGGACTTTCTTCCCGTTGCTGATATCAGAACCGTTCCATCAGGGCCTGGTCGTGGTCTTCGCCGTCGCCGCCGGGCTGGCAGCCATCGCCGCGGTCGCCTCGCTACTGCGCGGCGGCCGGTACGTGCACACCGATCATGTCCACCACACCCAAGGAGAAGCTCGTGCCCGCCACCCTTCCGGCCATTGACAACAAGCGCACAGCCCTGCTCGTCATGGACTACCAGGCCGGTGTCCTCGACCGGCTCAGCGAGTCTGACGCTCTGATCGCCCGAGCGGCTGACGCCATCTCCTTCGTTCGCAGCCGTGGCGGCCAGGTCGGCTATGTGCGGGTCGCGTTCGAGGACGCCGACTTTGACGCGATTCCGGCGACCAGCATGATGGGGACGCGGATGGCGGCAGCGGGCAAGGCCTTCCATGCTGACTCGCCGTTGACCGCCATTGACGACCGGATCGCACCCCAGCCCGGTGACGTGGTGGTCCGCAAAACCCGCGTAGGCGCATTCTCGACCACCGACCTCGACGACCAGCTACGGCAGCGAGGCATCGACACCCTGCTGCTGGCCGGCCTCAGCACCAGCGGCGTCCTGCTGTCCACCGTTCGCGACGCCCACGACCGCGACTATCGAGTCTTCGTGCTTTCCGACCTCAGCGCTGACCCCGACCCTGACGTGCACGACTTCCTGACCCAGCGGATCTTCCCGCGGCAGGCGCACGTCATCACGACAGCCGACCTCGACGGCTTGCTCGCAGGCGACGGCGCGACCGGATCCTAGCCCGGCCCTCCGGACCGCCCCAGACCGCCGGACCGGCCCAGCCCGTCGGACCGGCGCAGCGCGGCGGCCTCGGTTGCGCGCGGTGGATCAGCGCCTGCCCGGCTGACCGTGATGCCCGCGATGAGCGCGGCGTCGTCCAGGACGCCCGCGAGCGTCGCGACGTCGCCAAGCTCGGCCAGGCTGGCCGGGGCGAGGAGATCCCGCCGGGCAAGTGCATCCAGCAGCCCGCTCGTGAATGCATCCCCGGCGCCCACGGTGTCCGCGAGCGGTGCCGGGAAGGCTGGCCGGGTGACAGGCGGCTGCCGTCGCGTCCACGCGGTGGCGCCGTCAGGTCCGGCGGTGATGACCACGACCTCCGCGCCGAGGTCAAGCCAGCGCCCCGCGACGGCGCCGGCGGTCTCCGCCGCCCCGTACAGCCAGGCGAGGTCGTCCGAGCTGGCCTTGACGATGTGAGCGAGGCCGACAGACTGCTCGATCTGGCGGCGCGCCGCCGCGGCGTCGGGCAGCAGCGCCGGCCTGACATTGGGGTCGTAGCTGATCAGGACCGAGCCCTCGCGGCGTAGCCTGCCGATAACGGCGCCGACCGCGGCGTCGCCTGGCGGCAGCCAGGACGCTAGCGAGCCAAAGTGCACGGCTTGCGCGCCGCCCGGCAGGAACGCCAGTTCGGCCGCCGACCACTGAAAGTCCGCCCCGCGCAACGAGAACTCGTAGCGCGCCTGGCCCTCGGAGAGCTCCACCAGCGCGATCGTGCTCGGGTCAGCCGCGTGCACGACGTGCCTCAGGTCGACCGCCGAGCGCTCCAGGTGGCGGCGCAGTATCGTGCCGATCGGGTCGTCCGACATCCGGCCCGCGAACGCCGTCGACTGCCCGAGCCGCGCTAGCCCGATTGCGACGTTCATCGGGCTGCCGCCGGGGCGGGCGATGCTGGCGCCGTCATCGGCAGGGGCGGCCAGGTCGAGGAGCGCCTCGCCGATGACCGCGAAGGTCGGCAGTCGGTCGGGCACAGGGCGCAGGTTACCGAACGCGGGGCGCAGGACGATAGCTTTCTGGACATGGCGGAGGCCGAGACCCGACTGCGAGCTGCGACTCTGGCCAGCCTCGGCGAGGCTGTCGCGATCCCCGACTACGACCGCAGTGAGGTCCGGGTCGGCATCGTGCATTTCGGCGCTGGCGCGTTCCACCGATCCCATCAGGCGTTGTACATCGACCGGCTGATGAACGTCGGCCAGGCGCTGGACTGGGGGATCTGCGCGGTCGACGTGCTCCGGCCTGACCGGCACAAGGCCGGTGTGTTCGCCGCGCAGGACGGCTTGTACACCCTCATGGTGAAGCACGCCGACGGCACGATCGGGCCACGCGTGATCGGCTCGCTCGCGGAGTACCTGTTCGCGCCGGATGTGCCCGGCCAGGTGCTGGACCGGCTTGCCGACCCCCGTACCCGGATCGTCAGCCTGACGATCACCGAGGGTGGCTACAACTTCCGTCCCGCCACCGGCGAGTTTGATGACCGGAACGAGGCCGTCCAGCGCGACCTGGGCTCCGATGGAGCGCCTGAGACCGTGTTCGGCTTCGTGACCGAGGCGCTACGCCGCCGCCGGGCCGCTGGCGTCGCCCCGTTCACGGTCGCGTCCTGCGACAACATCCAGGGCAACGGCGATATCGCCCGGGCGATGTTCGCCGCGTTCGCCGAGCTGAAGGAGCCGGGCCTTGGAGCCTGGCTGCGGGCCGAAGTCTCGTTCCCGAACTCGATGGTGGACCGCATCACTCCGGTGACGACAGCCGAGGACATCGAGCGGCTGCGAGCAGAGTTCGGTATCGAGGACGCCTGGCCGGTCGTCTGCGAGCCGTTCACGCAGTGGGTGCTCCAGGACAGCTTCCCGACCGGCCGGCCGCCGCTGGAGGACTGTGGTGTGCAGCTGGTGTCCGACGTCACGCCGTACGAGCTCATGAAACTCCGCCTGCTGAACTGCAGCCATCAGGCCCTCGGCTACGCGGGCTTCCTGGCGGGCTACCGGTATGTGCACGAGGCCGCGGCCGACCCGGTCTTCGCCGACTTCCTCACCGGGTACATGCAGCTCGAGGCCCGGCCAACGCTGCCCCGCGTGCCAGGTGTCGACCTGGACGCCTACATCGCCACGCTGCTGGATCGGTTCCGCAACCCGGCCGTGCGGGACACGCTGACCAGGCTCTGCGCGGCCAGCTCAGACCGCATCCCGAAATGGCTCGTGCCCGTGATTCGCCACAACCTCGCAGCTGGCGATCCGGTCGCGCGCTCGGCTGCCGTTGTAGCGAGCTGGGCCAGGTACGCCGAGGGCGTCGACGAGCATGGGCAGCCGATCGAAGTCGTGGACACGCTCCGGGATGAGCTGATGGCGCTAGCGCGGCGGCAGCACGACGAGCCGCTCACCTTCATCACCAATGAGCACCTGTTCGGTGACCTCGCCGGGCACGGCGCCTTTACCGAGGCCTACCTCAGCGCCCTCGACGCGTTCCATCAGCTCGGCGCGCGCGCCACGTTCCAGCAGATCAACGCCAGCTTCGGCGTCCTTGACGGCCGGCAGTGACCGAGTTCGTGAAACGCCGCGGCGTGCAAGCTCGACTGGAGGCTGCCGGCCGGCACCTCGCTGCATGACCTGATCTCTGGCGGTTATCGCGAGCTATGAGGGTCGACGGAAGTCCGCCGTCCAGTTGGTCTCCCAGGTCTGACCGCCATCGGGCGAGAACGCCTGCTCCCAGTGGGCTGAGTCGGCAGTGATGCCAGACCACGTGAAGCGCGTCCTGATAGCCCTACCGTCGAGGACTTCATCGCAGTAGAACTGGCCGATGCCGCTCTCGAACCGGCCGATCACTGGCGGCAATCCGAGAATGCCGTCGCGGCTGCTAGCCCAGTAGATCGACCAGTTCCCGGTCGCCGGATCCAGGAGGCGGACGCTGAGCCCGCTGAGGCCGAGCTCGGGGAAGATCACCTCGTCCACGTTGGCGGCGCCGCCGAACATCTGCCAGCATCGCGTCGTCGAGGTGAACTCAGTCCACTCCTCGCAGTCTGCCAGCCATGCCTTTCGACGCCGCTGCACGCCATTCCATGACCCGACGAAGAAGTCGAAGTCGCCAGTCCCGGTCACATTGGCCTCCGGTGATTTCTCGATGAATGTCATACCTGCCACGCTAGCCAGCAACCCTGACAGCTAGTGTCAGGGTTTATGCGCGCAAGCCGGCTAGTCGCCATGCTGCTGCTCCTGCAGGCACGAGGGCAGTTGACGGCGCAGCAACTGGCCGACGAGCTGGAGGTCTCGGTCCGCACGATCTACCGTGACGTCGACTCGCTGAGCGCAGCAGGGATCCCGGTGTACGCCGAGACCGGCCGGGCCGGCGGTTACCGGCTCGTGGGTGGCTATCGCACCAGGCTGACCGGGCTGACAGCAGCTGAGGCGGAAGCCATGCATCTGGCTGCGATGCCGGACGCGGCCGCGGAACTTGGGCTCGGCACTGTGCTCGCCGCTGCCCGGCTGAAACTGCAAGCGGCGATCCCGGCCGAACTGCGCGAGCGATCCGCCCGGATTCAGGAGCGGTTCCACCTGGACGCGCCTGGCTGGTATCACGACGGCGACTCATCGCCCTACCTGGCCGCGATCGCCGATGCGGTGTGGGGTCAGTGCGTGATCAGGGTGCGGTACCGGCGCTGGGTCGCGCCCACCGATGTCACCAGGACGCTCGAGCCTTACGGCATCGTGCTCAAGGCGGGCAAGTGGTACCTCGTCGCCGCCTGCGACGGTGGGATGCGAACCTACCGCGTCAGCCAGGTCCTGACCATGACCGACCTCGGCGAGCAGTTCGAGCGGCGAAGTGACTTCGACCTGCCCGCCTACTGGGCAGCGCACGTCAGTCGATTCCGCCTGGAACTCGCGCAGGGCGAGGCGACCATACGGCTCTCGCCCGCTGGACGGGGTCGTCTGGCTGACCTGATGAGTTCGACAGTCGTCAGCGCCGTGGACGCGACCGCCACCGCGCCGGACGTGACCGGCTGGGTGACAGCCGTCGTACCGATCGAGTCACTGCAGCATGCGCAGTCGGCGTTCCTGAGCCTCGCCGCTGAGGTGGAAATTCTGGCGCCGGAGGCACTGCGCAGCAGGATCGCCGAAGCCGCGCAGTCGCTGGCGCAACTGTATGGGCGTGCCGAAGACCGGCCGGCAGCACGCTGGCCAGGCTATGCGCGGAGCTAGAATGCCAGCCCGGCGATATCCTTGCCTACGAGCCGGCGTTATCCGAGTGCACGAAGAACAGCTTGCTGGCGGAATCGCCAACGCCGGACGCGTAACGCGGGCCGGCGAGCACGTTCTCCGTCCTTCGACCTCTCATTCGGCTTCAGTTCATCGGCTGCTGCGGTGGCTCCAGGCGGAAGGTTTCGATGGCGCGCCGACGCCAGTCGGCATTGACCAGGACGGCCGTGAGCGGCTCGTGTTCCGTCCGGGTGACGTGGCCGTGCCGCCGTATCCGCCCTGGGCGCAGACGGACGACACCCTGGTATCTGTCGCGATGCTCTTGCGCCGCTTTCACGCTGCGTCTCGATCGTTCGACCTGACGGGGACGACCTGGAGTTCGGAGCTGGCGGATCCCGCTGGCGGACCTATCGTCTGTCACAACGACGTGTGCCTCGAGAACATCGTTTTCCACGACGGAGTTGCGGTCGGACTGCTGGATTTCGACTTTGCGGCCCCTGGCCGCCCGTTGTATGACGTCATGCGGTTCGCCCTCATGTGCGTGCCGATCGACGACGAAATCAGCGCGGCCCGGCTTGGTTGGCAGCCCGCTGGCAAGGCTAGGCGACTCCGGCTCATCGCGGACGTATACGGCCTTCACGCTGCTGAGCGTCAGGAACTGCTGGACGTCGTGTCGGCAGCAATTGCCCGTGGCGGGGAGTTCGTGCGCCGCAGAGCCGAGGCCGGCGACGCCGGCTTCGTCAAGATGTGGGCCGAGATGGGAGGCGCCGCGAGGTTCGATCGAAGACGGCGCTGGTGGGCTGAACAGCGAGATGGCTTCAGCATGGCTCTCGACTGATCAGGTCGAAAGACATGGTCTCTAGCGCAGAGTGGTTTGTATTGCTAACTCCGGTCACCCGCACCGTGACCGGTCATCCCGCTAACGGGCTCGACGACATCGTCCATCAGCGGGTGCGGCTCGGCATCCTCACGATCGCCCACGAGGCACGGCAAGTCGAGTTCAGCTATCTGCGGGACAACCTGGAACTGAGCGCAGGCAACCTATCCCAGCACCTCGGTGTCCTCGAGAACGCCGGGCTCGTCAGCCTCGAAAAGGGCTACGTCGGAAAACGCGCCCGCACCTGGATCAGCCTCACTAAAGCCGGCGAGGCCGCTCTCGCCGAGGAGATCGCCCAGCTCAAGCTGCTGATCAGCCAGATCGAACGCACCGGGACGCGGCCTGCGCCCTGAGTAACCCCCAATACCGATACCTTCTGCGGGGTGTCTGGTCCCGCGGGTTCAATATTTTCCGCATCTTCAGCCACGGCTGCAGGATTTCCGGAAGACGATTGTCCGGAATCGGATCTAGCGTGAACCTCATGACGAAGAACGCCAACCCGAACGCCATCATCCAGGAGTCGTCGATGACTGCCCCGATGACCGTGATCGACTGGCTGCTCGATTCCGACCCGGCCATTCGCTGGCAGGTGCTGCGCGATCTCACTGACGCCTCGCCCGATGAAGTCGCCGCCGAACGAGCGCGTGTTGAGCACGAGGGCTGGGGCGGCCGCCTTCTAGCACTCGAGGGCGCCGACGGGTTGTGGGATGGCGGCGCCTGCTTCCCGGCGTCCTACAGCGGCGGCGAACCCGGGCAGCCCTGGACAGCGACGATGCACAGCCTCCAAACCTTGCAGATCTTCGGGCTCGATCCGGCGTCCGGGGCGGCACGCCATGCGATCGAGCG
>DASXKI010000051.1:0-3073 GCA_036496945.1 Streptosporangiaceae bacterium | reverse complement strand
GCCGGTGCAGCAGCCGTCGGTCCCGGTGCTCCTCGGCTGCCAGCTGACACCGCGCGGCTACGCCGAGATCGTCGGCTGGGCGGACGGCTGGATCGGCTTCGCCGGCGATCTGGACGTCTTCGCCGCGCAGGTCACGACGCTACGCTCGCGGTGGGCCGAGGCCGGCCGGGCCGCGGCCGGGCCTCTCATCCGGCCGATGCTCGGCACCGTCGACGACGGCACCCTGCGCCGGAGCTTCGAACGCTTCCGGGCGCTGGGCGTCGACCAGGTAGTGCTCGACCTGCAGGCCGTCGAGGGCGATATCCTCGCCGTCCTCGATCGCTACGCCGCGGCGCTGGCCGCGGTCTAGGCCGCGCCCGTCTCGGTCACCGTGGGGGCCGGGCGCCAGGAAGTGAGCAGGGTGAGGGCCGCGCCGCCGACGCCGGCCCCCAAGCAGACCGCGTAGGCCACCCAGCCGCTGATCGGGTAGCCGATCGCATGGTCGAGGGACAGCCATCCCGCCCCCGTTCCGGATAGTGCGACCGCCACCACGCAGATCATCAGCACGTACTCATACCCCTGGCCCGGCCGGAAGATGAAGAACCCGTTCTTGAGGTGGGCGGTGACCAGCGCGACCAGCATGGTGCCGAGGACGGCGGCCGCCGCCAGGGGGGTGAGCAGCCCGAGCAGGAGCAGCACGCCAGCACCGATTTCCGTGAGAGTCGCCACGTAGGCGTGCACCCAGGCCGGCCGCATGCCGATGGAGGCGAACCAGCGGGTGGTGCCCGCGATCTTGCCACCACCGAACGCGTGATTCCAGCCGTGGGCCAGCATGGTGATGCCGAGAACCGCCCTCAGCAACAGCGCGGCGATATCTACCGGGTGCATGAGCGCCTCCGTTTCGCGACATGTGCTCGGCTACCCGATGGCCAGCGTCACTGAAAATTAACCCGACCAGTCAGTCAAGTCAATGGGCGAGCGGGTAGAGCAGGCCTGGTAGTAAGCATAGTTAAATCATTGTACCTGTCAGGCTATTTGGCGAGCTGTTCGAGCAGCACCGCGCGCGCGGTCACCAGGGACGGCCCGTACCAGGTCAGGCTCCGCCCCTCGACCAGCGCCACCCGGAGGCCGGGGAACATCTCGGGACCGTCGACCGGACTGAACGCGTAGGGCTCGTCCGGCAGGACGATCAGCTCGGGCCCGCGGGCGGCCAGGTCGTCCAGGCTGACGTGCGGGTAGCGTTCCGGCTGGTCGCGGTATACGTTGTCGAGGCCGAGACGGGCGGCAACGTCGCCCGCGAAGGTGGCCGATCCCACCACCATCCACGGATCGCGCCATATCGGGATCGCCGCCCGGACCGGCGGCTCCGGCGCTGGTTCCCGCCACGCGTCGCGGGCCTGGCCGAGCCAGGCGGGCTCCGGCCAGCCGAGCGCATCGGCGAACACCCGGCCAAGCGACGCGAATGCCTCGTCCAAGGTCCTGATCACCGTCACCCAGACGGGAATCCCGGCCGCGCGCAGCCGTTCCACGTCCACCCGCCGGTTCTCCTCCTGGTTCGCCAGCACTATGTCCGGCTCGAGGGCGGCGATCGCGCCCAGGTCGGGATTCTTCGTCCCGCGGACGCGCGGCACGTCAAGGCCTGCCGGGTGGCTGCACCAGATCGTCGCGCCGGCCAGCGCCTCCGGGCGGGTTGCCGCGACCGACTCCGTCAGCGACGGCACCAGCGATACCACTCGCCGCGCCGGCGCCGCCCGCCGGAACGGGTGCCCGAGGTCATCCCTCGTTCCCGGGCCAGCCATCGCCGCACCTCCCTCATCAGGCCGGCGATCAGCTGGCCGGCTCGCCGGTCTGCGCCGGGACGCGTTCCTAGTGCGGCTCCACCCCGTCTTCGTGTGCCATCCAGTGCACGAAGCGATGCAGCGGATACATGGCATCGTGCGGGTTGCCAATGGTACTCGGCCCCGCCTCACCCAGCCGGACGATGCGCTGGGCTCCGCAGCTCGCGAGCTGGTCGCGATAGTCCGGCATCCGCTCGAACGGATAGAACCCGACCGTCTGCGTTGCCACGTTCACGTACCGCGTGGCATCGTCGAGCGAGTCCACCCGGACGACGTTGGCGGTCTTGTTGACGGGATGGAAGTCCACAGGCTCGTCTGATCGGATCACCAGTCCCTTGCCATCGGTCTTGCCCCAGACGCGGAACTCGTCGTCGAGCATCACCAGCATGTCAATCTGCTCGCGCAGGTCCAGATCGAGCGGCCTGGCGTCGCCCGAGGCAGCCGCCTTCTCGACGATCCGCGCGTGGAGCCGCTCGCAGAATCGGTCCGCGTCGCGCTGGTCCGCCTCGACGAAGACGAACCGGCTGGCGACGCAGGCTTCCTGGTTGAGGACCATGACGTCGGCGGCGGCGAGGTCGGCGGCGAGGTCGAGCGCCTCGTCGCTTGAGACAGCCTCCCTGCCAACCATCGAGATCGACGTCTTCGGGTCGAACGACACCAGCTGGAAACCAGGCCCGAGATACTTGATCACGTTGCTGATCGCGTCGCCGCCGCCCCAGGCCACGATCTTGTCGAAATACTGGGGACGATACAGCGCCCGCTCCACCGCATCGTCGCCGCCGCGCCAGTAGACCGCCGACATCGACTTCACCACGGGATGGTCGCGGTCAATGTCCGCCATTGTCCGCAAGACCGCGACGGTAGTGAAGGGATCGCTCGAGGACATCTTGAACAGGTTGACGGCCTTGACCATCGCTCCCTGGGCGATGGACTTTACCGCGACACCCGGGGAGTTCCCAGGCAGGACATGGATCAGCCTCGGCGCGAAAGCGCGAACGAAGCTCTTGCGCCCGGTGAAGTCTCGCTTGGGCACCCACTCGTCCAGCGCCTTGGGATCGGGAAAGTTCTGCTCGACCACCGTTTGGAGCAGTCGCTTGTCCAGGTAAGCCGCCGCGCCCTTGACCTGCGCTTCAAGCACGGCACGCGGCAGTACGTGGGTGGCGGCCATGCGATCGATGCATTCCTGCACGAAGGGGTTGCCGGGGTTGCCGATCCGCTGGCCGGTCTCGACGAGGAAATCAATGATTTCCGCAAGC
>DASXKI010000050.1:0-10549 GCA_036496945.1 Streptosporangiaceae bacterium | reverse complement strand
GTCAGCACCAGGCCGAGCGCGCGGCCCACGGTGATGCCACGGCCGATGACCGTGACGTCCGCGCCGGCGATTGGCACGTCGTACCGGCGTAGCAGCTCGACAATGCCCTTGGGCGTGCACGGCAGCGGCCCTGGCTGGCCGAGCACGAGCTTGCCGAGGTTGACTGGCTGCAGTCCGTCAGCGTCCTTGGCAGGGTCAAGCAGGGCGAGGATGCGCTGTGCGTCCAGGCCGGCGGGCAGCGGCAACTGGACGATGTAGCCCGTGCAGGCCGGGTCCGCGTTCAGCTCGGCGACGACGTCCTCAACTTGCTGCTGCGAGGCGGTGGCCGGCAGGTCGCGGCGGATACTGACAATCCCTACCTGCGCGCAGTCCCTGTGCTTCCCGGCCACATAGGACTGGCTGCCAGGGTCGTCGCCGACGAGCACCGTGCCGAGACCTGGGATGATGCCAGCCTCAGCGAGCTTGGCCACCCGCCCGCTGAGCTCCTCACGGATGGCCTTGGCCACGGCTTTGCCGTCCAGAATTGTCGCACTCATAGCGCGCTCATTCTGCCCGATACCCAGCGCTGCCTGCTACCGAGGCCCGGCTAGCCGCCAGGGGCCACCAGCTAGGCACGGCCCGTCAGTGGTAGAAGTGGCGGACACCGGTGAAGTAGAGCGCCACGCCAGCCGCCTCCGCGGCCGCAATCACCTCGTCGTCCCGGACCGAGCCACCCGGCTCGGCGATCGCCCGGACTCCGGCCTTGGTCAGGATCTCCAGTCCATCGGCGAACGGGAAGAAGGCGTCGCTGGCGGCTGCCGAGCCCGCCGCCCGGTCCCCCGCCCTGGTCACCGCCAGCCGGCACGCGTCGACCCGGTTGACCTGGCCCATGCCGATGCCGACGCTGGCCTCGTCGACCGCGAGCAGGATCGCGTTGGATTTCACCGCGCGGCAGGCACGCCAGGCGAACTCCAGGTCTGCCAGCAGGCTCGGGTCCGCGGCCGTGCCCGCCACAAGCCGCCAGTTCGCGGCGCGGTCGCCGGGCTCGGCGCCGGTGTCCGGGGTCTGCATCAGCATGCCGCCGCTCACCTGGCGCCAGTCCTGGCCGCCCGGGCCGGCGGGCGCCGCGCAGCGCAGCAGTCGCTGGTTCTTCTTGGCCGTCAGGATCTCCAGCGCGCCGGGCTCGAAGTCGGGGGCAATGATCACCTCGGTGAAGATCTCGGCGACCTGGGCGGCCATCTCTTTTGTCACGGTGCCGTTCGCGGCGATGACCCCGCCGAACGCGGACACCGGGTCGCAGGCGTTGGCCTTGCGGTGCGCCTCGGCCAGATCCGAGGCCACGGCGATGCCGCACGGATTGGCGTGCTTCATGATCGCCACGCACGGGTCGCTGAAGCCGAACGCCGCCCGCCGGGCCGCATCGGCGTCCACGTAGTTGTTGTAGGACATCGCCTTGCCGTGCAGCACCTGCGCCCCGGCGATCCCAGCACCTGCCCCGCCAGCGCCGCCAGCCCCGCCAGACCCGGCCGCCCCGGCTCGCAGGTACAGCGCCGCCCGCTGATGCGGGTTCTCCCCGTACCGGAGCACGTCCTTCCGCGTCCACACCGTCGCGGTCATGTCGGGCCAGCCGGTCTCCGCCGCGACCTCGTCCGGCGCGTAGACCGAGGCAAACCAGGACGACACCGCCGCGTCGTAGGCGGCCGTATGCGCATAGGCCTGCGCTGCCAAGCGCCGCCGCTGCTCAAGCGTGAAGCCACCGTCCCCCAGCGCCGCGATCACGTCCGGGTAACTCGCCGGGCTGGTGACCACTGCCACCGTCGCGTGATTCTTAGCGCCCGCCCTGACCATTGCCGGGCCGCCGATGTCGATCTGCTCGACGCACTCGGCCGGGCTCGCGCCGCTCGCGACCGTCTGCTCGAACGGGTAGAGATTGGACACGAGCAGGTCGAAGGGCTCGATGCCCAGCTCGGCGATCTGCTCGCGATGGCTTTCCTTCGCCAGGTCGGCGAGCAGGCCCGCGTGCACGGCGGGATGCAGCGTCTTGACCCTGCCGTCCAGGCACTCAGGGAAGCCGGTGAGGTCCTCGACCGGGGTGACGGGCACCCCGGCGGCCGCGATCGTCGCCGCCGTGCTGCCCGTCGACACGATCTGGACCCCGGCCGCGTCCAAGGCAGTGGCCAGCTCAGCCAGGCCGCTCTTGTCGTAGACGCTGATCAGCGCCCGCCGGATCGCCACGTTCGTCACGCGTTCACCTGCCACCCGATCACCTTGCCGGTCACCTGCCGATCCTTGCCGTCCGGCCCTGCACCGACCAGCCCTCGCGCACCATCCGGCCGATCGTCTCCACCACGACGGCCCGCTCGGCGACCTTGATCCGCTCGTGCAGCGAGTCCTCGTCGTCGTCGTCCCATACGGGCACTGCGGCCTGGGCCAGGATCGGGCCGCTGTCCACCCCGGCGTCGGCCAGGATGACACTGCACCCCGTCACCTTCACGCCGTGCGCGAGCGCGTCCCGGACACTGTGCATGCCGGGGAAGGACGGTAGCAGCGCGGGATGCGTGTTGATCATCCGGCCACCGAACTCGGCCAGGAAATCAGCGCCGACCAGCTTCAGGAACCCGGCCGCGATGATCAGATCCGGCTCGAACGCCGCGCAGTCCTGGGTCAGCGCCTTGTCCCAGGCGGCCCGGTCGGGCGAGTCAGCCAGCGGCCGGACGAAGGTCGGCAGGCCAGCTGCCCGAGCTCGGTCGACGCCGCCGGCGCCCTCGCGGTCCGCGCCCACGGCGACGATCTGCGCACCATAGGCGGGATCTGCGCACGCGTCCATCAATGCCTGGAGAATGCTGCCTGTGCCGGAGACCAGCACCAGCAATCGCGACGGGCTGACGGTGAGCTCCTCTGCTCATCAGGTGCCAACGCATCTGGTGACGCGGGCACCGGCCGGGCGGATCAGCTAGCGGTCTCAGGGTACAAGCCGACGCAGTTTCCCCTGCCGCGGACCGCAGCGCCGCGGCAAGATGGCGGACATGCCCGATTCCCACCCGCCAGGCCCCGCGGGCTCGCTGCTGGCAGAGCTGCGCGGCCGCACTGGCGTCATGGTCGACCAGCTCGCCGCACTCGTCAGTGCGGAGACCCCGTCCAGTGACCTGGCTGCCTGCGCGGCCGGGGTCGAGGTAGTCCGCCAGATCGCAGCGGCCGTCATCGGGGACCGCGGCGAGCTGGTCACAGCCGGCGACCGTACTCACGTGCGCTGGCGCTGGCCCGCCCCCGCAGGTCAGCGCCCCATCGCTCTGATCGGCCACGCCGACACCGTGTGGCCGCTTGGCACCCTGCGGCGCTGGCCCGTCAGCGTGGACCAGGCGGCCGGCACCGCGACCGGCCCCGGTTGTTTCGACATGAAGGCCGGGATCGTTCAGCTCCTGCACGCGGTCAGCGTGCTGGCTGACCGGGCCGGCCTGGAGATCCTGATCACCACCGATGAGGAGGTCGGCTCACCGACGAGCCGGCCACTGATCGAGCAGATCGGGCGAGCGGCCGCCGCGGCCCTGATCCTCGAGCCGTCAGCACACGGTGCACTAAAGATCGGACGGAAGGGAACGGGGTCGTACCGCCTCGATGTCGCCGGCCTGGCCGCGCACGCCGGGCTGGAGCCGGAAAAAGGGGCGAATGCGCTGGTCTCGCTCGCCGAGGTCATCGGCCGCGTCGGCGCCCTAGCCAGGCCTGCAGCCGGGACGACGGTGACGCCGACGCTCGCCGCAGCCGGAACGGCGGCGAATGTGGTCCCGGCGCACGCCTACGTCGAGCTGGACGTCCGGGTAGCCGAGCCAGCCGAGGCAGACCGCGTCGACCGGGAGCTGAGAGCCCTCACTGCGACGATGCCCGGCACCACGCTGTCGGTCAGCGGCGGGCCGAACCGCCCGCCCCTGCCCACCACCGCCAGCGCCGCGCTGTTCGAGCAAGCGCAGGAGGCCGCGGCGAGCCTGGGCGCGCCTGCCCTGGATGGCGTCGTAGTCGGCGGCGGCTCGGACGGCAACTTCACGGCCGCAGTCGGGTGCCCGACGCTCGACGGTCTCGGCGCCGTCGGGGATGGCGCGCACGCCGAGGGCGAACATGTGCGCACCGACGCCATGCCAGAGCGCGCGGCGCTGCTGGCCGCGCTCATCGGGCGGCTACGAGTGACCTAAGGCAGGCTTGAGGGGCCGCGCCGAGTCGGCCGTGAGCCGCGCGGCGGATCGCCGGCCCACGGGTCCAGGTAGATGACGTGACCGGACTCGGCCACGTCGGCATGGCTTGCGTCGGCACGGCCCGCATCCGTATGCGCTGTATCGGCACGGGCGCCATTAGGGCTGGCTGCCGCCTGGCCGCGCTGAGCCCCGGCGGACAGCGCCCCGGCGGACAGCGTGCCAGCCCGGCGCAGGGCGAGGTAGTTCGCGGCGCCTGCGGTGACGGCAGCGGCCACCCCGATCTCCAGGGCGGAGACGGCACCCACCTGCCAGGGCGACGGGCCGACAGCGGCGAGCCTGCCGTTGCCAAGCGGACCGCCGGAAGCGGCGGCCAGCAGCCCGAGTACGCAGCCGGAGACTGCGCCGCACGCGAGGCCCCACAGCGGCGCGGCGTCGAGCGCAAGGGCCGGCCCGGCCCGGACCAGCAGCAGCCCGCCAAGCCCGCCGGCCAGGTACGGCAGGGCCAGCACCGTCGGCTCGATCCACCCCGGCATCGCGGCGTGCAATCCGGGCGGGAGGGCGGCCAGCATGGGGAACGCGGGCAGCTGAGTCAGTGCCGATCCGGTCGGCGCCACAATGGTCGCCGAGCCGAACGCGAAGCCGGGTCCGAGCGAGAACGCGATCGCCCAGACGACAGCGTTCGGCAGATAACTGAGCTGAAGCAACAGCAGCAGCACAAGCCCGACCGCGTCGGGCGCGAGCGCACGCTGCAGCGTCGCTGCCTCATGCAAGTGGACGGCCAGGGACGCTCCGGCCAGCACTGCACCGGCCGTGACCAGCGCGGCCAGCACGCCCGCCACCGCGACGACGAGCGATCGCTGCCGCGGTGGCAGCAGCCCGATCAGCCGCGGCCACGGTGCCAGGGCCCTGGCACCGCCGAGTCCGCCCGCCGTCAGCGCGAGCACCAGGCCGCACGCCACCGCCTGCAGGACCGACGAGGACTCCCGTGCTGACCTGCTCGCGACCGCGAGCACCCCGGTGAGTACCGCGTATGGCACCGCCAGCGCGACCGCCGCGTAGCCGACATGCCGCAGCCTGGACACGCCGCCGACCCGGACGACCCACCGGCCGGCCCGCCACAGCAGCGCACCCGGCAGCAAGACCAGTCCGAGCGGCAGCAGGCCGATCCGGCCGGCGCCGCGGAAGGTGAAGCCCACGTGGTGACCGACCAGCCAGAGCGCGGCCGCTGCGCGCAGGACCGCGGGCAGGCCGGCGCCAGCGTCCGGCGCCGCGATCCAGCCCGCGAGGACGAGCAGGGTGATGACGGCGAGCCCGCCTGCCATGGCCACGCCCGCCGCAATGGCGCCGACGACGAGCAGCGGCCGCTGCATCGCAGCCGGGTCGCCGTCCGAGCCTGACGTACCAGCGCCAGCACGGGCGCGACGGGCACCAACGGCAGAAGCAGTCACAAGACTCAAGCCTGGCAATCCAGCGCGCGAACACTGCGGAGGCGCGCCGACTGGCCAGACCGGCAATAAGCAGCTCAGCCGGACAACCGAGGCCGCGCGACGACCGTCACGTCCTCGGCCGAACTGGACGCGTGTACCGCTAGTACGAAAGTTTCGTACCGGAGGTACACGCGTTGCGACCGCTGCGCCTGCTCAGTGCTGCCTGCTCAGTGCTGCCTGCTCAGTGCTGCCTGCTCGGTGCTGCCTGCTCAGTGTTGCCTGCTCGGTGCTGCCTGCTTAGTGCGCCCGCACGATGTCGCGGACCAGGCGCGCGGTCTCGCTCGGCGTCCGGCCGACGCGCACGCCGACCTTCTCCAGCGCTTCCTTCTTGGCCTGCGCAGTGCCTGCCGAGCCGGAGATGATCGCGCCCGCATGACCCATGGTCTTGCCCTCCGGGGCGGTGAAGCCCGCCACGTAGGCCACGACTGGCTTAGTGACATTGCGCTCGATGAACGCGGCGGCCCGCTCCTCGGCGTCGCCGCCGATCTCGCCGATCATCACGATCGCGTCAGTCTCCGGGTCATCCTGGAACGCCCTGAGGCAGTCGATGTGCGTGGTACCGATGATCGGGTCGCCGCCGATGCCCACGGCGGTCGAGAAGCCGATGTCGCGCAGCTCGTACATCATCTGGTAGGTCAGAGTGCCGGACTTGGAGACCAGGCCGATCCGGCCCTCTGCGGTGATGTCGGCCGGGATGATGCCAGCGTTGGACTTGCCAGGTGAGGCAACGCCGGGGCAGTTCGGGCCCACGATTCTCGTCCGGTTACCGGTCGCGCTCGCGTACGCCCAGACGTTGGCGGTGTCGTGCACAGGAACGCCCTCGGTGATGACTATGACCAGCGGGATCTGCGCGTCGATGGCCTCGATGACGGCGTCTTTGGTGCCGGCCGGCGGTACGAATACGACCGACACGTCGGCACCGGTGGCGGCCATCGCCTCGCCGACGGTCGCGAACACGGGCACCTGCTGTCCGGACAGATCCACGGTCTGGCCCGCCTTGCGCGGGTTGGTGCCGCCGACGACCTTGGTCCCGGCCGCGATCATCCGCGCGCCGTGCTTACGGCCCTCCGAGCCGGTGATGCCCTGCACGATGACGCGGCTGTCGGCGGTCAGGAAGATAGCCATGTCATGCTCCGTTCGCGGCCGCGGCGGCCAGCTCGGCGGCGCGGCGCGCCGCATTGTCCATGGTCGCGACCTGCTCGACGAGCGGCAGCCCGGCCTCCGCCAGGATCTGGCGCCCCTCGACCGCTTTGTTGCCGTCGAGTCGCACCACGATCGGATGCCGTACCGGCTCACCGCGCTCGGCTAGCAGCGCGATCGCGGACACGATGCCGTTGGCGACGGCGTCACACGAGGTGATGCCGCCGAAGACATTCACCAGGACGCTGCGTACGTCGGGGTCGGACAGCACAATATCCAGTCCGTTGGCCATCACCTCGGCCGACGCGCCGCCCCCGATGTCCAGGAAGTTGGCGGGCTGTACGCCGCCGAATTCCTCACCGGCATAGGCGACCACGTCAAGCGTGGACATAACCAATCCGGCCCCGTTCCCGATAATCCCGACGGAACCGTTCAGCTTCACGTAATTCAGGTGCTTGGCTTTTGCCCGTGCCTCGATCGGATCGACGGCGGACGGGTCGGCAAACTGCGCCCAGTCCTGGCGGAACGATGCGTTGTCGTCGAGCGTGACCTTCGCGTCCAGCGCGATCACGCGGCCGTCGCCGGTATAGACGAGCGGATTCACCTCGACAAGGGTGGCGTCTTCGTCGGTGAACACCGCCCACAGGCGCTCGGCGAGCTCGGCCGCCCCAGCCTGCGCCTCGGGTGGCAGCCCGCCGGCCTGCACGATCTCGAGCGCCTTGGCGTGGTCCACACCGGTGAGCGGGCTGACCGGGATCTTGGCCAGCGCCTGCGGGTTGGTCCTAGCTACTTCCTCGATCTCCACGCCGCCCTCGACCGAGCACATCGACAAGAACGTGCGCTCCGCGCGGTCGAGCAGGAAGGAAAGGTAGTACTCCTGAGCGATGTCGGTGTCCTCGGCGACCAGGACCGTGTGGACAGTGTGGCCCTTGATATCCATGCCGAGGATCTTGCTTGCCTTCTCAGCGGCTTCGTCCGGGGTGTCTGCCAGCTTGACCCCGCCGGCCTTGCCGCGCCCGCCCGTCTTGACCTGGGCCTTGATCACCACCAGCGGCTTGGCCCCGGCCTTGCCGGCCGCCGCGAAGTCCGCAGCGATCTGCCTGGCCTCATCGGCTGTGCTGGCGACCTTGCCCTGCGGAATCGGGACACCGTACTCGGCGAAGAGCTCCTTCGCCTGGTACTCGAACAGGTCCACTCGGGTTCGTCCTTCGCGTTCGGGAATCGTCGCGGCGCGCCCGCGCCCCGCGGCTGGAAGCCTAGCCCCGGCCAGACCAGCAGGTGTCACCTGGGTCGCGGGCGCCGGGCCCGCATTATGTGGCGTGGTGACCGACGGGTTCTTCGCTGCCGAGCGCGGATCGCACCCAGTTCACGATCTCCGTCGTTGTCGCGCCAGGAGTGAAGATCTTGGCCACGCCCAGCTGCTCGAGCTCGACGATGTCGGCATTGGGAATGATGCCGCCGCCGAAGACAGTGATATCGGTGGCGTCGCGCTCGCGCAGCAGCTCGAGCACCCGCTTGAACTGAGTCATGTGCGCGCCAGACAGGATCGACAAGCCGATCGCGTCGGCGTCCTCCTGCAATGCTGCCGACACGATCTGCTCCGGGGTCTGGTGCAGCCCGGTGTAGATGACCTCGACTCCGGCGTCGCGCAGCGCCCGCGCCACCACCTTCGCGCCACGATCATGGCCGTCTAGGCCAGGCTTGGCGATGATCACCCGGATACTGCTCATGAAGCCTCCGACCAGGTGCCGCGTGTTGCCGACATACCGGGCACACTTCAGTCAGCGTATCCGTGCTTTCGCCCGCTGGCGGTGCCTCGGTGAGCAATATCACGGCCATCCGAGGTTAGCTCAGCGCCGGACGACGCTAGATCCAGTGCGAGACGCCTGTCTAAGGCCGCGGGCAGCGCCGTGTCAGGCCGGTGCTTGCCAGGCCGGGTGCTTGCCAGGCCGCGGTGCTATCAGGCCGCGACGGGCGCGCCAGCCAGCGCCGCGGTCAGCGCGGTCACGTACCGGTCGAGCTGGCTGCCATCGGCGTCGTAGCTGGGATTGACCTCGGTCAGGACCAGCCCGGCGCAGGCTGGATCGGTCAGCAGCACCCGCAGGCACGCGGTCACGTCGTCGAGCCGGACGCCGGAGGCGTAGTGCGGGAAGTTGCCGAGAGGCGATGGTGGCGCAGGGCATCGTCGCCGTCGTGCTAGCCAGACGTCTTGCCCTGAAGGTGCTGCACAACCGCACGCCATCGCCGGTGGTCCTGGGTGACTGGATCGGCGACTTGGCTCTCCCGATCGGGTGGGTCGCCGTAGTAGTCGCAAGCATCGGCCAGGACCAGGGATGGATGCACGGCGCATATGAATACGCATTGGGGAGCATCCTCGGATTGCTCGTGGTGGGCATGCCCGTCTATTGGTGGCGCGGTCAGCGGCGCCTCGTATTAGAGGGCTTAGACGGCACGGGCTGTCGCGGGCCGGTGGCCGTGGTCGGCTGGAAGCTAGTCGCAGCGGCCTCCTATTGCGTGCCATGGAGCGAGGCATCGGCGCTAGAGCTAACCATGATCCGCAGCGGAGCAAGGGTTGCAGCTCGTGTTGTTGGTGGTGAAGTCAGCTTGGTGCGCGCGTCAGCTATTCGCCGACTGCTGGTCAGTCCCTCCGATAGCCAGGCCTAGGCAGCGGTGGGTGGCGCGTGGCTGTGGAGGGTTTTGGTGCCGTCGGGGCTGATGGCGGTGGTGGTGCCGTCGGGGTGCAGGGTGATCTGCCAGTCCCACCGGTGGATGGCGATGTGGTGGTGGAATCTGCAGAACAGGGCGAGGTTGGTGAGGGCGTGCCGGCCGCCGTCTTTGCGGTGGGTGAGGTGGTGGACGTCGCAGCCGGCGGGGGGCATGTCGCAGCCGGGGAAGCGGCAGTGCTGGTCGCGTTTGCGGACGGCGCGGCGCAGGTGGACCGGGATGGTGTCGAGGGTGGCGGCGATGTCCAGGGGCAGGCTGATGGCGGCGATGGGGCCGCCGAGCTGGCGGCGCAGCAGGGCGGCGCGGCCGGCGGGGCCGGATAGCAGGGCGATGGCCTGCTCCAGGATGAGGCCGTGCCGGTCGCCGGCCTGCCGGGTAGTGGCGGCGGCGTCGGGGTCGGTGCGGTAGCCGGGGCCGGCGAGGTGGTGCAGGAGGTCGTAGTCGGCGTGGCCGGTGACGACGGGCTGGATGAGCGCGTCGCAGGCGGCGCCGGGGCCGGCGGCCGAGCCGGCGCCGTTGCGGGCCAGCTCGTCCAGGGTGATGTTCAGTTCGAGGCGGACCGGCTGGCCGGCCCGCTCCGGGAGGCCGCCGGCGGCGATGAGCCGGAGGCAGGCTTCTTCCAGGCCGTCGTGCAGGCGCTGGGCCAGGGTGCGGGTGTCTTCGGGGCCGGCCTTGCCCGACAGGGAGTCCAGGACGGCGTGGACGGTGGCGGCGCAGCGGGGGGTCAGGTCGCCGTCGAGGCGGCCCGCGCCGCCGAAGGTGGCGGCGAGCCGGACGGCGCGGTCGTCGAACCCGTCGTCGTCGGCGTCGGGGGCGGCGTGGCGGCGGCGCAGGTCCTCGGCGATGGCGGCGAGGCCGGGCAGGTCCGCGCCGCCGCGGGCGGCGGCGAGCAGGTCCGCGTCCGCGTCGCCCTGGCAGTCGGCGGGGAGGGGGGTGGTCCAGTCGATGATCTGGCGGGCCCACGACAGGGACACCTGCCCGGCGGCGAGGGCGGCGGCGATGAGCGGGTGGGCTTGCAGGGCGTGCATCCGGGCG
>DASXKI010000049.1:0-14039 GCA_036496945.1 Streptosporangiaceae bacterium | reverse complement strand
GGCAGGTGGCCGGCCACGCCAGCCGGCGCGGCAGTCGGGCGGGCATCAGCGCTGCCGCCGAGAAGCGCCGGCACCAGCGCCGTCACGGCTACCGCCACGACAGCCACACCAGAGAACCTGAACGAGCGCTGCTTGCCCTATTCGGGGTTACCTCTCCGCGGAACCGGCCGCAAGCGCCGATCGCACGCAAATCGCTAGCCGAAGACGCACATATCGTCCTCAGCCTCACGCTACTTCCTGCGCGCGCCGCCTGCACGGCAGACGCCAACGCCGGTCAGCAGCGGCGGCCGGCCCGCGCCGCTGAGCAGAAGGTCAGGTAGGCAGGCCGGCCCGCAGCTGAAGCAGCTGGGCGAGCTGTGCCTGGAACGCGGTGGTCGGCAGCGCGCCGTCGAGATAACCGTTCTTGAGGCCGTCGACGCACTGCAAGCCGGGCAGCGGCTTGATGGCGGTGCAGAGCAGCGCGTCCATGCCGGCCCGCGCGGCGAGCATGGTCTTGTTCTGGAGCGTGCCGTAGGAATCGATGGCGCCGGCGCCGAGCGCGTCGGTGATCGTCGCGCCGGTGAAGCCAAGCCGTCCCTCGAGCTCCCCCTGTACGATCGCGGGCGACAGGGCGGCCGGCAGTCGCGGGTCCAGTGCCGGGTAGCGCGCCCACGACACCATGGCGAGCTTCGCGCCGGCTGTGAAGGCCGCCCGGTACGGGGACTCGTCGACAGCCCGCAGCGTGCTCGCGGGCAGGTTGATCGTGACCGGCTCGTTGTCGGTGTTCTGGGTAGCGGTCGCCGCGCCAAGGCCGGGGAAATGCTTCACCGTCGCGGCCACGCCGCCAGCTTGCTGAGCTCGGACGAAGGCGGCCCCGGCGGCGGCAGCGACAGCCGGGTTCATGCTGTACGAGCGCTGGAACTGGTCGTCGAAGTCACCGGCGGCGCGGTAGATATCCAGCACGGGCGCGAGGTTGACGTTCATGCCGACGCTGCGCAGGCCTGCCGCCGCCTGCGAGCCGGCCGTCGCGGCCGCGGCTGCCGGATCGGCCGAGGCCCCGACCTGCTTCTCCGACTGATTGGGCCCCGCAAAGGGGAGGCGGCGGACCTGGCCGCCCTCCTGGTCGGTCATCAGCAGCAGTGGATACTGACGGGCCGGGTTCGAGCTGGCGGAGTTCGCTGCGATCAGCTGCCCGATTACGCCGCGGAGCTGCGCCTGGCTGGAGATGTTGAAGCTGAAGAAGATCACGCCGCCGACGTCGCCGTGCCGGATCAGGTTGAGCAGCGCGGCGGGTGCCGTGAAGCCGTTATAGCTGTAGATGACGCGCTGGCCGGCCAGTTGCTCGGGCGACAGCTTCGCGATCTCGCCCGCCTGCGCCCTCAGCGCGGAGAGCTGCGCCGCCGTGGGGACCGCAGCGGCGCCTTGGACAGCCTCGGCTGACTGCTGCGGCGACGGCGTGCTGGCGCCCGCCGCGGAGGACGTCGGCGTCGCGGAGGACGGCGCTGGCTTGGCTGTCGAGGACTGGCTGCTCGTGGGCTTCGAGGCGGCCTTACCCTGGCCCGACGAGCCGCTGCAGCCGGCCACGATTGCCAGGGCACCGGCGGCGGCGATTAGACCCGCCGGACGCCAGCGCCGTTCAGTTCGCACGAGCAGTGACCTCCCTAGACGACCGGCCGGGATACGTCGGCATTCGCGACCGACCCGGCCAACCGCGGCGGGCCCGTGCGCCCGCGAGGCCGGTGGCGTCTCAGCTCAGCGCAGCCAACGTGGCCGAGGCGGACTGCACCCTATGACTGAGATCCGCTGGTTTCGGTTAGGACGCGGTCAGCAAGACCATGACGCTTGCATCCAGTCACCAGCGCCCGCTGACCGGGTGCTTGTACCGTCCCGGCCACCGGAGCACTCCGACGTCGCGGTCACTTCAGATTACTGGCGCACACTCGATGCCCATCGCTCCCACGGTCCTCACGCGGCACTCGCCGCGTCCCGGCCGCCGGGGTTGGCCGAGTACTTGTTAGCCAGGGCGGACGCCGACGGCCCCGTTCCCGGTCTTACCAATGGCCGCGGTGAACCACATCATCGAACGGGCGGCGGTCTGGGTTCTTGATGGGCGCGAGCGGGCGGTTCGCCGGGTAGCCGAGCGAGGTCAGGAACGCGCACGACTTGCCGGCGGGCAGCCTGACGTTCCGGCGCGAGGTGATGGCGTTCCAAGTCTCCATGGCTGCCAAGTCTGACTGCCAGCTAGCGTCGCATGGCAGCCAGGTCGTCGGGAGCATCGTTCCGCCGCGGATTGTCAGTGGCCAGCAGTACGCTGCCGTCGTCCGGACAGCATCCAAGAACTCGCGCCGCCTTGATTTAACGCGGCGCATTGGAGGACCAATGGTCACGCGTGACACAGCCTGGGCGCCCGGCACTCCGTGCTGGATCGACCTCGGCGTAGCTGACATTCCCAAGGCTGAGGCGTTCTACAGCGGCCTGTTCGGCTGGGATGTGTACGACACCGGCCCGGAGGGTGGCCACTATCGCATGTGCTCGATCGGCGGCCTGCCGGTCGCTGGCATCGGAGCTCAGGCCTCGCCAGAGAGCGGCACATACTGGACCACGTACATCGCGTCTGCCGACGCCGACGACACGGCGGCGAAGATCAGGGCGGCGGGCGGCCAGGTCATCATGGACCCATTCGACGTGATGGACGTGGGCCGGATGTTCATCGCTGCCGACCCTGGCGGGGCGGTGTTCGGCGTCTGGGAGGCTCGGTCTCATACCGGCGTCCGCCTGGCCAACGAGCCCGGCGCGCTGACCTGGAACGAAAACATGTCCCGTAGCTTCGAGGACAACAAGGCGTTCTACAGCTCAGTCTTCGGCTACCAGTTCGGCGACATTGACGCACCGGGCATTCGGTACGCGACGCTCGACCTCGACGGCAGCACAGTCGGCGGGATCGGGGAGATCAGCGCTGACATGCCCGCTGACATGCCCGCCAACTGGACCACGTATTTCGCCGTTGCGGACACCGACGCGGCCCTTGCCAAGGTGAGCGAGCTCGGCGGCAGCGTGATCGCCCCCGCCTGGGACACCCCGTACGGGCGGATGGCAGTCGCAGCCGACGATCAGGGCGCGGTGTTCGCCGTCATGTCGTCGGCGGCGGAGGCGGCGGAGGGCTAGAGGCTGGACGCCGGGCGCTAAGCGCCTGGCGCCTGCCCGGCCGGGACTTGATCCTGGCCTGGCGGCTGCCCGGCCGGGACCTGATCCTGGCCTGGCGGCTGCCCGGCCGGCACCTCATCCTGGCCGGGCGGCTGCCCGGACGGCACCTCATCCTGGCCGGGATCCGCGCCGGCTGGCATGAGGCGGCTGGCTGTCAGGCGCGCGGTCTCGCGTGCCCAGCCGCCGCTGACCAGCAGGCCGAGACCGAGGATGGCGACGCCGCAGCCGGTCACGATCCACCAGCCAGCATGGCTCGCGCTCGCGAAGCCGAGCTTGAACGGCCCGTGCAGCGCGGAGATCGCGGCCGACCCGATGATCGCGACGCCGAGCGACGAGCCGACCTGCCTGCTGGTGGACGCGATCCCCGCGGCGACACCGGCCTGGGATCGAGGCATGCCGGACACCGTGCTGTTCGTGATCGGCGCGTTGACCATGCCGAAGCCGATCCCGAACAGCACGTAGCTGGCGATCAGGACGATCGACGCCGTATCCGCCGCGACGTGGGTCAGGATCAGGCCGGCCGCTCCAATCCCGATCCCCGCCACAATGAGCGACGGTCGCGTGCCCCGGGATCCGACAAGCCGGCCCGATAGCGGCGAGCAAATGGCCGTCATCAGCGCCATCGGCAGCGTGTAGACGCCCGCCAGCAGCGGCGAGTAACCCCGCACGTCCTGCAGGTACAGGGTGTTGACCAGCAGGAAGCCGCCGAGCGCGGCGAAGGCGCAGATGGCGATCACGACCGCGCCCGAGAACGGCGCGCTGCGGAAGAACCGCAGGTCGATGAGCGGCTCGGCGCGGCGCGGTTCGTAAAGTCCTAGGGCGATCAGTGCCAGGGCCGCGATGGCGAAGCAGGCCAGGATCTTGCCCGATGTCCAGCCCGAGCCCGGTCCTTCGATCAGGCCGTAGACCAGGCTGGCAAGCAAGATAATGACCAGGATCTGGCCTATGGGGTCGAGCTTGCGGGCGCGCGGGGCTCTGGACTCCGGCACAAACCGCGCCGTCAGCACGATGGCAGCGATCCCGACCGGAACGTTGACCCAGAAGATGCCACGCCAGCCGACGCTCTCGACGAGCAGGCCGCCGACAAGCGGCCCAAGCGCCATGCTCAGCCCGACCACGCCACCCCAGATCCCGATCGCCCTGGCGCGCGCCTTCGGTTCAATGAACGTGTTGGTGATGATCGACATCGCCACCGGGTTGAGCATCGACCCGCCCACGGCCTGGACCATCCGGAATGCAACCAGCCAGCCCAGACCCGGCGCCAGGCTGCACAGCAGCGAGCCCAGCGAGAAGACCGTGAGGCCTGTCTGGAAGGTGCGGCGCCTGCCAATCCTGTCGGCGGTCGAGCCGGCCAGCATCAGCAGGCTGGCGAGCACGAGTGTGTAAGCGTCGATCGTCCACTGGAGTCCTGACACCCCGGCGTGCAGGTCGTGCCCGATCGACGGCAGGGCCACGTTCACGATGGTGACGTCAAGCCCGACGATGAACAGGCTCATGCAGCAGATCGCCAGGACGAGTAGCTGCCGGGAGTGGCTCAGTTCATTCGGGCTCACCTCGCCAGTATGCACCGGGAAAGTTCGTCAATGGGAAGTTGACGAAGAAGGTTCGTCAACCTATGGTTGACCTATGACACCTCCGCCCACGCTCCAGGAGCTCATCGAGACCGTCCGCCAGGACGCAGGCTCCGATCAGCCTCTCGACCAGCTCGTCACGGCCGCGGCCGCCGCCGCACAACTCGAAGAGACGACCGATGCCCTGCTCGGGCACTTCGTCGACCGGTGTCGTCGCGACGGCCGGTCCTGGACCGAGATCAGTAGCGCGCTCGGCGTGACCAAGCAGGCTGTGCACAAGCGGTTCGCCTCGGCGCTTGCGGCTCACATCGTGGCGGCGACGCCGGAGCCGACGTTCGAGCGGTTCACCGACCGGGCCCGCCACGTCATGGCCGCCTCCCGAATGGCCGCGGCGTCGCTCGGCGCCGACGCTGTGGGCACCGGGCACCTGCTGCTGGCGCTCTTCGCGGAGCCGGAGGGGATCGCAGGCCGCACGCTCGCGGCCATGAACGTCAGCGAGGACAGCGTGCGCGCCGCGCTTTCGACGTCCGGATCTGCTGCCGGCCAGCCTGTGGCAGAGCACGCCAGCCAGGCGGCGAGCTCGCTACGGCCATTCGACGACGACGCCAAGGAAGCGCTAAGCGACGCTCTTACAATCGCGCTGGAGTTCAGCCACGACTACATCGGGACCGAGCACCTGCTCCTCGGTCTTTACCAGAACGCCGACAGCACGGCGGCCCGCATCCTGAGCGAAGCCGGCGCCCTCGAGCCCACTGCCAGGGCGCACGTCGCCGACATGTTGCGGCAAGCCCGGTCCTCGTAGGCGGCTGCGGCTGCGGCTGCCCGGCTTCTGCGCCTGCGCGGCTTCTGCGGCTGCGGCGGCGCCGCTTCTCTGGCCGCGGCGGCGGCGGCGCCGTGGCCGCCGGGATCGCCGCCGTGGCGCGCTGTCAGACCGGGATGATTCACTAGCCACGTGAGCGAGCAGGACCTTCCGATACTGGCATTCGCATCGGCCGCCGCGTTCCGGGCCTGGCTCGAAGCCGAGCACGCGACATCGGACGGCATCTGGCTGAAGGTGGCCAAGAAAGATGCTCCCGAGGCCACAGTCTCTTATGCGCAAGCACTGGAGGTAGCCCTGTGCCTCGGCTGGATCGACGGGCAGAAGCGCAGCCTGGACGCGCACTACTGGCTGCAGCGCTTCACGCCGCGCAAGCCAGGCAGCCGGTGGTCGAAAATCAACACTGCGAAGGCTGACGCACTGATCGCCGCGGGCGTGATGCATCCGGCTGGTCAGCTTGAGGTGGACAAGGCACGTGCCGACGGCCGCTGGGACGCCGCGTATGCGGGCCAGCGCGCAAGCACAGTGCCCGACGACTTGCGCCTGGCCCTAGACGCCAATCCGGCAGCGGCGGCATTCTTCGGCTCGATCAGCAGCGTCAACCGCTACGCCATCGTGTACCGGGTCGGCAGCGTCAAGCGCGCCGAGACCAGGGCCAGGAAGATTGCCCAGTACGTCCAGATGCTGGCCGAGCACCAAACGATCCACCCGGAGCCGGCCAGCACGCAGCACCTCAGCGGCAGCCGCGCCTCAGCCGATGTCGCGACGGCGCAAGCCGATCAGGCCGGCGGCAGCTAGCGCCAGCACGACGGCGGTCAGCCAGGCCAGCGGGACGATGCTGAACGGGCCGCCCGGCAGCTTCGGCACGTGCGTGAACGGCGAGATATCCAGGACAGTCTGCGACAGGTTCAGCGCCGGCCCGAACACCCCGATGAATCCGCACACCGCCAGCGCCGCCCAGCCGGCCGCCACGCTCCACTTCGGCAGCAGGCCCACGAATGCCGCTCCGACGGCCGCCACCGCCAGCGCTGCCGGCAGCTGCGCCAGCCCTGCGCCGACCAGCCTCGGCACCTGCGTGCTCACGTCCGAGCTCGCGATGCCGAACGCGAGCCCAACGCCGAGGCCGCCAGCTACGAGCACGACCGCCGTGCCGGCCGTCACGATCAGCAGGTGGCTGCCGCCCCAGCGCAGCCTGCTCACCGGCGCCGCCAGGAGCGGCTCGCCCCGCTCAGCCACCTCGTCCGCCCGCAGCCGGGCAACCCCGGAGACGGCGTACGCGGCTGCGACCAGGCCTAGCAGGCTCATGCAGGCTGCCAGGTAGGCGTTGGTGAGCGCTGACTGCCCGCCGATCTTGTCGAGCGCGTTGGTGACCGCCGCGCTCGTCCCGATCAGCTTGCCGATGCTCTTGGTGACCACCCCGATCGCCAGGCCGCCAACCAGGAAACCCGCCGCCCAGCCCGCCACTGAGGCGCGCTGCAGCCGCCAGCTCAGTCCGGCCGGGCCGGACAGCAGCCCGCTCGCCGTCGCCGGTCCCGGCCTGGGCTGCATCAAGCCGGCGCCCTGATCACGCCGGGCGGCGAGCACGAAGGCCACGGCGATCCCGGCCAGCACCGCTAGCACGGGCAGCGCAAGCACCCACCACCGGTCGCCCGCAAAAGGCCTGACCAGCTCCGCCCAGCCAATCGGCGAGAACCACGTGAGCCAGGTAAGGCTGTGGCTGCCACCAGAGTCCCCGACGCCGCGCAGCAGGAAGCTGACTGCGAGCACCGCGATCGCGAGTCCCCTGGCGCTCCGTGCAGTGCCGCTGACCTGCGCGGCTACGGCAGCGACGGCAGCGAAGGCCAGTCCGCAGCCCGCCTGGGCGAGACCGAACGCGATGGCCCCCGTGACCGGCAGTCCGCTAAACGTCAGCACTGCCGCGCTCAGCGCGAACAGGATCAGGTTTGCCGCGGTCGCCACCAGCATCGCGACCGCCAGGGCAGCATGCCTGCCGACCGCGGTGGACCCGACGAGCTCCAGGCGACCGGTCTCCTCGTCTGCCCGGGTGTGCCGTACCACCAGGAAGATGCTCATCAGGCCGGCGGCGAGCGCGGCGTATGAAAGATAGCGCCAGGAGATCAGCGCGCCCAGCGAATCGCCGTGGAGCTGGCCGTAGAGGAACGCCAGCGCCGGGGTCGAGTGGACGCTCGCGGCTAGCGAGGCCCGACTGAGCGCGGTCTTGTAGACGGCCTTGAGACCGTAGCCGCCCGACGCCGAGATGGCGGTCAGGGCGTAGATCCAGACGGGCAGCATGATCCGATCCCGGCGCAGCGCCAGCCTGGTCAGCTCACCTGCCCCCGTCAGCGTGGAACGGGCGGCCGCGGAGTGCCCCATCCCCTGGGGCGGCCTGGTGGCCGTGCTGGCGGATGCCGCGCTCACGCCCCGACCTGCCCGCTAGCCCCCGCGATTGCCGCCACGGCGCCGGCGTCCGCGTCGGCGGCGTAGTGGCGCAAGAACAGCTCCTCCAGCGTCGGCGGCTGGCTCACCAGCGTCCGCACGCCGGCGGTCACCAGCGCCCGCAGCACGTCCTCCAGCCGGTCCGAGTCAACCTCGCATCGCACCCGGCTGCCGCCATCCTGGCCAGGATCCACCACCAGGTCGTGCACTCCGCTCAGCTGATCGAGGCCCCGCGGCAGGCCGCCCAGCTCGGCGGCGATCGAGGTCCGAGTCAGGTGGCGCAGCTCGGTCAGCGTGCCCGTCTCCACGGTCCGGCCCGCCCGGATGATCGTCACCCGATCGCACAGGGCCTCCACCTCGGACAGGATGTGGCTGGAGAGCAGCACGGTGCGGCCGCGGGCACGCTCCTCCTCGGCGCATTGCCGGAACACCGCCTCCATCAGCGGGTCCAGCCCCGACGTCGGCTCGTCCAGCATGAGCAGCTCGGCGTCAGAGGCGAGGGCCGCCACCAGGGCCACCTTCTGCCGGTTGCCCTTGGAGTAGGCGCGCGCCTTCTTCGTCGGGTCCAGGTCGAACCGCTCGAGCAGCTCGGCCCGCCGCCTGGCATCGAGCCCGCCTCTCAGCCGCCCGAGCAGGTCGATGACCTCGCCGCCCGTCAGGGACGGCCAGAGCGTCACGTCCCCCGGCACGTAGGCGAGCCGCCGGTGCAGCGCGACGGCCTCGCGCCACGGGTCGCCGCCGAGCAGCCGGGCCGTCCCGCCGTCGCTGCGCAGCAGGCCGAGCAGGACGCGGATCGTGGTCGTCTTGCCCGAGCCGTTAGGCCCGAGGAAGCCGTGCACCTCGCCCGCCGCCACGCGGAGATCGAGGCCATCCAGAGCCACGGCGTTGCCGAAGGACTTGCGCAGCCCGGAGACTTCGATAGCGTTCACGGCAGTGACCCTACACTAAATTCATAAACTACTGAATATAAGGAACGGGGAGGCTCTGGCAGCTCGTGGCTGACACTCACGACGGTATTCGAGGGAGCAGCGAGGTGCTCTCCGGCGCGGCACTACCGGCCCGCGCAGCCGACACCCGCCCCGGTGGCGCAGCCGACATCGGAGCCGACAGCGGCCCCGGCGGCGCAGCCGACACCGCAGCCGACACCAGCCCCCGCGGCGCGGCCGACATCCGCCGCGGTGGCGCAGCCGACACCGCCCCCGGCGACCGCGACCCGGCCGCCGTCCGCGCCTTCATCGAGAGCTTCACCAGCCAGCTGACCCAGGCGGGCTTCCCGCGCACTCCCGCCCGGATCTTCGTCGCCCTGCTCACCTCGGACTCCAGCAGGCTGACCGCGGCCGAGCTCGGCGAACTGCTCCAGACGAGCCCGGCATCGGTGTCAGGCGGCGTCCGTTACCTGACCCAGGTGGGGCTGGTGACAGCGGAGGGGGAGCCGGGTTCCCGCCGCCAGCACTATCGAATGCCGACCGATGTGTGGGAGGACATCGTCCGGCTGCGGGATCGTCAGTTCGCCCGGTGGGTGACTGAGTTGCAGGAGGGCGTCGCCGCGCTCGGCGCCGACTCGCCCGCCGGGGCCAGGATGGCCGAAACCGTGCGCTACTTCGAGTTCCTCAGCGCGGATATGTCCAGCATGCTGGCCCGCTGGCGCGAGCACGCCGCCAGCACCGAATCCGCCACATCCCGCCCAGACCACTAGGTTTAGCGCTGCCGGGATTACCTGCGGGGCCCACACGTTGGTAAGACTGGTAGGTAACAGCAAACACGAAGGGCTGGCAAGACGTGGCGCGTAATCCGGCCGACCTGTACGAGGTGGGCCCCGTCGCGCCCGAACCTGACGGCGATCTGGTGCTGCTGTACTACCTGGACGGCTTCATCGACGCCGGAGCGGCCGGGCGGCTGCTGACCACGCACTTGATGACCACGCTCGAGCATCAGCAGGTGGCCAGATTCGACATCGACTCGCTGCTGGACTACCGGTCGCGGCGGCCGATCATGACGTTCTCCAAGGACCACTGGGATGACTACGACGCGCCTGAGCTCGCCATCTCGCTGCTGCATGACGCCGTGGGCACGCCGTTCCTGCTGCTAGCTGGGCTCGAGCCGGACCGCGAGTGGGAGGCGTTCACCGCCGCCGTGATGCGGCTATCGGCTGACCTGCGCGTCCGGCTGGCCGTCGGATTCCATGGCATCCCGATGGGCGTTCCGCACACCAGGCAGCTCGGGGTCACCGCGCACGCGACTCAGCCCGAGCTCATCGAGGGCTATCGGCCCCTGGTCGACAAGCTTCAGGTGCCTGGCAGCGCCGCGGCGCTCCTGGAGTACCGGCTCGGCGCCGGCGGTCGCGACGCCATCGGGTTCGCGGTGCACGTGCCGCACTACCTGGCGCAGGCCGCCTACCCGGCGGCCGCTGCCACGCTGCTGGAGTCCGTGCAGCGGGTGACAGGCCTGGTCCTGCCCGGCGACGCGCTGCGTGAGGCTGCTCATCGAACCGACCTGGAAATCACCCGGCAAGTCGAGGGATCCGCGGAAGTCGCTGAAGTCGTGCAGGCGCTGGAACAGCAATACGACGCTTTCGCCGCGAACCGCGAGAGCCTGCTAGCCAGCGACGAGGCGGTGCCGACCGCCGAGGAGATAGGCGCACAGTTCGAGCAGTTCCTGGCCGAGCAGCAAGGCCGCGAAAACCCCGACTGAGCGGCGACAGTGTCCCACCAAGGCACGCCAGCGACACCGTCGCACTCGCCTGGCTAACTGACCTCGCGAAGCTTCCCGGTCGCAACGTCGAAGACGAAGCCCCGTACCGAGTCCGTGTGCGGGATGAACGGGCTCGTCTTGATCCGCCGGATCGACTGCCGGACGTCCTGGTCCGGGTCGGAGAATGCCTCGGGGGACCAAGGCGGCTTGATCCCCGTCTCCTTCTCGATGCCGGCCTTGAACGCGTCGTCGGTGAAGGTGAGCATGCCGCAGTCGGTGTGATGGATCAGGATGATCTCGGTTGTGCCGAGCAGCCGCTGGCTGATGGCCAGGGACCGGATCTCGTCGTCGGTGACCACGCCGCCGGCGTTCCTGATGACGTGCGCCTCGCCATCCTGCAGGCCCAGGATGCCGTAGACGTTGAGCCGAGCGTCCATGCAGGCAACGACGGCCAGGCCGGCCGACGGAGGCATCTCCAGCCTGCCGCCGAAGGTCGCGGCGTAACGCTGGTTGTTCTCCAGGAACTCATCGGTCTTGGACATGACGGCTGATCCTCTCTCCGCGGGCGTTGCCGGTGCAGCGCCTGCAACCGGACTACAGGTCAGTACCCCGCTTCAAGCCTACGGATAGCAGTTCGTAATCCCTAGTGGATTGATAGTGAACTTTGCGGGCGGCCCGTCTCCATCCGGCCAGACCGAGATTTGGGCAACGGCAGGGAGAACTACGGCGCAACCCTGGGCATCCCGTCCTCGCGGGACCGGTACTGTGCGCTGGCGCGGCGCCGGGCCGGGACCGAACGCCGAGAGAACGGGCCCATGAGCCGATCAGCCATACAGGAGCTCCAGGTCTCCGGCATCAGCGTGCAACGTGGCGAGATGCTCGTACCGACTCAGATCGGTGATCCGGTGCACGGCATGCTGATCTGCCGTGCCGCTCCGCTAGTCGCCGCTTCCCTGCGCGCCAAGGGCCGCCAGGTACGGCTCGCCGAGCTACCGCGGTTCGACGACTCCTCAGGCGACTCGGACTTGATGCTTTACCTCGCCACCTGCCAGCAGCAGGACGGCAGTGCGGCTGCGATCGCCGCTGCCACCGCGCCGGGAGATGCGCTCGCAGCGGCGGCCGCCCGATCCGCCGTCGAGGAGTGGGCGGCCGTGTGCGCCACCAGGACGCTGCTGATGGCTGCCAGCCCTTGGTGCAGCGGCGCGCTCCACGCCGCCAGCACCGCCCGGCAGGCTGCGTCGGACTACCAAGGCACTGGCCGGAAGGTGCACGTCCTGGCGCCGGTGGCCATTCCCGCCGAGACCGCAAGCGCCCTCAGCGCCCTCGGCGCCGTCATCACCTCGTCGCTGGCTGAGGTCGCGGCCGGTGACGTTGTCGTTGTCCCCGCCCACGGCGTCACCGCCGAGGTCCGAGCCGAAGCGGCCCGGCGTGGCGCGACAGTGATCGACGGCACCTGCCCCATGGTGGCCTCAGCTCAGACCGCAGCCAGCCGCGCCGCGGATCGCGACCAGCACCTCGTGCTCATCAGCCAGCCAGGCCAGGCGGCGACGGCCACCATCGCCAGCCAGGCACCCGGCCACGTGACCGTCGTCGAGACGGCGGCTAAGACCGCGGCCGTGCGGGTCAGTGACACACGGCAGGTGACGTTCCTCGTGCAGCCCGGCGTCGTGCTTGAGGCCGCAGCGCCGATCGTGAGCGCGCTGCGTTCGCGATACCCGGCAGCTAAGGCAATCGTGCCAGCGGAGGTCTGCTACGCGCCCTCCGACCGGGTCGGCACCATTTACTCCGTGGCGCTGGGCAGCGACCTGATGCTTGTCCTAGGCGATCCACATTCGCCGGACGCCAAGCAGATGTGCGGCCACGCGCGCGACTCTGGCACCCGGGTCCAGATGGTGAGCGAGGTTGAGGACATCAAGCCCGCGATGCTGACCGGCGTCCATAACATCGGCCTGGCGGAGTCCACCTCGGCGCGGGCCGGGCTGGCGGCCCAGGTGCTCTCCGCCCTCTCCGGGCTCGGCCGCCTGAGCGTGGCCAGGCGGCGCCTGAGCACCGAGAAAGCCAGCAGCGTCCAGACCTAACCCAGGTGAGCCGAAAGCGGCCCCGTTCCCATCTAATGCGTGGCCGGACGCTGGGATAGGCTCATTCGCATGGCGGACAAACCGGACGGCGAGCACGGTCACCCGAGCTCGACCGGTCCGGGCTCGGCGCTCCAGGGCCAGCCGGGAGCGTTCCGCCGGCGGCTAGACGCTGGCGAATTCGCTATCACGGCCGAGATCGGGCCGCCGCGGGGCGCGGACACCGCACCGGTCGTGCGCAAGGCGTCGTCGCTGCGCGGGTGGGTCGACGCCGTCAACATCACCGACAACCAGAGTGCCGCCGTCCGGCTCTCCAGCCTGGCCGGCAGCCTCGCCGCGCTGGCGGCCGGAGTCGAGCCGATCATGCAGGTCACCTGCCGCGACCGGAACCGGATCGCGCTCCAGTCGGAACTGCTCTCCGCGTCAGCGCTGGGCGTGCCGAACGTGGTGATCATGACCGGCGACCATCCGCGCCACGGTGATCACTCCGACGCCACGCCGGTGTTCGACCTGAACAGCACCCAGCTGCTCCGGGTCGCTACCGAGATGCGCGACCTTGGCAGGCTGATGTCCGGCGGGGAGCTCAAGCCCGCGCCGTCCTGGTTCCTCGGCGCCGTCGAGAACCCGCCGGGCCGCGCCGCCGAGGCGGTGGACGGGGCCACCTACCGGCTGGCCAGCAAGATCGAGGCGGGCGCACAGTTCGTGCAGACGCAGTTCGTCTTCGACGTGCCTGCCTTCGCTGACTGGATGGCGCGGATCCGGGACCTCGGACTCGACGAGCGCTGCTACATCCTGGCCGGCGTCGGCCCGATCCGGTCGCAGCGTGCCCTGTCGCATCTGGCCACGATCCCCGGTGTCATCATTCCTGAGCACGTCATTGACCGGCTGGCCGGCGTCAGGTCCGATCAGTTCCGGGCGGAAGGCGAGAAGCTGTGCGCCGAGATCATCGCCGGGCTCGCTGACGTGCCTGGGGTGGCGGGCGTGCACGTCATGGCCATCGGCGCCGAGAGCACGATCCCCGCGATCCTCCAGCAGGCCGGCATCCCCGCCCGATAGTCGCGCAGGCCCAAGTTCTCCTGCTCCCACGACGATCGGGTTAGCCTCAGTTGGACAGGCGACGGGCCGCGGCGTGATGTCCTTCGCCGGGATTCTCGTTCGTCGTTGTGACGACACGACGTGATGAGGAGGACGGGATGATGCGATACATGCTGCTGATGTGCGGCGAGGTCGAGGCAGCCGAGCCGAGCGCCGTGCCAGCGGGGGTGC
>DASXKI010000048.1:0-4254 GCA_036496945.1 Streptosporangiaceae bacterium | reverse complement strand
GGACCTTGCGGGTGAGCTGCGGCCGGCGGCGTTCATTTGACTGGGACATCGCCGAGCCCGGCCAGCGGATCCACGACATCGCGCACGTGTGCTGGCAGTACGCGGGGCTGGGCCCGCAGATCGAGGACACCGCGCAGGCCGGCCGGCAGGTCCGGATCATCTGCGACGCGTACGGGCTGGCTGACCGCGCCGCCGTGGTCGACACGATCTTGGGGTGGCAGGACCGCTGCTGGCGCGGCATCCAGGCTCCGGCGCCGCAGCGGGCGATCCAGTCATGAGGCGGCTGCACGACTCAGGCCGCAACACAGGAAGTACGTCAGCAGCACGACTGGGTCGCCCGGCACCGCACCGAACTCCAGGCCGCTCTGGCGTAGGCAAGCGGGTCGAACCGCTCCAGCACTGGAGTGCGAGCCGATCGAGATTCCCGGAAAGGCAGCAGCGGGGGCACTGCGAGAGTCACGTCGTTGTCGAAGGCGACTCGCAGACGGCTGTCGTTGATGTCTGCCCGGCTGAGCCGGTGGCCCAGTGAGCGGGCGTGTTACATCGGGAACGAGCCCCCCGTGCAGCGGAGCCGGCCGTGCGCCAGAGCCCGGCTGATCTCGGCGTCCCCGCGCTTCCTTCTGGGTGACGGTTCTGCCATCAATCTCGTAACTAGACGTAGCCGGCTGAGCACAGCGCGTATAACTGGAACCGCGCGCGGCGCTCAGGGCCCGGCGAGCGGGCCGGCGGGGCGGCGCCGCACCCGAATAGGCGGAGCGCGAGCCGTGGAGGCGGACCCTCGTCCAGGACGCATGCTCGACCCGCATCGCGCAGACGTCATCTGTCGCAATGCTTCTGCGTCCAGAGGGCGTAAGAACCCAGTCGCCGCCGAAGCCAGCTGGATGAAAGTCAGACAGCCGCGAGGGGTGACCCCATCGGGGTTCCTGCCTCGCCGGGAACGGAAGGAAAGCAGATGAAGATGTTGAGACGGCAGTATTGGTTAGCGATCGCCGCCGCGGCGGCAACGTTAGCAGCGGTGCTCGCCGCTGTGGTTCCCTCCGAGGCCAACGCCGCGCCGGCAGCCCCGGCGCACAAGGTGCCGGCCGAGGCCAAGGGGCTCGGGCAGCTCAGCGGCCTGCTGCCGCGGAACCACCTGACCCTGGAAAGCGCCATCCAGGTCAACCTCAGCAACGAGACGGTGCGGCTGCCGCTGTACCCCGGGATCGCGTACAAGGGCACCCCGCACGAGGAGAAGGTCTGGTACGTCCTGCTGGACGCCTCCGACGCCGGGCTTGCACACGACCTGGGGGTCAACTTCGCGCCCAAGCTGGCGAACATCGCGATCAGCGACCCGGCCGCTGTGCAGACCGTCACGCTCACCAACCCCACGCCGCAGGCCAACCCGTTCGGCCCGGCGGTCATCAACTTCGCCGGCGCGCCGGACTTCAGTCCCACCCGCATCGCGGAACCCGGGCCGACCGGATTCCCGCTGGCCAAGTTCCAGCCCGGTGCCGTGGCCGGCCCCGGGTACAGCCCGTTCATCAAGATCGCAGGCTCCGACGTCGTCTACAACGCGCCGATCGTGGCCACGGGCAACGGCCCCTTCGACGTGACCCACCACACCAACACCGAGGACCGGGTGCTGGGCATCCACATCGCCGGCCCCTCCAAGCCCGGCCAGTTCGCCGAGTCATTTGCCGACCTGCTGTTCGTCAAGGGCTTCGACGCCGGCCAGCCGATCCTCTACCTGTCCACCGACGCCGGCCAGCCGCTGACCGCGGTGCTCGAGCGGGCCACCTTCGTGCCCGCGCTGAACGACGCCTCGTTCAACGGCGGTGACGACTTCCTCGGCTCGGCCCGCGAGCGGCTGTTCGGCTTCATCAACGGGCAGACCGGGGTCAACAACCGGCAGGCCCAGGGGTTCCAGCACCTGGCCCTGGACGGCATGGTGGGCAAGGACGCCTCGGCGGCCGACACGGCGTTCATCAACGCGCTGCGCTTCGGCGGGGACCTGCTGAACGTCTTCGGGGACTTCCCGACCCTGGCCGACCCCAGGCACGCCGACGCCTACAGCCCGCTATGGGACGCCCAGCTCGGCCTGTGGACCGCCAAGGCGGTCGCCGAGGGGCTCAACAAGCGGCAGATCGACGAAAACGTCGTGTTCAACCTGGCCGCCACCCGGCCCGACCTGCTGACCGGGGTCAACCCGGCCACCGGCCAGCCTGAGCCTTACGGGTCCGCCGGGGTCGACATCAACTGCGCGGTCATCGGCTTCTCCGCCAAGGCTCCCACCGCCAACCTAGCCGCGCCCGTCCCCAACTCCCAGTTCCCGCCCAGGTAGCCGCACGCCGCCGCCACACCGATCCCGTGCCACCACGCGGGACCAGCGGCACCGCGCATCAATCACCCGCGGGCCCGCAATCGCGGGCCCGCGGGCATGGGTGGGCTGCCGACTGGGACTGGCCGATAGTGGCTGACTACACTCGCACCACTGATGCTCTGCCCCGAGGGAGACCCGGGCGTAGCGGCGCCCCAGATGCCCAGCTGGCGAAGCCATCTGGAGGCGATTCAAGCCATGGGCGGCTGCTAACATTCCATTTGGCATGGCTGCGGCAACCGGACTCCCTGACGCGTCTGCGTGGGCAATGGATCCGGCCGTTGCGTACCTCAACCACGGCTCGTTTGGTGCCACGCCCAGGTGCGTGCTGGCGGAGCAGCAGGCGTTGCGTGACGCGCTGGAGCGCAACCCGGTGGAATTCCTGGTGGACGTGCTCCCAGAGTTGCTCGGCGGCGTGCGAGACAAGGTCGCCGCGTTCCTGAACGCGGACGAGGACGGCCTGGTCTTCGTCGACAACGCGACGACCGGCATGCAGACCGTCATCGCGCAGGCCCGCCTGGCGCCTGGCGACGAAGTGCTGGCAACAGATCACTGTTACCCGGCCGTGCTGGCCCAGCTGCGCCATGCCACCGATACCACCGGAGGGCTGCTGCGAATCGCTCCGGTGCCACTACCTCCTGGCGGCCGCGCGACCGTCGCAGAGGCAGTCCTCTCACGCCTCAGCCCACGCACTCGGTTGCTGGTCATCGATCACGTTGCCTCCTGCAGCGGCCTGGTGTTCCCGGTCGAGGAGATCGTGGCCGAGTGCCGGCGTCGAGGCGTTCCGGTCCTGGTCGACGGTGCGCACGCGACCGGGATGCTGCCAGTCGATCTTGACCGGCTTGGCGCCGACTTCTGGGTGGGGAACCTGCACAAGTGGGTCTGCGCGCCGAAAGCCTCAGCGGTCTTGCACGTTGCGCCGCACTGGCGTGGGACGCTTCGGCCGCTGGTCGCCTCTCACGGCATATCCGACGGGTACCGGCCGTCGTTCGACTGGACCGGCACCCGCGATCCCACCGCACTGCTCGCGGTCCCGGAAGCGCTGGACTTCTTCGGCCGGGTCGGCTGGCAAGCCGTCCGCGACCACAACAGCGCGCTCGCCCGACGAGGTGCCGAGCTCGTCGCGCAGAGCATCGGCACCAGTCCGCCTGAGACCGACGAGCTCGCCGCGGCAATGCGGCTCGTGCCGCTTCCGGCGGCGCTGACCGACGCCGACGCCCGCGCGCTGGAACGCCACCTGCTGGCCGACCACCGTGTGGTCGTGCCGGTCATGAACCACGGTGGCTGGCGATGGCTGCGCCTATCGGCCCAGCTGTACAACACGATGAGCGACTACGAACGGCTCGCCGAAGCGCTCCGCTAGCCGGCTCTTGACTGAGCGATGGCAGACTCTTCGCCATGACTTACGTTGCTGCGGCTGACCGCTATGACGACAAGATGCCCTACCGCCGCTGCGGACGCAGCGGGATCAAGCTGCCGGAGATCTCGCTCGGCCTGTGGCAGAACTTCGGCCTGGACACGCCTCTGGACACGCAGCGGGCCATCATCCTCCGCGCCTTCGACCTGGGCGTCACTCACTTCGATCTCGCTAACAACTATGGCGGCAGCACGCTCGACTCCTCCGATGATCCGCTGGGCAGATTGACCTACGGCTCGCCATACGGCTCGGCGGAGTCCAACTTCGGTCAGGTCCTCCGCACGGACCTGCGCCCGTACCGCGACGAGCTGGTCATCTCGACCAAGGCTGGCTACGACATGTGGCCGGGTCCCTACGGTGACCTGGGCTCCCGCAAGTACCTGCTGGCCAGCCTTGATCAGTCGCTGACCAGGCTGGGCCTGGACTATGTCGACATCTTCTACAGCCACCGGTTCGACCCGGACACGCCGCTGGAAGAGAC
>DASXKI010000047.1:0-6375 GCA_036496945.1 Streptosporangiaceae bacterium | reverse complement strand
GGTGTCGACGATGACGTCAGCGTGCCAGCGGGTGACATCGATGGCGAGATCATGGCCGACCCTCGCGCCGAGCCCGCTACGGGTCGTTTTGACCTGGAGCTGGCCGGACCCGGGCCCCAGTATGTACCTGCCATCGCCGATATCCATGTCGGCAGGCTACGCCGACCGCCCGCCACTGGCGCCGGGCACGCCGGCACGACGAACGGGCACCGCCGCGCACTCCTCTTAGGGACCTCGCTATTTGGAGATCCACTGGCCGGGCTCTATCGAGCCGCCGCGGCAAGGCTCCGCGAGCATCACTCTCTCCTCCTCCCCTGCTCATGATGCGTCGGCCCTCGCCGTCCGGGTCGTTGCGCCGCTTCGCTGCATTCTTGCTGCTTGATGATTGAGGCTCGCTGCGGGTGTGGCGATGTTGATCGAGGTTCTCGCCTCGAGTCCGGTCGAACCGCAGAGATGGCGACTCAAGGCTGGCCTGCCTGATGTTCCGGACACTAGCCGGTGACCAGTCGTACAGAGCCCGCTCATCGGCGACGAGCGGCAAACCTAGGCGAGCGCACGTTGGACTCGGGTGGCCGCGCATCGAGTCACCTTGATCCAGTGCGGCCTGGCGAGCCTTCTGGACACGTCGTCGTGGCTCGGCTGCGTCCCGGCCCCTGGCCAGGCCGGCCACTCGCCTAGAAGCGAGTGCGTTCAGCGGCTGGGTGACGCCTGGTGTGGGCTGATGAGCCTTGGAAGCAGCAGCCGGATGGCTCCCGGGGTTGGCTCTCCTGCCCCAGCCAAGACCACCACATACTCGAACGCCAAAACGAAATATCCTTTCCAACAGCAACCAATAGGTGGGCGCAGCAGGGTTCGAACCTGCGGCCCCTCGCTTGTAAGGCGAGTGCTCTACCGCTGAGCTATGCGCCCGCGCTCGCGACCTCCCACGACCGCGCCTCATCGTACCGGTCGACCGCGAATTGTGCGTTAGCCAGTGGGCGGGGAGCTGGCTCCCATCCGGCGACCGCTCAAGCGGGCGAAGAGGCTGAACGACTGCACCTTTGACCAAGCCTTGCGAGATGCTCTGCACGGCCAGAGGCCAGTGCCGGCGGGACCTCAGCGAGAAAGTCGACAAATCAATCTACCGATAAACCCTGGCTGGCACGGTGCTCAGCTAGCGCCGGGACACCGGCGTACCGGGACACTGGCGTGCCTGGACTTGCTAGCTCAGGTACGGCGCCGCCAGTGCGGCCACTTCGTCGGCAACACTCAGCCGGTTCTCCAGGCTGACCAACCGCCCGTCCATGGTAGGCCCGGTGACCCCGTCGGCCAGCGCCAGCTCGACATGAATCGCCCCGGCGACCGCGGTGGAGAACCGGACGGCGTCCGGCAGCAGCTCGACCTCGGCCGCCGACAAGGCGCGCACGCTCGCGTACCCGGCGGCGGTCGCGGCGATCCGGTCCTCATCCGGCGAGATCAGCCAGGCCTCCGGATCTGAGTCAGCCACGGCCGAGTCCAGGTGACAGTCCAGCAGGCAGCTCCCGAGGTCGACGACAGCCAGGCCAAGTCCGCTCGTCTCCCAGTCGATCAGCGTGACGAGCCCGTCGTCATCGACTTGCACCGCATTCCGCGCCCACGCATCACCGTGGACGAGGGTCTCGGGCACCAGACTCGCGGCCGCGTCCACCGCGAGCACAGTTCGCCGGAACGCCGCGCACATCGGCTCCCAGTCCCGCGGCACTCTGTCCGCGAGCGCATCCAGTCGGGACAGCGTTGCGGGCACCGCGACCGCGGGATGCCGCGGCGCGAGACGGCGACCGCCACCGCCCGCTATGACGCTGTGCAGCCCGCCGAGCGTCTCGCCGAGCGCCCGGAGCTGACCGAGCGTCGGCTCAAGCGCGGCGCCGGGAACGTAGGCAGTCGCCCACGCCAGCCACGGACCAGCGACGGCGATCAGCTCGCCTGTGCGCGTCAGCACGGGGCGCGGCGCGCGATAGCCGGCCGCTGCCAGCGCGGCCAGCGTTTCGGCGCGCCCGAGCAGCCAGTCCGGCAAGGTTTCGGTGAAGGGGCCGCGGCTCTGCGTGGGCACTGTCCCATCGGCCCGGAACGCGCGGACCAGTTGCCACGAGCCGTCAGCCAGGGTCAGCTTGTAGCTGACTTTGGCTTCGTGCACCGATCCGGCCACGATCTCAATGCCCGCGGGCGGGACCGACCGCTCGTGGTATTCATCCAGCAGCCGGCCGATGACCGCGGCATCGCTCACCGCCGCGCCGCCGACGCGCTCGAGGCTGGAATGCCAGCCCAGGTCACGACATCGCGTACGGCGGGCGCTGCCTGCTCGCGCCGAGCACCTTCGCCAGCGCTCGCTCGACCTCGTCGGCCAGCTCGGCGCCAGCGGTCTCGCTCACGACATTGTCACCGAGGCCAGCCTCGGCGGGCTGGCCCACCGCACCGCAGTCGCGGCATTCGACCTCGCCGAGCCGCCGGACCAGGTGCACGCTTCCGCACACCTGGCACCGGTCGAGCTCGTTCGTCCAGTCGATGGCAACCTGGCAGTCCGGGCAGATCAGGACCTGCCGGTCTCCGCGCACGCCCCGACGCCAGGGACTCTCGCCCCGGTCAGGGTCCAACTGCCGTGTACCGCACCGATAGCAGGGCATCCAGCCTGTCCCGATTTCTGCCGTCCCAACCAGATGGCGCTGCGCCGACCATCGGCCAGCACAGCCCGTGAGCTAGCTCAGCTCAGCGAGTGCCTTCTGGTAGTCGGCGATCTCTCGTGCCTGCGGGATCGGGTTAACGACCTTCCACCGCACGACGCCGTCTTTGTCGATGATGAAGGTGCCGCGGGTAGCAACGCCCATCTTGTCATCGAAGACACCGTAGGCCTTGGCTACCGCACCGTGGGGCCAGAAGTCAGCGAGCAATGTGAAATCGAAATGATCGCGCTCCGCCCAGGTGCGCAGTACGAACGTCGAGTCGACCGAAACCGCAAGTAGCTCGACGTCGTCTCTGGTGATCTCGGGGAACTGGTCCCGGATCGCGCACAGCTCGCCGCTGCAGACGCCGCTGAAGGCCAGCGGGTAAAACACCAGCACGACATTCTTGCTGCCCCGGAAGCTGGAAAGACTTACCGGCGTGCCGTGCTGGCTCTTCAGCTCGAAGTCAGGGGCCTGATCGCCGACTTCAACCGCCATGTACTGATCCTCTCAGCGCGGGGTTTGCGGGATTGGAGCCGCCTCCGAGCGGCTCGCGACAGACCGCGGTCAGCCACCCGTCGGCCGCGATCCCGAACGGACTCAGTGTGCCATCAGCCTTGCACCAGGTAGGAGCCGGCTGGCGGGGAGCCAGCCAGGGCGGAGCCAGCCAGGGCGAGGCCAGGCACGCGCCGACGCCACGGCTCGCGCGGTGTGCACCCGGCTGGCGGCACCGGACTGGCGGCGCACCGGCGGACGAGACCACTCAGCGGCGAGCCTTAGGCGCCACCAGCCGACTGGCTGACCAATTGCGCCCGGCGCTCACCGTCGAGGTCTGGGAAAGTCCGGCGGTGGGAGCGGACTCGCCTATCTCACTAGGCTCGACATGCCCGTCACGACCGGCTTTAGGCGTGAGGAGCACGATGTAGCCGCCGTCAGCCAGCGGGGTGAGCGCATCCACCAGGGCGTCGACGAGGTCCCCGTCGCCGTCCCGCCACCACAGCAGGACGCCGTCGACGACATCGTCGTAGTCCTCATCGACGAGCTCAGCGCCTTCGAGGGCTGCGACAGAGTCGCGCAGCGCCTCCTCGACGTCGTCGTCGTATCCGATCTCCTGCACCACGTGGCCTGGCTTAACGCCAAGCCGCTCAGCCAGGTCACGCTGGTCCTGCGCCTGGCCCGCGGTCGCGCTCACTGAAGTCCTCCTGATCCTTTCCGCCCCGGCTGACCCAACAGGTCCCTAGACCTCGGCACATGCCCAGGTCCGGTTCCGGCTACACAGCCGCAGCATGTCGCTGTCCTTGATCGGACAGTTCACACTGGGTGGGCGCGGTTAGCAAGTCACAATTCGCACGCACGACGAATTACCTGCCCTGGAGGCCACCCAGATAGGCTCGTTGAAGCCCCACAGTGCCGTTATAGGTGATAAGCGCCCTATGTGACCTGCGCCACCCCGAGGCGTCACCAGGCCAGTTACCAGCCGGTAGAGATGCGTTAACCGGGATCACGTACGAGGATTAGAGCAGGACAACCAACTGGACGTGGCCGATGGCGGCCGCGTCCGCCCTATGACGTGGCGTGCAGCGCGAGCCGACGCTGCCCGCCCGCGGAATGCGAGGAATCACCCGTGGCCTCCGGACGCCAGCGTTTCTCCATCATCAGCGACGGACTGCCCACCCAGCTGCCGGACATCGACCCGGACGAGACCAGGGAATGGGTGGAGTCTTTCGATGACGTCGTCCGCACCCACGGGCGAGCCCGTGCCCGGTATGTCATGCTCCGGCTCCTGGAGCGGGCCCGCGAGCAGCACGTCGGCGTGCCCGGCCTGCGCAGCACCGACTTCATCAACACGATCCCGCCAGAGCGGGAGCCCTGGTTCCCCGGCGACGAGTTCGTCGAGCGCCGCATCCGCGCCTACATCCGGTGGAACGCCGCGATCATGGTCAGCCGCGCTAACCGCCCGGGCCTCGGCGTCGGCGGCCACATCGCGACCTACGCGTCGGCAGCCAGCCTGTACGAGGTCGGCTTCAATCACTTCTTCCGCGGCAAGGATCACGGTGAGTCCGGCGACCAGGTCTTTTTCCAGGGCCATGCCGCACCTGGCATCTATGCCCGCGCCTTCCTGGAGGGCAGGCTCACCGAGCACCAGCTGAACGGCTTCCGGCAGGAACTGTCCCATCCCGGCGGCGGCCTGCCGTCCTACCCGCACCCACGGCTGATGCCCGATTTCTGGGAGTTCCCGACTGTCTCGATGGGCCTCGGCGCTATCAACGCGATCCATCAGGCCAGGTTCAACCGCTACCTGCTGGCCCGCGAGCTCAAGGACACCAGCAGGTCGCGTGTCTGGGCCTTCCTCGGCGACGGCGAGACCGACGAGCCCGAGGTACGCGGCGCCCTCAGCCTGGCTTCCCGCGAGGAACTCGACAACCTCACGTTCGTCATCAACTGCAACCTCCAGCGCCTGGACGGCCCGGTCCGCGGCAACGGCAAGATCATTCAGGAGCTCGAGGCCTCGTTCCGGGGCGCCGGCTGGAACGTGATCAAGGTGATCTGGGGACGGGACTGGGACCCGCTGCTGGCCAAGGACACCGACGGCGTCCTGGTCAACAAGATGAACACGACCCCGGACGGCCAGTTCCAGACATACGCGGTCGAGTCTGGCGCTTACACCAGGGAAAACTTCTTTGGCGGCGACCCGCGCCTGCGCGCCATGGTCGAGCACCTGACCGATGACGAGATCCGCAACCTGTCCCGCGGCGGGCACGACTACCGCAAGGTCTACGCCGCCTTCAAGGCCGCCACCGAGCACGTCGGGCAGCCCACGGTGATCCTCGCCCACACGATCAAGGGCTGGACGCTCGGCCCCGACTTCGAGGCACGCAACGCCACGCACCAGATGAAGAAGCTGACGGTGGCCGAGCTCAAGGAGTTCCGCGACCGGCTCTACCTGGAGATCCCCGACGCCGCGCTGGAGGCCGAGCTTCCGCCGTACTACCACCCCGGCGAGAAGTCCGAGGAGATCCAGTACATGCGCGAGCGCCGCGCCGCGCTCGGCGGCTACCTGCCGAGGCGGGTAGTACGGGCCAGGCCGCTCGCCCTGCCGCCGGACTCGGTCTACGACGAGCTGCGTCGCGGCTCGGGCAAGCAGCCGGTCGCCACCACGATGGCCTTCGTCCGGCTGCTCAAGGACCTGATGAAGGACCCGGAGATCGGCGACCGGTTCGCGCCGGTGATCCCCGACGAGGCCCGCACCTTCGGCATGGACTCGCTGTTCCCCACGGCCAAGATTTATGACCCGCAAGGCCAGACCTACGAGGCCGTGGACCGCAACCTGCTGCTGTCCTACAAGGAGTCCAACCGCGGGCAGATCCTGCACGAGGGCATCAGCGAGGCCGGCGCGATGGCCTCGACCACCGCGGCGGGCAGCGCGTACGCGACGCACGGCACACACATGATCCCGGTTTACATCTTCTACTCGATGTTCGGCTTCCAGCGGACTGGCGACCAGATGTGGGCACTCGGCGACCAGCTTGGCCGCGGCTTCCTGCTCGGCGCCACGGCAGGCCGGACGACGCTGACCGGTGAGGGCCTCCAGCACAACGACGGGCACTCGGTCCTGCTCGCCTCGGTCAGTCCGGCGTGTGTGAGCTACGACGCGGCCTGGGCCTACGAGCTGTCCTACATCGTCAAGGACGCGCTGCGC
>DASXKI010000046.1:0-8551 GCA_036496945.1 Streptosporangiaceae bacterium | reverse complement strand
CTGATCCGTGAATGTGAAGCAAGCCTGCGCAGGCTGGGCACCGACTACATCGACGTGTATCAGATCCACCGGCCGGATCCGGCCACCGACATCGACGAGACGCTGGGCGCGCTGTCCGACCTGATCAGCGCCGGCAAGATCTGCTACGCCGGAAGCTCCACATTCCCGGCCGCGCAGATCGTGGAGGCGCAGTGGACGGCGCAGCGGCGCGGCCGGGAGCGGTTCGTCTGCGAGCAGCCGCCGTATTCCATCCTGGTCCGCGGCGTCGAAGCCGACGTACTGCCGACCTGCGAGCGCTACCAGATGGGCGTCATCAGCTGGAGTCCTCTCGCCGGCGGCTGGCTGTCCGGCCGGTACCGGCTGGACGCTGACTTGCCCGCTAGCCGCCGGTCACAGCGGCTGCCGCAGCGCTACGACATGAGCCTGCCAGGGAACAGGGAGAAGCTGGCAGCGGCCGACAAGCTCGACAAGCTGGCCGCAGAGGCCGGTATGTCGCTGATCCATCTGGCGCTCAGTTTTGTGCTGAGCCATCCGGCCGTGACGTCCGCGATTATCGGCCCGCGCACCATGGAACACCTCGATAGCCAGCTGGGCGCTCCCACGGACGGGCTGCCTGCCGACGTGCTGGACCGGATCGACGAGATCGTGCCGCCAGGGACGAACCTGAACCCGCCCGACCGCGGCTACGACCCCCCGGCGCTGGCCAACCCGGCACTGCGCCGGCGGCACTGACACGGGGCGGGCTGATCGCACCGGCCAGCCGACGCAGGCGAACCGGTGATAGACCCGCGAAGGTCAGGTCGCCGGCGCTAGCGCACGCAGGATCTCCTCGGCGCGGGCGGTGGCCGCCTCAGGCTGGGCATCCGGTGACCCGATCTGCGGATCCCAGTTGAGGTCGTAGAACACCTCGGTGACCCCGCGCGAGCCCAGCCACTCGGTGTCGGCCCGGATCTGGTCGTAGTCACCCGACAGCAGCAGCCGCTCACCGCTGTCGCCGGTCACCGGCGCGCCTGCCCGCACGACGCCGCGGCAGATGAACCGCATGGCGTCGGGGTCGCGGCCGGCCGCGGCCGCTGACGATTTCACGACCGCGATCAGTTCGTCGATCTTGGCCAGGTTCGTGCGGCTCGAGGTGACCCAGCCGTCGGCGATGCGGCCGATGCGCTCCAGCGCAGGCTTGACCATTCCGCCGAGGAGGATCGGCGGACCGCCGGGCTGCACGGGCGACGGCGCCTGCGTGCCGGCCGGCAGGTGGTAGAACTCGCCGTCATACGGGGCCGCCACGCCCGACCACAGCGCCCGCAGCACCTGCACGTACTCGGCCGTGCGCGCGCCGCGCCGCGCCATCTCACCGCCGGTCAGCGTGAACTCCTCGGGCATCCACCCGATGCCGAGGCCGAGATCATGCCGGCCGCCGGACAGGACATCGACCGACGCGGCCTGCTTGGCCAGGTAGCCGGGCGACACGAACGGCAGGTTGACCACGGCCACCCCCAGCCTGATGCGGCTGGTGACGGCTGCGGCGAACGACAACGCGGCCATCGGGTCGAGCACGCTCTGGTACACCGGCTCCATGCTGGAGCCGACCGGGATGAGCAGTCGCTGGAAACTCCACAGCGAGGAGTACCCCGCGGTCTCAGCGGCTACAGCGAAGGCGGCTAGATTCTGCGGTGTGGCCCACGCGCCCGACACAGGGGCGCCGAATCCGATCTCCATTCTGCTCAGCCTAACGGCGCCCGACGGCGCCCGACAGCGGCCCCGCAGCGGTGGAGATAGCGAACGACCCCGTTCCGTAACTAGGAGGCTCATCGTGACCGCCGACCCCCGCACCTGGATCGCTACCCTGCGCGAATCGCACGACAGGCTCGACAGCCTGGTCCGGCCGCTCACGCCGGAGCAGGTCCGCGGCCAGTCCTACTGCACCGACTGGAACATCGCGCAGGTGCTGTCGCACCTCGGCAGCGGTGCCGCGATCTCGCTGTTGATGCTGCCGGGCGCGCTCGGCGAGGGCGAGCCGGCCGGCCGCGACGCGTTCCCGCCGGTGTGGGATGTGTGGAACGCCAAGAGCCCGGACGAGCAGGTCGCAGACGGGCTGGCGTCGGACGAGAAGCACGTGCAGACGCTGGAGTCGCTGACCGACGAGCAGCTTGCCGCGGTCGATCTGGACTTCTTCGGGATGATGAGGCTCGATGCCGCGGGCATGGTCAGGATGCGGCTCGGCGAGCACGTCATGCACACGTGGGACGTCGCCGTCATGGCGGACCCGGCCGCTACCGTGCAGGCAGATGCGGTCGGGATGCTCGTCGACAACGTGCCGGCTTTCCTCGCGCGGCGCGCTAAGCCGCTGGACGAGCCGCTGCGCGTGCGGATCACCACCACCGATCCGGCTCGCGATTACCTGCTGACCTCCGGCGAGTCCGTCACCATGACCGACTGGCCGGGCGACGCCGAGATCGGCGACGGCGGCGACGTGCCGCACGTGCAGATGCCCGCGGAGGCACTCCTGCGGCTTGCGTATGGCCGGCTGGACGCTGACCACACGCCGTCGTCGGTGTCGGGCGACCCGGACGCGCTGGACAAGCTGCGGGCGATCTTCCCTGGCTTCTAGCGCGGCCTAGGCGAGGGCCGCCCCGAGTGCCTCGAGCGCAAGGGCCGCTGCGTCCTCCGCGCAGCCCCACGACAGCGTGACCCCGGAGCCTCCGTGGCCGTAGTTGTGCACGAACGTGACGCCGTCGCCGAGCTCGGCTGCCAGTCGCACCGACGGCCTGGCAGGCCGCAGCCCGACCCGGTGCTCGACCACGGTCGCCCCGCGCAGCTCCGGCCGGACCGCCGCACACGCCGCGATGATCTTGGCCGCGGTCGCCGGGTCCGGCTCGCGGCTCCAGTTGCCCGGCTGCTCAGTGCCGCCGAGCACGACGACGTCGCGGTGCGGGAACAGGTACGTCAGGTCGCTCGGATCGGGTGCGGTGCCGACGAAGAACTCGGTGATGCCCGGATTGCTCATCACCACGACCTGGCCGCGAACCGGCGTCACGTCCGGGTCGGGCACCAGCTCGCAGGCGCCGCAGCCGGTGCAGTTCACGATCACCCGTGCCGACGGCGCCAGCACCCTCGCGTCGCTGAGCCTGCCGATTTTGGCACGGAACGGGGTTGCTCCGCCCGCGCGGTCATATCGCTGCGCGAGGTAGTCCAGGTACTCCGGCATCGCCACGATGGGCGCACTCAGCCGCCAGGCTGACCGGTAGCCAGGCGGGATCTCGGCTGGCTCGCACGCGGCAAGCGCGGTCCCGGCTGCGAACTCGGGTGGGCCGGCCCCAGCTTCGCGGCTCGCGGCGATCCCGCTCGCGGTGCGGACGACGCCGTCGAGGGCGTTTGCGCCGAGACCAGGCGCGCTGTACTCGGCGAACCGCGCCAGCGTGACGCTCGCCCAGCGCGCTACCCGGTCGTCCATGCCGACCAGGTGCGGTCCCCAGATGGCACCGGCCGCGGCCGACGTGGTCTGCTGCGGGAGCTCGGCGGCGGCGATCGATGTGCGCACGCCAGCCTCGGCCAGGCAGATCGCCGTGGTCAGGCCGATGACGCCCGCGCCGATGACGAGCACGTCTATGTCTACTGGCGTCACGTCTGGCTGCGTCACAGGTCAGACCTTAGCCAGCGGGTCCGACGGTGGCGGGCGTGGCTGGGTGCGGCTGTGCCCAGTCGGGCAGGGCGCTCGGCAGGTCGACCGGCTGGCGGGTGATGTGCGACGTGACAATGGCCCTGCACAGCGCGATGTCATGGAGGCCCTCGATCACGTCTGTGCGCGGCGCGCGCCCGGCCTCGATGGCGGCGGCGAACTCCACGAGCTCGCGCTTGAACGCCTCCTCGTAGGAGACGATCTCCAGGGTCCGGTCGGCGAACGGCGTGCCTTCCCGCCCGGTCTCGATAGTCAGCTGGCTCGGCATGTTGCGCAGGTACGGCGACGGCAGCGTCAGCGTGACCCGGCGGTCGAGCGCGTAGAAGGCGAGTTCCTGCTTGTACTGCGCCATACCGGGCAGGTCGACCCAGGACATGTGGACCTCCGTACCGCCGAAGGCCAGGCTGATGTCGCAGACGGTGCGGCTCAGCCGCGCCTGGTGCACCCGGTCAGGCTCGCCGAGTACGCCCCGCAGCATGTTGAGCTCATGGACCAGGTTGTCCAGCAGCATCCACCGGTAGCAGTACCTGGCCTCGGCGTCGGCGCCTGGCAGCGCGGCGGCGAGGCGCTGATCATCGTCGGCACGCAGGGCCGCCACGACGTCGGCGGGCGGCGGGACCTGGTGGGCCAACGGGTACGCCTCGACATACGGCTCGAACGGCGATGCCAGCGTCGTCACGGACACCAGGCGCAGGTCGCGCGACGGCATCAGCTCCTGCAGCCGCTGGTAGGCAGGGTCATAGCGCTTCATGTTGCCTACCATCAGCCGCACGTCGGCGTCCCTGGCCGCTGTGTACATCTCGCGGCCCTCGGCCAGGCTGAGGCACATCGGCTTCTCCACGAAGACGTGCGAGCCGGCCTGCGCCGCCGCGACCGCGATCGGCGCGTGGCTGCCCGACGTCAGCACCAGCACGACGTCCAGCCGCTCGGCCACCAGGTCCTGCCACGACCTGCGGACGGTTTTGACGTGATAACGGCTCGCGCAGGCGGCGGCCACCGGCTCGCTGACGTCACACAGCCCGGCGATCTCGTAGCTGTCACCAAGCTCGGCCAGATGCGGCAGATGCATCACCTGCGCGATCAGGCCGCAGCCCACAACCCCCACTCTCAGCGGCAATGCCATGTCGATAGCTGATCACGGTCAGCGCCCGCGCCAGCAGCGGGGTAGATTCTGGTCACCATGACGTCCGCTCACGATGCGCCCGATGAGGTCCTCACGATGGGACGCTCGGGAGTGGACATCTATCCGCTGGATATCGGCGTCAGCCTCGCCGAGGTGTCCACCTTCGGTAAGTATCTGGGCGGCAGCCCGGCCAACGTCGCCGTGGCGGCCGCGCGCTTTGGCCGGCGGTCGGCGATCATCACCAGGACCGGAGCCGACCCGTTCGGCGAGTTCATCCACCTGGCGCTGCTCGGCTACGGCGTGGACGACAGGTTCGTGACCGCCGTGCCCGGGCTGCCGACGCCGGTCACGTTCTGCGAGATCTTCCCGCCCGATAACTTCCCGCTGTACTTCTACCGGTTCCCGAAGGCGCCTGATCTGGAGATCCACGCCGACGAGCTGGATCACGAGGCGATCCGCGCGGCCGGGGTGTTCTGGGCGACGGTGACTGGCCTGTCGGCAGAGCCCAGCAGAGCAGCCACGCTTGCGGCGCTCGCCAGCCGCGAGCGTACGCACCCAACGGTCCTGGACCTGGACTACCGGCCGATGTTCTGGCCGTCCCCGCAGGAGGCCAGACAATGGAGCCGCCGGGCGATCGAACTGTCGACGGTCGTCCTCGGCAACCTGGATGAGTGCGAGGTGGCCGTCGGATCCAGGGACCCAGCCTGGATCGCGCCGGCACTGCTGGACATGGGCGCGCACCTGGCGATCGTGAAGCTGGGCCCAGACGGCGTGCTGGCAGCTGATCGCAGCGGCCAGGTGCGCGTGGCGCCGGTCAGCATCGAGGTCGTGAACGGCCTCGGCGCTGGCGACGCCTTCGGCGGCGCGCTGTGCCATGGCCTGCTGTCTGGCTGGGACCTGGCGCAGGTCATCAGGTTCGCCAACGCCGCTGGGGCTATTGTCGCTTCGCGGATCGCCTGCTCTGATGCCATGCCGACGGCCGCCGAGGTTGCCTCACTACTGGGAGAGGACGCACATGCGTGACGAACTGCGGCGCCGGCTTATCGCGGCGCGCGCGCAGGCTCCGGAGGAGATCGCGATCGCCGCGACCAATCGGACGCGGCGGCATCAGCTCATCGGCGAGAGCGGCCGGCTGATGATCATCGCCGCGGATCACACAGCGCGCGGCATCCTCGGCGTCGGCGGCGATCCGCTCGCCATGGCCAGCCGGTTCGACCTGCTTGACCGGCTCATGATCGCCCTCAGCCGGCCGGGCGTCGACGGGGTTCTCGGCACCGCCGACATCATCGAGGACCTGCTGCTGCTCGGCGCGCTGGAGGGCAAGGTCGCCGTCGGGTCGATGAACCGCGGCGGCCTGATCGGTGCGGCGTTCGAGATGGATGACAGGTTCACCGGCTACTCCGCAGCCGGCATCGTCGCAGGCAACCTCGACGCCGGCAAGATGCTGCTGCGCATCGACCCGGCCGACCCTGCGACGGTCCGCACGATCCAGGCGTGCGCCGTGGCAGTCAGCGAACTGGCGGAGGCACGCAAGCCAGCCATGATCGAGCCGTTCATGATCACGCGCGATGGGGGTCGTCCGCGCAACGACCTGACGGCGGATGCGGTGATCAGGTCGGTCGGCATCTCGTCCGGGCTCGGCAGCACCTCTGCCTACACGTGGCTCAAGGTGCCGGTCGTTCCGGAGATGGAGCGGGTAGCGGAGGCCACGACGCTGCCGATCCTGCTGCTCGGCGGCGATCCGGCCGGCGACCAGGACGCCATGTTCGCGAGCTGGAAGCAGGCGCTGAGCCTGCCGACCGTCCGCGGCCTCGTTGTCGGCCGTAGCCTGCTGTACCCAGTGGCGGGTGACGTGGCGTCCAGCGTCGATACCGCCGTCAGCCTGCTGTAAACGCCCGGTAGCAATCGCTCGCGGCCGCCCGCTTGCGCCCGGGCGGCTGTGCGCGAGACCGTGGGTGCATGACCGTCGTGACCGAGCTTGATCTGCCGCAGATCGACCTGACCAGCGGAGTCCTGTCAGGCGAGGCGTACCACCAGCAGCTGGCGAGCCTGCCCCGCGCGGGCGAGTTCAGCTGGCTTGCCACCTCGCCGCTGGCGCTGGTCGTGCTGGACAGGGAATCGGCCGAGTTCTTCCTACGGTCGCGCGCCACGGCGTTCCCTGGCCGGGAGATCGCCGATCTGTTCGGCGTGACGAGCGGCCGGCTGCGCGAGCAGATCGACGCGAACATCCTCAACCAGCAGGGCGAGCGGCACCGCCGGCTGCGGGCGCTGGTCGGCGGCGCCTTCACCCCGCGGGCTGCGGACCGGTGGCGCCCGGCCATGCGCGCGTTCCTCGGTCGGCTGTGGGCCGGGATCGGCGACGCCCACAGCTGCGAGTTCGTGGCTGCGGTCGCCAAGCCTTACCCGGCGCTGACGATCGCGGCGGTGCTCGGCGCGCCCGAGGCGGATGCCACCCGCCTCCAGGACTGGTCCAGCTTGATCCAGCGCCAGTTCGATATCCAGGCTCTCAGCGCACAGGTACCACAGCTGGAGCAGGCGGCCGCCGAGGTCTACGACTACGTCGAGGACCTGCTGGCCAGCCGCGCTGCGCAGCCCGGCGACGACCTGCTGACGGAGCTGCTGACCGCCGAGGAGGCCGGCGACCGGCTCTCGCACGCCGAGTGCGTCAACCTCGTCCTGAACGTCATCGCCGGCGGGATCGACACCACCCAGGCGCAGCTGTCGCACGCGCTGCGGCTGTTTGCGGCGCATCCCCGGCAGTGGGAAGCGCTGCGCACCGAGCCTGCACTGATCGGCCCGGCGGTCGAGGAGGTCCTGCGCGCCGAGCCGATCACGCCGTTCACGGCCCGGATCTGCCTGGAGGCAATCGAGCATCGCGGGGTGGTGTTCCCGGCCGGCACGATCGTCGCCGTCTGTGCCGAGCGCGGCAACCGGGAGCAGCCCGGCGGCGAGGACTTCGACATCACCGCGACCAGGGATGGCCGGCTGCTGACGTTCGGCGCCGGGCCGCACTTCTGCCTGGGAGCCAACCTGGCGCGGGCCGAACTTGAAGAGGCGCTGGCCTTCCTCGCGCCACGGATGCGGGGCCTCGCCGCGGACGGGCCCGCCGTTCTCGGCGGGGTCGAGGGCATCTACGGCGTCGAGTCGCTGCCGCTGCGCTGGGACTAGGTGCCGCCGTCCGGGAGGGCAGCGGCGGCCTCGGGCCCCGGCGCGGCGGCCTCAGCCGACAGCGCGTCTGCCATGTCCCGCACCTGCCCGGCCACTCGCGCATGCAGGCCGCCGCCGAAGGTGATCCTGGCCACGCCAAGCCCGGCGAGCTCGGCAAGGCTAGGTCCGCCGGGGCGGTACATGGCGTTGACCGGGCCGTTGATGCGCCGCACGAGCTCGGATAGCGCCTGCGGCGGCGCCAGGATCGGGTAGGTGCAGTCGGCGCCGGCGGCGAGGTAGGCGCTGGCTCGCTCGACCGCGGCATCCGTGGCCGCGTGCCCGCCGCCCGCGTCCCCGCCGCCCGCGTCCCCGCCGCCCGCGCCGTCGTCAGTGCCGCCGCCGTCCCTGCCACCGCCGCCGCTGCTATCCGCAGCGGGTGTCAGCGGACGCACGTACACGTCCACTCGTGCGTTGATCACCAGGTCAGGCCCGGCCTCAGCGCGGACTGCCGCGAGGTACGCGGCCTGCTGGCCGGGATCGACCAGTGTCCGCGTGGCGGGATCGGAGTCCTCCAGATTGCAGCCGGCCACACCGCAGTCGGCCAG
>DASXKI010000045.1:0-34525 GCA_036496945.1 Streptosporangiaceae bacterium | reverse complement strand
GCCTCGCTCCGTCCCCGGAGACCAAGCCGCTGATAGATGGCCACGGTGTGGTGCATCACCGTCTTGGAGCTGACGCCGAGCCGACGGCCGATCTCGTTGTTGGTCAGGCCAGCGGCCAGAAGCCGGATGACCTCTCGCTGCCGTTCGGTGAGCGGTAGGTCGCCTGGGCGTAGTCCATCGGGCGCGGCAGGCTCGGGGGCGCTCTCTGCTAGGCCTCGCAGGCGTGTTCGGACCTCTTTAACGATCGACTCCCAAGACGCAGCGCCGCCGGCTGTGCTGGCGGCTTCGAAGACCTCGGCGCCGAGCACCTCCTTCGCGTGTGCGACGACAGCATGGTGATCTGTCACGTAGTCGGGTGGCACCCCCGCGTAGAGCCTCGGCAAGACGGTTCCAAGACGTCCGTGAATCCGCGCGGCGAGGGCTGGATCGTCGCCGGCCGCCACGACCTCAAGGGCCGCGAACAGTGCGTAGCCGGCGAGGTACGACGAGGGGTCGTCGCCGTAGAGGTCCAGGACGCGCAGGCAGCACCTCGACGCGTAGGCAAGGTCGCCAGCCGGAATGGCCTGGACGGCGAGCACCGGGAGCAGTACCGCCTCGGCGACCGTCTGGCGAGTGGCTCGCGCAAGGTCGGCGAGCTCCTGCGCGGGCGGTAGTACTTCGGCGGCCTGCGGGTGGCGGGGCGCCAGAGTCTGGAGCAGTATGGCAGCGCCGAGGAAGCAGTGACTGTCCGATGCGCGCCGGGCGCCAGCCAGGGCCAACAGTCCGTAATGAAGCGCCCGCTGCTCGTCCCTCGCGCCATGTGCCGTGCGAGCCATGTGTAGCTCGAACCGCGCAATCCAGCCGGTGGCACCCAGGCGTGTCGCGAGCTCAAGGCCCTCTGCAGCTGCCCCGGCGGCCCGCTCAGCGTCACCGGTCATGGGGCTGGCAAGCGTCTGGCAGTTGAGGGCAAGGAGCAGTAGCGAATCATCACCCAGCGATCGCGCGCTGTCTGCCCCTCGCCTGAGTCGGTCTCGGAATTTTGCCTGGCCTGCCGGCTGGAGCACCCTGATCCCCAGGAGTCCTGACCACAGCAGGACCCGGGCCATAGCCGCCCTGTCCGTCTCCTGGCGCTCCGCTAGCTCGATCACGCGATCGATGAGCTTTGTGTGCGCAGGGTGCGGTTCGCGGCTGTTCCAGTAGGGCGCGAGGCCGGCCACCAGGCCAAGCGCGGCGTCTGCTCGGGCGGTGTCAAGGCACGTCTCCAGAGCCCGGCGCAGGCAGTCGTGCTCGTCTTCCAGCCAGTTCCACCAGGTGTCCGCGCCGGTACTGTCGACTCCTGCGGCGGCCGTGTTAGCTCGGCTGGCAAGCCAGTTGATCCATTGCTCCTCGACTGCAGCCGCTTCGCCGGAGGCGATGAGCTCCTCGCGCCCGAAGTCACGAATCGACGGCGACAGCTCGAATCGAGGTGTGGCTGCTGAGGTGGGTTCCACCATCTGCAAGTCCACCAGCGAGGACAGCGCGTCAAGTACGTCGGCTGAGGCGTTGGGGCTGAGCGATTCCGCGTCGTCGATATCAAAGGAGCCAGCGGCCACAGACAGGCGCTGGAGCAGGCGCTGCTCAAAGGCGGGCAGCAGCTCGTAGGTCCAGCCGATGGCGGCGCGCAGTTCCTGGTGCCGGGCTGGCATGTCGAAGCCGCGTGCCCGCAGGACATCCAGCCGGCTGCCGGGCAACCGGGTCAGCAGTTGTCCCGCCGGGACAGTGACGGCGCGGGCCGCGGCAAGCTCGATCGCGAGCGGCAGCCCTTCAAGTCCCCGGCATAGCTCCACGACGTCAGCGGCATTGTGCGCGTCGAGCCGAAACTGGCTGTTCACGGCGCTAGCTCGATCGCAGTAGAGGGCCACGGCCGGCTCGTCAGCGATGTCGGCCAGATCTGCGAAGTTGCTGGGCGGCGGCGGGAACGCGGCAAGCCGCACGACCCGCTCGACTCTCAGGCGCAACGGCGCCTGACTCGTGACCAGCAGTTGCAAGCCGTCACAGGCGTCGAGCAGGCCGGTGAGAACGTTGGCGGCCGCCAGCAGGTGCTCGAAGTTGTCCAGCAGGAGCACCAGCGGAGCGGCCCCCAGGCGCCTGGCGACGCTTTCAGCCGACGGCAGGCCGGGCAGGACTACGTCAAGCTGGACCGCGATCTCGGCCGCGAGCAGCTCGGGATCGCGGACGTCCGCCAGCCAGGCAATCTGCACCAAGCCAGGCCGGGCAGCATCCAGCGCCCACGCCACTTCCAGAGCCAGCCTGGTCTTGCCGACTCCGGTCCGGCCCGTGATGGTCACCAGGCGGTTCGACGGATCGGCCAGCAGGCGCGTCACGGCAGCGACCTCCGCCGCCCGTCCGATCAGAGCCGCAGACTGAAGAGACCGGCGTAGCAGCGGAGGTGACCCCCCGACATCAAGCATTGACCCCACCCCGGTGCTATCACCATGTACTTCGTTATGACGCGTTAACCCCACCTTTGGATGTCCGTCACCTGCAACGGAATTCGGCGGCGTTGGCAGCAAGAGTCTCGGGCCAACTTCGCAGCGTGCGGCAGTAACCGGCAGAGCGCGACCGGCACGGCGTCGGGCGGACGCCAGGGGGCGCGGCTAGTCTTCGCGCAGTTCGGTCTTGAGAATCTTGCCCGACGGGCCCTTGGGCAGTTCGGCGCGGAACCTGACCTCTCGCGGGTACTTATAGGCGGCGAGCCGCTCCCGGCAGTACGCGATGATCTCGTGCGCGTCGAGGCTGACGCCTTCGTGCAGCACGACGACGGCGACGACTTCCTCGCCGAGCCGGTCGTCCGGCTTGCCGATCACAGCAGCCTCGAGGACGCCGGGGTGGGCGAACAGGACCTCTTCGATCTCGCGCGGGTAGACGTTGTACCCGCCGCGGATCACCAGGTCCTTGGTGCGATCGACGATGAAGTAGAAGCCGTCCTCGTCCATGTAACCGAGGTCGCCGGTGTGCAGCCAGCCGCCCGCCAGGGCGGTCGCGGTCGCCTCGGGCCGGTTCCGGTAGCCCTTCATCACGTTGTGCCCGCGGATCAGGATCTCCCCGATCTGGTCGCTCCCTGGTAGCAGCGGCTGGTCGCTGCTGTCAGCGACCCGCATCTGCACGCCCCAGATCGGCTTGCCGACCGAGAGCGGCTTGCGGTCGCCTGGCCGGTTGAACGAGGTGGTGCTGCCGGTCTCCGACAGTCCGTAGCCCTCCAGTACCTCGATGCCGTACTTGCCCTCGAACGTGCGCATGACGTCTTCGGGCAGCGAGGAGCCGCCGGCCACCGCGACGCGCAGCGCCGCTAGGTCGCGACCGGTCACGTCGAGCTGGGCAAGAGCGTGCAGCATCGTCGGCACGCCCGCGATCACCGTGCATTTGTGCGCCTCGATCGCGTCCAGGACCGCCCGTGGCTCGAATCGGGGAACGATAGACAGGCAGCCGCCGTAGCGCACGCTTACGTTGATTACCGACGACAGCCCGAATACGTGGAAGAACGGCAGCACGGCGAGGGTCACGTCGTCCGGGCGGGCGCCGAAGAGCTGGCCGGAGATCGTGCAGTTCATGTACAGCAGGAAGTGCGTCAGCTCGGCGCCCTTGGGCTTGCCGGTCGTGCCGCTGGTGTAGATCAGCACCGCGGTGTCGTCGGGGTCGCCTGGCCAGATCGGGCCGCCGGGCTCAGCGAGGGGAGCGGTACTGACGAGGTCGGTGACCGGGAGCGCGCCGTCGGGCAGCGCAGCCGGATCACCGACGAGGTACAGCGGCAGTCCGACCAGTTCGCAGGCCTTGGCCGCCTCTGCATGCAGTCCGGCCATGCCGACCATGATGCTGGCCGCTGAGTCGGCTAGCTGGTGCTCGATCTCGGCCGCCTTCAGCAGCGGGTTGACCGGCAGCACGGCCATTCCGGCCTTGAGCGCGCCGAAGTAGGCGGTCAGGAATTGCGGCACATTCGGCAGCTGGATGGCGACGACCTGCCCAGGGGAGAGGCCTGCCTCGATCAGCCCTGCCGCGAACTGACCGGACTGCTCGTCAATCTCGCGGTAGGTGGCCTCAGCGCCACCGGCGCGGTAGGCGAGCGCGTCGGGAGTGGCGGCTGCGGTCTCCCGCAGGATCGTCGCCAGGTTGAAGCTCATTGCGCCATGGAAATTCGGGCCTTCCGGCGAAGTCGGTGAGACATATACTAAGGATGTATCAGCTGAATGCCTAGGGGTCGCGAGGCTGCCGATCCTGGTCGCCATGACAGGGGCTGTCGGCCGGAGTGCCAGGTCGGGCGCCGCGACGGGATCGGGCCGCCATGTACTTCATCCGGGAAGCAGACACTGCTGCGGGCGGCGCCGGCGATGGGCCTGTGACCGCCCCGTCCATGGGACTGCTGCTCACCGAGCCCGCCCGAACTCTGGCCGACCTCGTGACACTGCCGCTGGCGGCATCGTGGCTCTCCTTTGCGCCGCGTGGCGACGGTCATGGCGTCCTTGTGCTGCCTGGGCTGCTCGCGTCGGACTCCAGTACCGCGGTGCTCCGGCGGTTCCTGCGCAAGCTCGGGTACCGGGTGCGCGGCTGGGACCTCGGCCGCAATCTGGGGCCTACCGACGAGGTGCTCGACCGGCTGCCCGCGCGGCTCGACGAGCTGGCCAGCGTGTCCGGGGGCCCGGTGTCGGTCATCGGCTGGAGCCTCGGCGGTATTTACGCCAGGGAGCTCGCGCGAGACCATCCGGGCCAGGTCCGGCGCGTCATCACCCTGGGCAGCCCGTTTGCTCTGGCCGACTCCCGGCAGAGCCATGCTGACCGCGCTTACCAGCGGCGCGCCAGGCTGCACGCGGCGGGCCGGGTGCCGACGCGGGAGCAAGTGAGACAGCCGATCAGTGTGCCGTCGACCGCGGTCTACTCGCGCCGCGACGGGATCGTCTCATGGCGCGCCTGCATCGAGCCCGAGACCGACGTGCACCAGAACGTGGAGGTGCGGTGCGCGCACCTCGGGTTCGGAGTGGATCCGGCGACGCTCTGGCTGGTCGCGGACCGGCTCGCGGTCGTGCCGAGCGAGCGGAGCCAGTTCCGCCCGCCTGCCGCGCTTCGGTCGCTGTACCCAGTTCGCAACGCACGCGAGGAGTAAGCCACCATGCAGCAGCTCACCGGCCTGGACGCCGCCTTCCTCGCGCTTGAGACGACCAACTCCACCGGCCACGTCGGCGGTGTCTGCATTCTCGACCCCGCCGGTGCCCCGGCGCCGCTCACCCTGGCACGGCTCACGCAGGTGCTCGGCGACCGGCTGCCGCTCGTCCCGGTGCTGCGGCGCAAGCTGCTGAACGTGCCCCTCGGTTTAGACCAGCCGTACTGGGTTGATGATCCGGACTTCGACATCGAGTACCACATCCGGGAGATCGCGCTGCCGCGGCCTGGGTCGGAAGCCCAGCTGACCGAACAGGTGGCACGGTTGCACGCGCGGCCGCTAGACCGCAGCCGTCCGCTGTGGGAGATCTACCTGATCACCGGGCTTTCCAGACGCCGGGCCGCTGTCTACACCAAGATTCACCACTCAGCCATCGACGGGGCTTCCGGAGCCGAGCTCCTGACCATCCTGCTCGACCTCACGCCGGACGGCAGGGACGTCCCGGCCAGCACGCCGTTCACGCCGGCCCGCCCGCCGGGTCGTGGCGCGCTGGCGGTCATGGCGGCCGCGAAGCTGGCGTGGCGGCCGGTCCAGGCCGTGCGCCTCACCAACGAGGTAGTACGGGTGCTGCCCACGCTGGCGCCAGCGCTCGGCACTCTGGTCGGCGGCATGCTCGGCCTGAACCGCGGGGACGGCGAGGTCATCCCGACCACGCCAGGCAGGGCGCCGGCAACGCCGTTCAACCGGCCGATCACGCCGCACCGCCGGCTCGCGCTGCGCAGCGTCGACCTCGACAGCGTCAAGACGGTGAAGAACGCATTCGGCGTGTCGGTCAATGACGTCGTCATGGCCATGTGCGCCGGGGCGCTGCGGCGCTGGCTCGCCGATCACAACGCGCTGCCGGACTTGCCGCTGATCGCGATGATTCCGGTCTCGGTCCGTGACCCGGCGGGCAAGGGCGCGATGGGCAACAAGGTGTCAGCGATGCTGGCCACCCTGCCCACCAACGTCAGCGATCCCGGCGAGCGCGTCCAGATCGTGCACGCCGCGACGCAGACCGCCAAGGCCCAGCAAGCAGTGATCCCGCAGGGGCTCGTGGACCAGGTCAGCGACTTCGCGCCCCCGGCGCTGACTGCCAGGGCCGCACGAGTGGTGTTCGCGACCGGCGTCTTGCACCGGCTGCCGCCGTTCAATCTGTGCATCTCCAACGTCCCAGGCCCGAACGTCCCGGTGTACCTGTGCGGCGCCAAGCTGCTGGCGCACTATCCGGTCTCCGTCATCACCGACGGTCAGGGCCTGAACATCACCCTCGTCGGCTACCTGGGGCGGCTGCACTTCGGGCTGGTGTCGTGTCGCGAACTCGTCCCTGACATTGACGTGCTGGCCGATTACCTCGTCGATGAGCTGGACTTGCTGCTCAAGGCTGCCAGTCTGCGTCCGGTCAGTTAGCCCGCTCCGGTGCCCGGATCGGCAGTGCGCGTGGACTTCCGCGACGACGTGCGCGATGACGTGCGCGCGGTGCTGCCCGAAGGCGTCGCGCCGCCTGCGGGCGTGCCGGCCGAGATGTTCGCGGCGGCGGTCGATGCCTACCTGGCGGGCCGCCGACTGGACATGCAGTCACTAGCCCGCCGCCTTGGCGTCGGCCGCGCTACGCTCTACCGCCGGGCCGGCAACCGCGAACAGCTGCTCGACGAGGTCATCTGGTGGCGTGGCCGGCGCATGGTGGCCGGCCGCCTGCTGGCGACCGCGCACCTGAGCGGCGTCGGACGCATTGCGGCCGTCGTCGGTGGCGCGCTGCGGGCGATCGAGCGGGACCGGCCGCTCCACGCGTTCATCGAATCCGAACCTGACACCGCGCTGCGCATCCTCACCGGCAGCCGCAGCCTGGCCGGCCACGGGATGGCCACCGCTCTCGGCAACCTCATCGACCTTGAACGCCGTCGCTGCGCGTTCCACGCCGATCTCGACACCCCGACTCTCGCTTACGCCATCATCCGCATCTGCGAGGGCTTCCTCTACGCCGACGTCATCGCCGACCGCCCACCCGATATCGGCCGGGCTATCACGGTCATCCAGGCCCTGCTGATCGGCCTCGACCGAGCAGGCTGACCATCGCACCCAACGGGCACCACGTGGCGTGGCCGGTCAGCAGACGGTGGTCAGGCGGCGTACTTCTGCACCAGGTCGCCGACGCGGGGGAGCGCCGCCTCTATGTGCTTCACTGCATTGCCGCGTACTGACCCGTAGGCCTTGACGATGACCGCCCGCTCTGATGCGGCCGCATAGGAGTCCGTCACCGACAGCAGGGCCTGCGACACTTCGTCGCCTTGCTTGGTCAGGTAGTCGCCGAATGCACCGCCGCCAGAAGCTATGAAGTCTGTCCAGCAGGGCTCGAGCTTGTCGATCATGTCCGGAAGCAGGGTCTCCACCATGAAGCGGACGTGTCCCGGCATAAAAGTGTTGACGGTCTTGTAAGCGAGCTTGACCGCTGCCCCGGAGATCCCGGACAGCTCCGCGACCTCCTGGTCGAGCAGCGTGAAACAGTCCGCGATCACCTGTGGCTGGACGTCCGGCGCGAGCAGACTCTCCTGCAGGGTGGCTGCCATGGGGATGGTGTCTCCTTATCGATGGGGCGTCGAGGACCTGGGTTCCGCACGCTTCCGCACATGCGCCGCACGTCACTAGACGGCGATCGCGCCGTCGTGGTTTACCGCAGCGCGTCCAATACTGGCCGCCAGCTCGGTGTAAAGCTCGCTTGACTTTTCCTGGCCAGTAAAGCTACCTTGACATTATGCGGAACCGGGTCAAGGAGAGGCGAGCAGCGCGGGGTCTGTCGCAGGCAGAGCTAGCTGCAGAGCTCGGCGTCTCGCGCCAGACAGTGATCTCCATCGAGAGCGGCCGTTACCTGCCGTCGCTGCCGCTGGCATTCCGGATCGCGCGCTTCTTTGAGGTACCGGTCGACAAGATGTTCGGCCCGGAAGACGAGGAGACGGGCTCATGATCAGTTTCATTCCCCCGAGACTGCGGGTGCCGCTGGTCAATGGTATCGCCGCGCTCCTGTTCGCTGCCGCCTGGCTCATTCACGGCGGCCGGTTGTGGTGGGTGTCAATCCTCGTGATCGTGACGTGGGGAGTACGCGTCGTGGTCTTGTATGTGCGCGGCGGACGGGACGACGATGAGGGAGCGCTGACTGGCGGACGCGCTGACGAGCGGCTGAAGGACATCAGCGTGCGCTCGTGGGCGCTGGTCGGCAGGACCGCTGTGATCGCCGCCTTCCTCGGGCTGACGGTCGGGATTGCAATCCGGGCGCCGTGGTGGTGGCAGTCCGTGATCATGCTGGGCCTCTGCGGGCTCGCCTATCTCTTCGGGCTGTCGAACAATGGCTTCGCCGAGGAGGACCCGGCCGACCCCGAGCCGGCCGGGCGCGAGAGGCAGTCGCCGGTCAACTCGTGACGTCACTGATGTCCGGGCGCTCGCAGCCCGAGACGCCGCTGCTCGACGAGCAGGCAGCGGTCTTCCACGTACAGCAGGCCGGCGTCCTCGGCGATGGCCCGCGCCTCAGCCGATGCGATACCGAGCTGCAGCCACAAGGCGGTTGCGCCCGCTGCCACCGCCTGCCGGGCCACGTCAGCCGTCTGCCCGGACGGCCGGAAAACGTTGACCAGCCCGACCTGCTCGGGGATATCCCCGAGCAGCCGGTAGACCCGCTCGCCGAGTATCTGGTCGGCGTGCGGGTTGACCGGGATGATTCGCCACCCATGTCGTTGCATGTGCGCCGGCACCGAGTGGGCCGCCTTGGCGGGCGAGGTACTCGCGCCGACGACGGCGATCGTGTCGTAGCCAGTCAGGATGCGCTCGACGATGGCGTTGATGTCGGTCACCTGGCCACCGTAATCCGGCCCGCCAGCCGACGCGCAACCCGGTCAGGCAGGCCCGCGGATCTGCGGGCAGCCAGCAGACTTAAGATCGAGCCACTATGCGGCGTGAGTCATCTACCGTGGTTGCGCTGGTCGGCGAGGTCACTGGCGATCTGCTTGCCGGGATCGCCCGATCGCCGAATGTCTCGGTCGCGCGCCCGCCTGCCGAGCCGGCCGGCAAGCAGCCTGACGAGACCGCGCGGCCGGGCTGGGAAACGGGTGCCGAGGCGATGCGGGAGGCAGCGCGCCGCCGCTCGATGTATGTCATCGTCCCTGCCGATCCGCTGGCCGACGTGGCGGCGTCCTGGCAGCAGATGTGGGACCCAGCGGGCGGGTCGCCGGGAGCAGCCGGCTTCGAGTCCAGTGCCGCCGAGGCGGCAGCCGCATGGCGGGCCAAGCAGTTCGAGCTGCCCGACTACTACCTGGTCATCGCCCCGGCCCAGGGCACGATCGCCGCGCCCGATCTCTACCTGGGCCCGCTGCGTGCCGTGCGGCCGCGCCGGGTCGCGGTCGCCGGCCTCGCGGACAGCCCAGCGCAGTCAGCCAGCGTGCTTGACGCGCTCAGGTCCCTCGAGCACGGGCCCTGGTGGCCGCCGCTCGATGAGCTCATTGACGCGGCGCGCGGTTTCTACGCTGGCGGCCTCGCCGAGACGCAGCAGCTGGCGACGTAGCCGCGGCGCTCATGAGGGCGTTGTGACCGTCGAGCCGGCCGGGAAGCCGCGACGCGGGCCGTCGGCCAGCACCCACGCCTGCTGCCTGCCGTGTACCTGCCAGGTGTGCCCGGCTCCGGTCATGTCGACGACGGCGGTCTCCTCGTCGATCCCGATCACGGTGGTCCCGGCTGGCGGGCGCATGACGGCACGGGTGAGCAGATCGGGCACCCAGCCCAGCATCTTGTCGAAGTGCGGGAGCACGCGCAGCTGAGGCAGGATCCCAAGGCCCGGATCGGGGTCGCGATCCAGGGCGCGAAACGACGGAACCCAGCCGGTCAGCGCGATGGCCCCGGCGGAGCATCCGGCCAGCGCGGCGCCCGACTGCCACGCAGCGACGACGGCGTCGAAGACCTGAGTACCACGCAGCGTCTTGGCCAGGTACGCCGGGTTGCCGCCGGACAGGTAGATCAGGCCCGCACCAGCGACCAGGGCGGCCAGTTCCGGAGAATCAGCTTCCTCGTGGTCCCGCGCGACCACCGGGATCTGCTCGACGCTGAGCCTGTCGGCTTGCGCAGCGCCGAGATCAAGCCAGCGCCGGAGGCTCTGCTCGCCCTCAGGCGCCGCCGCCGTCGGGATCTGCACGTAGCGCGGCGCGCGACCGGCTAGCAGCATTGCCTCGACGCCTGCCATCACGGGCAGGTACTCGCCGCTGCCCACGAGCGCCAGCGGGCCGCGGCTCACCTGCGCCACAGCACCCGGGCCGAATGTGCACGATGACCTGACACCCGACAATCATGGCCTGCGCGGGCTGGCGTTCCCATGGCAGCACGCCGGTTTGCCGCCTACTGAGGTAATTTTCGGGAACGGGATCGTCGAAGCCAGTGTTCCGAGATAAGCCAAAGAACACGTTGACATCTCCAGATACCAAAGTATTCTTTGGCATGTGGAGATCAGCGACCCGAAGGCGATCAGGGCCCTGGCCCATCCGCTGCGCCTGGACCTCCTTGACTTGCTCGTCGCGACCGGCCCGGCGACTGCGGCTCAGTGCGGCCGGATCCTCGGTGTATCGCAGGCAAGCTGCTCCTTTCATTTGCGCCAGCTCGCCAAGTACGGGTTCGTAGTGGACGCCGGCCCCGGCAGTGACCGGCGCGAGCGACAATGGCGGATGCCCGACCCTCGGCTCCGCCTGCCTGGGGGAGACGCCGTCACGCGCCAGTTGCAGCGGGTCGTGGTCGAGCGGGCGATGCACGAGATCCTCGACTACGGCGCGCGTGCCGATGGCGACGACCCGGGGGCGCGCGGGTTCGGCGGGCCGATCGGCGGCGTGGCTGTGGTGTCGGCCGCAGAGGCCACCGAGATCAGGGCGAAGTGGAAAGAGCTGCTGGCGCCCTACCTTGCCAGGACCGCCGGGAGTGGCCTTCGGCTCCAGCCAGGCCAGCGCTACGTCCGGTACTTCATGGCCGGGACGCCGCTGCCCGACCTCGACCCGCCAGGGACATACGGGCCCGACACCAAGCCGCGCGACACCAAGCCGCGCGACACCGAGCCGCGCGACACCGAGCCGAAGGACAATGTGAATGACGCCCATGACTGACAGCCAGATCGACTTCGTGGCCGGTGCGCCTGTACCGGGTTCGCTGGACGTCACGTGGATCCACGGCCGGTCGAAGCGCGCCGCCAGCGATCCGCTGATCCAGGTGCACCACTACGACGAGCACACCGTCATCTTGCGGCAAAGCAAGTCAGTCCACTACGAGGCGCCGTTCCTGTACCTGCTGTTCGGCAACGACAGGGCGCTGCTGGTTGACACCGGCGCGACCGCCGACCCGGGGCTGTTCCCGCTCCGGGTGACTGTGGACCGACTCATCGGCAGCTGGCTCACCCGCCACCCGCGGGACCGATACGAGCTCGTTGTCGCTCACTCGCACGGGCATGGCGACCACGTGGCGGGCGACGGGCAGTTCGCTGACCGCCCGGACACCACGGTCGTCGGCCGCGACGTCGAGGCCGTGCAGCAGTTCTTCGGGCTCGCAGACTGGCCAGCGCAGGTCGCGCCCTTCGACCTCGGCGGCCGGGTGCTAGAGCTCACCGGCAGTCCCGGCCATCACCGCGCCGCCGTCACGATCTACGACCCGTGGACCGGCTTCCTGCTGACCGGCGACACCGTATTGCCCGGCCGGCTGTACGTCGACGACCACGCGGTCTTCCTGGCCAGCATGGACCGGATGGTCGAATTCGCCAGCACCCGGCCGGTAACGCAGGTTCTGGGCTGCCATGTCGAGATGACGTGTGTTCCCGGCCGCGACTTCCCGCTGGGTGCGACCTACCAGCCGGGGGAGCGGCCGCTCCAGCTCAGCGCCGACCAGCTCACGGCAGTGCGCGACGCGACCACCTCGATCGCCGGCCGGCGGGGCGTCCATGCCTTCGACGACTTCATCATCTACAACGAGCCGCGCAAGCGCGACTGGCTCAGGCTGATGAGCCGCGGCGTGATCAGCAAGATCGCCCGGAGCCGGTAGCGCCCAGGAGTCGTTAGCGGACTACCGCAACCGCCGGTCAGGCGTCGGGGTCCAGGCCCAGCTCGGCCAGGATCGCGGCGGTGTGCTGGCCGAGCGCCGGAACGTCACCCATCGCCGCCTCCCGGCCGGCGACGGTGACCGGCGGGAGCAGTGCGCGTACTGACCCGCCCGGCGTGCCGATGTCACGCCACCGGTCCCTGGCGGCTAGCTGCGGATGTGCGGCAAACTCGCCCGGCGTACGCAGCCGGGCGTTGGCGATGCCGGCCGCATCCAGCCTGGCCTCCACTTCGGCGGCGGTCAGCTCGCGCAAGGCACTCTCGATGATCGGCGTGAGCTCGTGGTCGTGCGTCACCCGGTCAGTGTTGGTGGCGAACCGCGGGTCCTGCATCAGCTCCGGCTGGCCGAGGATGTCCCGGCACAGGATCGCCCACTCGCGCTCGTTCTGGAGGCCGAGGAAGACCTGGCCGTCAGCGGCCGCGTAGGGGCCGTACGGGGAGATCGACGCGTGCCGTGCGCCGTTCCGCCGCGGCTCGCCGCCGCCGTAGACCGCGTAGAGGTACGGCTGGCTCATCCACTCGCCGAGCGCGTCCAGCATGGCGACCTCGACGCTGGTGCCCGCGCCGGTCCGCTCGCGCTCGTACAGCGCGGTCAGCACGCCGCTGAACGCGTACATCCCGGCCGCGATATCGGCTACCGAGATCCCTGCCTTGGCGGGAGCCTCCGGAGTCCCGGTCACCGACAGCAATCCGGCCTCGCACTGCACGAGCAGGTCGTAGGCCTTCTTGCGCTGGTACGGTCCGTCCGGGCCGTAGCCAGACACTGAGCAGCAGATCAGCCTGGGATGCCGGCTGCGGAGCGCGGCCGCGGACAGCCCGAGCCTGTCGGCAGCGCCCGGAGCGAGGTTCTGCACAAACACGTCCGCGCGGGCCAGCAGGGCGGCCAGTACCTGCTGCCCGCGGGAGCTCTTCACGTCGAGCTCGATGGACTCCTTGCCCCGGTTCAGCCACACGAAGTAGCTGGCCTGGCCGTGCACGGTGTGGTCGTAGTCGCGGGCAAAGTCACCCGCGCCCGCGCGCTCGACCTTGATGACGCGAGCGCCGAGGTCGGCTAGCTGACGGGTGGCGAACGGCGCGGCGACCGCCTGCTCGAGGGAGACGACGATGATGCCCGTCAGCGGCAGCGTGCCCCCAGTCGCGACGGCAGCCATCAGGACCCAGGCAGGAAATGGCGCAGGACCTCGGCCGCGCTCTGCCAGGTCCAGGTCGTCCAGTCGGTGGCCAGGCCTGCGACGCAGTCGGAGATCTTGGCACTGAGCTGGTCAGCAGATGGCGGGCGCGCCGGGCTACCTGGCGGGTACTGGAGCACCGCGTCGTGAACGACCCCGTTCCCGGTATGGATTCTTGCCTGGAGTGCGCCGTCCAGCAGCCAGTCACCGCCCGGCTCGAGCTCGGTCTCGACCAGGCCAACGAGCCGCTGGGCGGCGTCCCGCTGCACGGCCGCGTCGGTGAAGCTGGCGAAGCCCGGGTAGCGGTCGAGCAGCGCGGCGGCTGCTGCGTACTCCAGGCTGAACTTGCCTTGTAGTCCGGTGTCGGGCCGGTGGTGAATCAGCGGGACAACCGTGGCCTCCGGTGTGCGCAGCTCGATCCGCTGCACGTCAGCGGCCTCAATGCCGGCATCGACTGCGAGTGCCGCCAGGGCGCTGATCGGCCGCTGGAGCGCGTAGCAGCACGGGTAGATCTTGATGGCCAGACCGTCCGGCACAGCAGGTCCGGCCAGGTTGACGCGGCCGGGATCGCCGCCGACGAGGCGCATCCAGTCATCCAGCGCCCCGTGATCCGCGCTGGCGCCGGCTGCCGCCAGGGTGGCTGCGCGGATACCCGCCTCGACGGCGAAGCCGACTTGAAGTGACTTAGCGTCTGTACCGAAGGCGCGCTGTACGCCGCCCGCGGCGGGCACCGCGAGCGCGATGGCAGTAGCGATCTCGCGGGCACTCAGGTCCATCGCGACGGCCGCGCCCGCCGCGCTGGCTGGCGCCCCGGCCGTGCAGGTCGCGTGCCAGCCCGCCGAGTAGTGCGGCCAGCCGAGCGCCGTGCCGAGCCTGGCCATGACGCCCGCTGCGGCCAGGTACGCGCGGGCGCCGCCGCCGGTCGCCAGGGCCGTCGGCACGCAGACGGCGCTGATGTGCGTCGTCGACGGCATGTGCAGGTCGTCGAAGTCCAGTACGTGGCCGGCAGTCGCCCAGCGGCCGGCTTCGCTGAGGCTGGCGGCGACCTTCGTCACCGGGTGATCGCGCGCGGCCAGCGTGACCGCCACCGTATCCGTCAGCGACCGGTCAGCGAGTTCCACGTCGCCGGCACTCGGCACCAGGTCGTGCGCCCACTGGCTCAGCGCGGCGGCTGTCGAAGTCATGGGCATCCCCGGCGGTCAGGCGGCCGCGACGCGTACTGCGGCCGAGTGCAACTCACCCTACGTTCCCGCGGCCGCCGCAGTACCTACCGGTTGGGGGCCCGCCGGTTAGGGGCCCGCCGGTCGGGGCCTGCCGGTTGGGGCAGACCGGTGGCTACCGGCTGGCCAGGATCGCGCTGGCCCGGCGGGCGAGCCGGGCAATCCGGTCGCCCTTGAGTCCCTGCCGCTGGTCATGGCTATTGCCCTGGAGGTAGCGGTGGTGCAGCTGGGCGATGACGATCGCGGTCTTCCAGCAGCCGAATGCCTCGTACCAGCTGACCGTCGCGACATCGGTTCCGGTCGCGGCCGCGTACCTGGCGACGACCTCGGCACGCGTCGGGAGGCCCATGTCCTCCTGACCGACTGGGTGTGACGGCCTGTTGTCGGGGTCGTCCGATGGATCGGGCCAGTAATTCAGCAAGGTGCCGAGGTCGATTAGCGGGTCACCGATCGTAGCCATGTCCCAGTCGAAGACCGAGTGCACGCGATCGGGGTTAGCCGGGTCGAACTGACAGTTGTCGATCTTGAAGTCGTTGTGGAGCACAGAGGTGCGCATCGTCGGCGGCTTGGTCGCGGCCAGTTCTGCGCCGACGTCGGCGACGACGTCCGCACCAGGCCCGGAGCCGGCGCTGGCGAGCAGTGCTGGCGCCACCGCCTGCCAGCGCTGGTACCAGCCGCGCAACTGCCGGTCGACGAAGCCATCGGGGCGGCCGAGGTCGGCGACGCCGGCCTGCTCGGGATCGAGCAGGTGGAGTTCGGCCAGCGCGTCGACGACGGCGAAGCCGATCCGGCGGGCCGCGTCCTCGTGACCGGCCATGCTCGGCGGGATGCTGCCCCAGATCACCTGTCCTTCGCGGTACTCGATGACGAGGAAGTCAGCGCCGGCGACCTCGTGATCCTGGCAGAGCAGGTAGGCGCGCGGCGCCCGGTCGTAATGCCGCCACAGCCGCGACAACGCCCGGAACTCGCGCTTCATGTCGTGCGCGCCGACGGCGATCTGGCCGAATGGCGGCCTGCGGATGACCAGCCGCCGGTCGGCGAACTCGAGCAGGTACGTCAGGTTCGCCGAGCCGTTCGGGAACTGCCGCACACAGACCAAGTCGCCGAGGCCGTCGAAGTTCGACCGCAGATAACGCGCTAGCAGATCCCAGTCGAGTTCGTCGCCCGGCCGGACCGGACCGGACTCGGGCGGATAATCCACAGTCACGAGCCTGTTCCTCCTCGTGCCGATCAGGCTGTGCCGATCAGGCTGTGCCCATCAGAGTTGGCTGCGGATCACCTCACTGCGTTCAGGTTCGAGCGAGTTGATGTAGTGGAACAGCTGCCCTTGAGGACGCCGAACTGGTCGGCGACGTCCTGGAGCGTGGCGCCGTCGAAGCCCTTCTCGGCGAAGATATGGCGGGCGATCTCGATGAGTTCCTCGCGGTGCCGTTGCCTGTCGCGCATGCTCGCCGGCGGCGCGCCCTGAGCGGTAGTTCTAGGCAAGCGCGTGCCAGTCTGCTGCTTCCCGCATGTCAGCAGCATAGTCGCGAGCCGAACAAGTGGTTGGTCGGTGACTAGTCATTTCGGGTGGTTAGTGAATAGCTATTTCGGCCCGTCAGGCAAGCCGTCGGCGCGCTGAAATGCCCGCTCGGTAGGAACTTTCGCGCTCGGTAGCCGGTTTGTTAAGCTCATGACCCGGCTGAGCTATTTGCACATTTTCGGGTGACTCTGGGCGTCTGGCATGTCAGGCTAGCCGAGGTAAGTCGTCAGGCCCGGCGAGAGGCAGCCCCCCGATTGCTGAGTAGCTGGGCGAAGATCCGTCGTTAGGCAGGTAGTGGCCTCGGCCTCCTCCCCCCGTTGGAAGACCAGGAAAGTCAAGCGGATTGGCCGGCATTGCAGCCCGTCGCGAATGCGGCGCTCGGCCAAGATCATCGGAGCGGCCGTCCCCGTGCTCGCTCTGGCCGGCGCATTCGCCGGTTATCAGGCGCAGGCGCAGCCGCAGCGTCCGGACCCGGTTGCCAGCAGCATGGCCTCGTACGGCCTGCGTGCTCTGGTGGCGGGCAGCGGCACTGCGGACGCTGCCGCGCAGGCCAGGCTGACGCAGCCAGCAGCACACAGTTCCAGCGCGGCGGTCAGCAAGCCGAAGCAGGCGCCTTCGAGTTCGGCACACCCCGCTAGCCCGAGTGTTACGCACTCCGCAACTAGCCCGGCCGCCCGTCCGCAAGCCGCTGCGACGAAGCTGGCGTGCTCCGGCGCGGGTGGTGCCGGCGGCACCGGGATGCTGCCGCTGAACTACGCCGCGATCGTCAACTACCTGGTGGCGCACGGGTACACCCACATGGGCGCGGTAGGCGTCGCCGGGAACATCTACCAGGAGTCCCAGGGCAACCCGGAATCTGTCGGCTCTGGTGGTGGCGGCCTCATCGGCTGGACCCCGCTGCCGTCGGGCTTCGTAACCGGCAACGCGCCGGCAGACCTGCAAACGCAGCTCGCGGCGCTGCTCACGTACAACCAGGGCTGGGCGCAGTACATCCCGATGCTGAACGCCGCCACGAACCCGACCAGCGCCGCGTACATCTACATGACGTACTTCGAGCGGCCAGGTATCCCGGCGGCCTCCAACCGCGAGGGTGCCGCGGTCGCGGTCGCTCAGGCCTGCGGGATCTCGTAGCCCGGCACCGACCGCGGCAGGGGTCCTGGCGTTGCTGTCACTGCCGGTTACTGGCAGCGTCCTCATGAGCGTGGCTGCCGGCCAGCCGGCCGTGCTTGTGACCGAGCAGCGGACCGTCTTGGTGCGCCGGCCGCGCATCGTGCTCGTGCACCGGCGGTCGGCCGTGCCTGTGGCCTCGCTGCGTGTTGTGGTGGCGCGCAAGTGGTAGCTCGGCGGCTGCCCTGGGGTGCAGGCTATGGCGACTGGGCAGTACGGCGGACCCGCGCGGCTTTAGCGTGGCTGGCGGTCGGGACGCGGCGGGCGTCGGCGCGGTAACCGCCGGCCCGGTCAGTGCCGGCCTGGAGAATGCCGACAGCACGGTCCTGGCCACGATCAGGCCCGCAAGGACAAGCATCAGGCACGCCCCGGCGATCACGGCGCGGCCCCAGGGTGGTCGCCGCGGCGCTGCCAAGGGCCGCGGTCGGGGGAGCGGCCGTGCCTGCTGCGATGGCGCCAGCCCAAGGTAAGACTGCGGTGGCCGGGGTGGCCGGGGTGGCCGGGGTGGCCGGTATGGCTGGGGTGGCAGGTATGGCTGGGGCAGGGTCGGTGTGTGCCGGTAAGCAGGACGCCGGGCAGGGCCGGACCCGGATAGCGCAGGCCGGGCGGATGGTGCAGGCCGGGCGGATGGCGCGGGCCGGGCGGATCGCGCTGGCTGGGCGGAACGTGCAGACGGCGACCGCAGATCGTCGACGCCGTCCCGCAGCAGGCGGGCGTAGCTGGCCACCTCTGTGGCGCTGTGTGGTCGCAGGGCCGGATCCTTGGCCGTGAGCTGCGCGATGAAGGCTGCCAGGTCTGCGGGCACGCTGGCCGGCAGCGGCGGCAGGGGCCGCTGCTGGTGCGCCAGCGCCTGCTCGATCGGACTGCCGCCGAACGGCGGCGCTCCGGCGAGGCACTCATACCCGACGATCCCGAGCGCGTAGATGTCGCTAGCAGGCGTGGCACGGGCGCCCGCAGTGCGCTCTGGCGCGAGGTAGCCGGACGTGCCGATGATCATTCCGGCGCCGGTGATCGGCGCCGACCCGAGGGCGTGGGCGATGCCGAAGTCGGTGATCTTCAGGGTGCCGGATGGGCTCAGCAGCAGGTTGGCAGGCTTGACGTCGCGGTGCACCAGGCCCGAGGTGTGCGCGGCGTTCAGGCCAGCGGCGGTTTGCGCGATCACTTCCAGTACCTGCGGCACGGACAGCGGGCCGCGGGTGAGCCGCTCCGCGAGTGACGGCCCGTCGACGAGCTCCATGACCAGGTAGGGCGGGGACTGCGGGCCCTGGTCTCCGTAGTCGTAGACGCGGGCGATGTTCTCATGATTCAGCGCGCCGCCGTGCCGGGCCTCCGCCGCCAGACGACTCGCCGCCTCGGTATTGCCGGCGTAGCCATCGTGCAGAAGCTTGATCGCGACCGGGCGGTCCAGAATCGTGTCCCTGGCGCGCCACACCTGGCCGGAGCCGCCCGTGCCCAGCCATTGTTCGAGCTGGTAGCGGTGGCCGGCGGGCCAGCTGTCGAGGACTGCCATGGGGTAGCGCCTACCCCCTGGCAGTCCGGCCAAATCACGGCGGGCGGCCGACCCGAGACCGGATCGGCCGCCCACCCCCATCGAGCTAGCTAGCGGATGTAAGCACCCGAGCCGGCTCGACTGCTGGCGCCTGCGGCCTGGCGGGCACCCGGAGCACCCGGCCGAGCCACCCTGGCAGCCACCAGTTGGCCTTTCCGAACAGCGCCACCATCGCGGGGACCAGCAGGCACCTGATCACGACGGCGTCGATGAGGATGCCAGCGCCGAGTCCGGTGGCCAGGATCTTCAGGTCCGTCTGCGGCCCGGTGGACATCGACAGGAAGCTGAGCATCAGGATGGCGGCCGCGCTGGTGACCAGGCGCCCGGTCCGGCCCAGCCCCTCCGTCACCGCGTGCCGGGAGTCGCCGCTCGTGTCATAGGCCTCGCGGATCCGGGTCAGGATGAAGACCTCGTAGTCCATGGACAGCCCGAACAGGAACGCGAACACCATCAGCGGCACCCACATGGTGATGGCGCCCGTTGCCGGGAGGCCCCAGACCGCGTTCGACCCGTGCCCGTCCTGCCACACCCAGGTGAGGACGCCGTAAGCGGCGGCGAGCGACACCAGGTTGAAGACGACGGCCTTGGCCGCCAGCACGACCGACCGGAACGCCCTGGTCAGCAGCAGGAACGTCGCCACGGCGATGATGGCCAGCATCAGCGGGAAGTTGCCGTAGACGGCGTGGTCGAAGTCGATCAGCGAGGGGCCCTCGCCACCGACGCCCAGCACGTGCCGGTTCGGCAGCAGCGCCGCTTCCAGCTGGCGCATCGTGGCCTGGCCGGCCGGACCGCTGCTCTCGGCCGTCGGGATCACCGTCACGATCGCGGTGCCGCCGCGGTGGTAGTCGCTGGTGGCGGGCGCCACCGCGGTGTAGACGCCCGGCAGCTTCGCCGCGGCCGTGCGCACCGCGTTCACGGATTGGGGGCTCCCCGACGTGAGCACCTCGGCCGGAGTCAGCACACCGGCCGGAACCCCGCCCTTGGTCAGCGTCGTCAGGGCAGCATGCGCCGGGCCGGATGTCGCCTCCGCCGAGCTGCCAGGCAGGCCCAGGTGCAGGGACAGCGCGGGCAGCATGAGGGCGGCGAGGATCGCGATGCCGCCCAGCGCCGCGAGCCATCGGTGCCGGTACACGCCGCGGGCCCAGGCGGAGAACACCCGGCTGGCCGACCGCTCGGTCCGCAGCCGCGGCCAGTCCAGGCGCGGACCCGCGGTCGCCAGGATGACCGGCAGCAGGGTGACGGCGACGGCGACGGACACGAGAGGGACCAGGACGCCGCCGATGCCGACGCTGCGCAGCATCGCGACGGGCAGCACGATCATCGAGAGCAGCCCGATGGCGACAGTCAGTCCGGAGAACACCACGGCCCGGCCCGCATGGTCCATGGCGGCCAGCACCGCGTCCTCGTTAGGACGCCCGGCCGCGCGCTCCTCGCGCCACCGGCTCACGACCAGCAGTGAGTAGTCGATCGCCACGCCGAGCCCGATGAGCGCGATCAGGAATTCGACGATCTGGCTGATGCTCGTGATCTCAGTCAGGCCACCGACCAGCAGGAAGGTCGCGAGCACCGACACGCCGCCGATCAGCAGCGGGAGGAAGGCCAGGAAACTGGCGAACACGAAGGCCAGGATCACGAGCGCGCCGAGTCCGCCGATCATGGCCTCGGCCATCACGCCGGTGCCCTTCTTGGCGCTGCTCGGCGCCCCGGCTGACAGCAGTTGCGCGCCGGTGATGCCGACGTGCCAGTTAGCCGGGACGGCGGCGGACAGCGTTCGCTGCATCGCCGGGCCGAGGCTCGGGCCGCCGAATCCGCTCACCGCGGGCGTATAGACGAGGGCGTAGGTGGTGGCCCCGGTCTTGGTAATAAACGCGGCATCGCCGGTCGTCGCGTAGTCGGCGATCCTGACGTGCGGCAGCGCACGCTGCAGCGATGCGAACGCGCGGCCCGCCGCGGCCGCGTCCGCAGGGCTCGCTACGCGCTGGCCAGGCGGTGCCGTCAGCACGGCGACGTACGGCGTCTGCGAACCGCCGTTGCCGTAGGTGGCGGCGATCTGGTTGTCGACCTTGAACGCCTGGCCTGGCATGGCGAAGCTGTTGGTCATCCGGTGCGTCGTCCCGCCGATCGTCAGCACGCCGGCGACGGCGATCACGAGCCAGAACAGGGCCACCACGAGTTTGTGGCGAAGGACAAAGCGGGTCAGGGCTTGCATCACGGCCTCCGGGGCACGATGCCGGCGGACTGTCCGCCCGGCATTTCTCAGCCTCCCGGCCAGGCCGCCTGCGGTCGCCGGCCGCTGGATGGCACTTGCGGATACATCGCCAGGAGCAAACGACCACGGCGTACTCCCGCTGGAGTACGCGGCCGGTCACCCGCGGGATGACGACCTGACTCGGCCCGCGCTCTACGCTGAGCATGTGAACCGGAGCCTGACCGCGTGGTGGCAGAGGTGGCGGGCATCTACTGCCCGCGACGTGGTCTCCGCCGCACTGGTGACGGCCGTGCTCGTAGCCGCCGCGTATGCCGAGGCCCATCCGAAGCAGGCGAGCGACAGAGCAGTGTTCCGCTCGCATCAGATCCCGCACATGCCAGCCGCAGCGCTGCTGCTGGTCGCCGTCGCCTGCCTGGTCCTGGCGGTCAAGCGGCGTGCCCCGGTCGCAGTCCTGCTGGTGTCGACCGCGGCGATCGTCGCCTACAGCGCGCTCGGCTTCGTGAACGGCGCCGCCCTGCTCGCGCCCGCGATCGCGCTGTTCGCGGTGGCGCAGGCAGTGCCGGTGCGGCAGGCCCTGGTCCTGGCCGGCATCACGCTGGTCGCGCTGATGACAGCGACCGGGCTGGCAAATCCGTTCGGCGCGACGGGTGGCGGCTTCTACCTGATTCCCGCGCTGATCGCGGCGCCGCTGTTTGGCGGGATCGCCGTCAGCAACCGGCGCGCTTACGTCAATTCCATCGCCGAACGCGCCGAGGAGGAGGCCCTGCGGCGGGTCGACGAGGAGCGGTTGCGGATCGCGCGCGAACTGCACGACATCGTCGCGCACTCGATGGCGACGATCAGCGTGCAGGCAGCCGCGGCCGAGCACGTGCTGGAGTCCAACCCGGTCGCGGCCGTCGACGCGCTGCGGGCGATCAGGCTGGCGAGCAAGGACGGGCTGCGCGAGCTCCGGGCGATCCTGAACGTGCTGCGGCAGGCGGACGAGGGCGATCCGGCCCAGCCTGCGCCCGGCCTGGCGCAGGTCGACGCGCTCGTCGCTAGGGCCTGCAACGCCGGGCTGCCGACGACGCTGCAGCAGGACGGCGTCCCGTGGCCGCTGCCGGCCGGCGTGGACCTGGCGGCCTACCGGATCATCCAGGAGTCGCTGACCAACACGATCCGGCACGCGGGACCTGCGCGCGCGACGATCACGCTTTCCTACTGCGACACTGCGCTGCGGATCGAGGTGACCGATACCGGACGCGGCGGCGCGCCAGGCGGGCAGGGTGCCAGTGTCGGCCAGCACGGTGGCGGGCATGGCGTCGTCGGCATGCAGGAGCGGGCCGCCGCGGCCGGCGGCACGCTGCAGGTAGGCCCAGGGCCGGAGGGCGGTTACCGGGTGGTGGCGGTGCTTCCGGCGGACGGGCCGTCGCCGCGGGCTGAGGGAGAGTCACAACGGGCCGGAACGGGGTCGCGTTCATGATCCGGGTCCTGCTGGCCGATGATCAGGCGCTGATTCGCGCCGGGTTCCGGGTGCTCGTGGACAGCGCTGACGACATGGAGGTCGTCGGCGAGGCGGCCGACGGCGCACAGGCGGTGGACCTGGCCCGGCGGGAGCGGGCCGACGTGGTGCTGATGGATATCCGGATGCCCAACGTGGACGGACTGGAGGCCACCCGCCGCATCGCCGCGGACGAGGACCTGGCCGGGGTGAAGGTCATCATCTTGACGACGTTCGAGTCGGACGAGTACGTCTACCGGGCCATCCGGGCCGGTGCCAGCGGTTTCCTGGTCAAGGACGCGGAGCCTGCCGATCTCATCCATGCCGTCCGCGTCGTGGCGAGAGGCGATGCGCTGCTCGCGCCCAGCATCACCAGGCGCCTCATTACCGACCTGGCGACCCAGCCGGAACGCCTTGCCAAGGACGCGCGGCAGCTTGCCTGCCTGACCGACCGGGAGCGCGAGGTCATGTGCCTGGTCGCCGGCGGCCTGTCGAACGACGAGATCGCGGCGCGCCTGTTCGTCAGCCCGCTGACCTCCAAGACCCACGTCAGCCGCATCCTCACCAAGCTAGCCGCCCGCGACCGCGCGCAGCTTGTCGTCCTCGCCTACGAGAGCGGCCTAGTGACACCCGGAAGCGCCGGCAACACGAAGTAGATGCGGTGCGGGTCGTCGGGGCCGGGTCGTCGGGACCAAAGGCCATAGCGGGATCGCCGACCGGCTGCTGTCATTGCTGGCATGTTTGTCGGCGACGAGGTGCGAGTGGACGTGAGCTTCGCGGCGGCGTCGCTGCGGCTGGCAGACCTGGCAGGCAGTGGTTCGCTGACCCGTGCGTCGCATACGGCCTGGGGCGAGGGGCTTGCCAGGGTGGGACCTGCGCGTGGAATCTCGGGGCTGTCGAAGCTCGTGCACGTGCAGATCCGGAACCCTGTGCAGCGTGACGGGATCGCGACCCTGACCCTGCGGTGGCAGGCCACCGGCGCGGCCGGCGGCTTGTTCCCCGTCCTGGACGCCGACATCACCGTGATCCCGAACGGGGAGCAGACGGTATTGATCGGCCTCGACGGCGTGTACCGGCCGCCCGGCGGGGCTGTCGGTGTCAGCCTGGACAAGGTGATCCTGCACCGGGTCGCGACGGCGACGGTGCACTCGTTCCTGAAGCGCATCGCCGACGCGATCGCTGCACCTGCGCCCATCGCGGTTTGATGGCACCGCCCTTGTACCTAATACGACGGACTGGTCTCTTTCGTAGCGACCTTTCGCACCGGCACGATCTCTTGCCGACCGGTACCGTCGTTTATGCCGGCCTTCGCCGGGAACGCCTAGGCCGCGTGGCCGGCGACCAGGCCGTGCAGCGGTTCGGCGGGGAGCATAGCGATGGATTATCTGGTGACGATGACCACGCACGTCCCGGACGGGACCCCGGAGCAGGCCGTCGAGGACATCAAGGCGCGCGAAGCGGCTCATACCCGCGACCTGGCAGCGCAGGGACATATTCTCCGGCTCTGGCGGCCACCGCTCAAGCCGGGCGAATGGCGCACGCTAGGCCTGTTCGCCGCTGCCGGCCAGGACCAGCTCGGCGAGGTGCTGGCCTCGATGCCGCTGCACATCTGGCGCACCGACGAGGTCACCCCGCTTTGGCCGCACCCGAATGACCCGGTCCCGGCAAGGACCTCGGGAGGCGCCCCGGAGTTCCTGATTAGCATGACGATCAGCGTCCCGGAAGGAACGCCTGAATCAGCCGTCGCGCAGTCCAAGGCCAGCGAAGCAGAACGTGCGCACGAGCTCGCAGATCAAGGCCACCTGCTGCGGTTGTGGACGCCGCCAGCCGAACGCGGCCAGTGGCTCACGCTCGGCCTCTGGAGCGCCGGAAGCGACGCCGAGATGGACGCGATCCTGGAGTCACTTCCCCAGTACGGCTGGATGACCACCCAGACCACGCCGCTGACTCCGCACCCCAGCGACCCGGCGGTGTCGGCAGACCAGCACGGATGAGGAAAGAGTGCACCGCCCGCCGTGACCGACACTGCGGCCTACAGCCGCTCGGTGATCCAGCGCCAGCCCCGCTCTGCATGGTGGACTGGCCGGATGATGGCGGGCTCGGCTGTGTCACGCAGTTCGGAAACGATCTTGAGTAGCTGACGGTGGAAGTCGTCGGGCGTGCGCGCGTGGTCGTGCCCGTGGTCGAGTACCAGCGTCACGATCGCCTGATCCCCGCCGGTCAACCGGGCGGTGACGTTGCCGTTGTCATCACGGCCGACCCCGGCGACCGCGTTGCCACGGATGATGTCAGTGCCGTCTTCCTTGGCGATCCAGACGTCCGGAGCAGTCATATCCCTGTCTCCCGTTCTAGTGTCATCTGCCCGAGCGCGAGCGCCGAGGCCTGAAGCCGGCCGACAGAGCGACAGCGCCGGCACCGCGTCCCTGACTGACTGGCGTGATCGCGTCCGGGGCGTGCTCAGCCGACGGCGGTGGCAGCGTGCCGGGCCGTGCGGGCTGGCCGGCGATGTCGGTGAGCAGCGCGGACTTGGGCGTGACGGTGGCGGCCAGCGGGACAACGCAGGCCTTGCGCATTAGCGCGCTGACGTCCCTGGCCTGCGCTGCTGTCTGCAGGGTGATAACAACCCCGCTGGCGCCGGCTCGCGCCGTACGGCCGGATCGATGCAGGTAGGCCTTGTGCTCGGTGGGCGAGTCGGCGTGAATAACGAGGTCGATGCCATCAACGTGGATGCCGCGGGCGGCGATGTCGGTGGCGACCAGCACGCGGACGGTGCCGGCTGAGAAGGATGCCAGGTTCCGCTCGCGGGCGGACTGGGCGAGGTTGCCGTGCAACTGCGCTGCCGGGATGCGGGCGGCGGTCAGCTGGCTGGCAAGCTTGCGTGCGCCGTGCTTGGTTCGGGTGAAGATCAGCGTCCGGTTGTCGCCAGCGGCGAGGGCGGTCACAACGGCCGCGCGGTCGGCCGCCGCGATCGTGAGCAGGTGGTGGATGATCGCCGCCGGCGCGGCAGGCGGGTCGATCGCGTGCTCCGCCGGGTGGTGCAGGAAACGCCGGACGAGCACGTCCACCGCGTTGTCGAGGGTCGCGGAGAACAGCATCCGCTGGCCCTCTTGCGGTGTCGCGTCCAGCAGCCGCCGCACTACTGGGAGAAAGCCGAGGTCGGCCATGTGGTCAGCCTCGTCGACGACGGCGACCTCAACGTCGCCAAGATGGCAGTGCCCTTGCCCGATCAGGTCGGCGAGACGGCCGGGGCAGGCGACGATGATGTCGGCCCGGTTGTGCAGCGCCGCCACCTGGGGCCGCTGCGACGTGCCGCCGAATATGACCGCGACGCTCAGCCCAACGGCCCTGGCCAGCGGCTCGAGGACACCGTAGACCTGGCTGGCCAGTTCACGGGTGGGCACCAGCACCAGGCCGCGCGGGCGGCTCGCGCTCGTGTATCCGCCGGCGAGCCTTGCGGCCAGCGGGATACAGAAGCCGAGGGTCTTGCCCGAGCCGGTACGCCCCCGGCCGAGGATGTCGGTGCCAGCCAGCGCATCGGGCAGGACCGCTGCCTGGATGGGGAACGGGGCCTCGATGCCTGCCTGCCTGAGCGCGTCGACCAGCGGCGCGGGCACTCCGAGGTCGTCAAAGGTCGCGGTGCGATTCCCTGCAGCCGCAGTGCGGCCGCTGACATCCCGGCGACCACGCCGGGCATGCTCGATAGAGGGAGCTGTCATTCATGTCTTCTTCCGGATCTGGTGGCCGCATGTGTAGCGGGCCACCGCATCCGCGGGAGACCAGCATGCTCACTGAGCGAGGTACGACCGGCGCGCCTAATGGCTGCGCCTGACTGCGTCCGCAGTTCCCTTCGGACGGTACCACACGCGCCTGTCCGCGGGACCGTGTCAGAACTGCCCTGCCGGCTAGAGCAGGGGTGGCCGCAGCTCGGGCGCTCCAGCTGCCCTCCTCACTCGTGCGGGGCGCCGGCCAGCAGCGCCAGGACCTCGCCTACCGTCCGCTCCCGGCTGGTCGGCTCGGGCAGCGGCAGGTGCGCCTGGATGACGTAGCTGTTGCGGCGGCCGTCCTTGACCTTGGTGATGTAGCCGGCCGTGGCCAGGTCGGTAACGATGCCGTAAGCGCTGCGCTCGGTGATGCCCAGCCGGGCTGCGAGGTCGCGCAGGCGGATGCCCGGGTCGCCGGAGATGCAGAGCAGTACCCGGGCGTGGTTCGTGAGGAAAGTCCAGCTGGTGGCCAATGTGTGGTCTCTGTTTCCGGAAAGAATTTGCTAGTTATCTTGTACTAGCGTAGCGTCTTAAGCAAGGCACCGGTCTCAGCCGCCGACGGCGGCCAGCTCACCGGGGTTACCGGAGGATTCACGTTCATGGCCAGGTCGGACGACCATGCTCAGTGGCCGCAATGACCGCGTATCCGGCTGGGGCCAGTGGTGCCATCCCTGCGACCCGGCGCAAGCCCACAACGTCGTCAGCCTGCGCCCCAGTTCATGCGCGCTGCTACACGACCGCTGCGGCTGCCGTTCTACTGCCTGAGTGACGGCGCCCGACAATACCGCTGCTGTGCGAAAGGACATCATCATGCGCGAGCCAGCTTCGAGGTCGGCGCTCCGCCGCGTCGGGGACGGTGCCACCCCGGCGATCGCGGGCGCTCGCCCTCCCTCGCGCTCACGACCGCCTGAGTGGCGGCGAGGTCGGCGCCACGGGCCCGTTCCCGGTCCGAGCGTGGCTGTTTCCTGCCGCACGGAGCCCGGCTGCGTTGTCGTCTCTCTCGCCGGTGCGCTCGACGACGCCAGCGCCCCAGCCCTGCGTGAGTACCTGCTAGGGGTTGTCCATCAGTGCGGCGGGCGTCTCGTCCTTGACCTCTCGGCGGTCAGGTACGCCGACGTCAGCGGGCTCACCGTCGTGGTCGGCACCAGACGCCGCACCGAACTGCTCGGCGGCTGGCTGCGGCTAGCGGCGCCACCACCCGCGGTCACGGACGTGCTCGCCGCCACCGGACTCGACCGGCAGCTCGACATTTACGCCACCGTAGAGGCGGCGGTCAGCGTTCTGGTGGCCGCCTGATGACCAGCGGAACCGCGACGGCTACCCCGCCTGTCCCGCCGTCACCACGGGGCAGCGATTACGCAGAGCTATCTCGCCTGGTCAAGCAGGCCGGCCTGATGGATCGCAGGCCCTGGTGGTACGCCGTGCGAATCACGGCGACGCTGGTGCTGCTCGCGGCCGGATGGGCGGCCTTCATCCTGGTCGGTGACTCCTGGTGGCAGATCGCCGTGGCCGTCTTCCTGGCCATCATGTTCACTCAGGTGGGATTCCTCGGCCATGACGCCGGGCACCGCCAGATCTCTGGTTCCAGGTCCGCCAGTCGCGTGCTCGGCATCCTGCTAGGCAATTTCTGCATCGGGCTGAGCTTTGGCTGGTGGGTCAGCAAGCACAACCGCCATCACTCGCACCCCAATACCGAGGGCGCGGATCCGGACGTCGCGATGAAGGCACTGGCTTTCACCGCCGGGCAGGCGGGTGCCGCCCGTGGCCTGGCCAGGATGGTGTACCGCTGCCAGGCGTACCTGTTCTTCCCGATGCTGCTCGGTGAGGCGCTCAGCATCCACGCTGCGAGCATCCGAGCCCTGACCAACCGCGCCAACGGCCGCCAGCGAGCGGAGGCCATCCTCCTCGCCCTTAACCTGGCCGGGTACCTGTCGGTCGTGTTCCTGGTGCTGTCGCCGGTGAAGGCGATCGTATTCATCGTGGTCCAGCAGGGCCTGTTCGGCGTGTACCTGGGCGCCTCATTCGCTCCGAACCACAAGGGCATGCCGATCCTGCAGCCGGAGGACGACACCGATTTCCTGCGGCGCCAGGTGCTGACCTCGCGCAACGTCCGCGGCAGCTGGCTCACTGACCTGGCCCTCGGCGGACTTAACTACCAGATCGAGCACCACCTCTTCCCGTCCATGCCCCGCCCCAGCCTGCGCCGATCTCAGCCCCTGATCAGGGACTTCTGCCGGCAACACGGGCTGCCTTATGCCCAGGCGAGCCTCGTCGGCTCCTACGCGCAGGCGCTGCGCTACCTGCACGCCGTTGGCAGGCAAGTACCGGCGTAACCGACCGACTGTCCGGTGCTGTCATGCCCAGGATGAGCGACCGGCTCGGGTGTCATGGCCGCACCGTGGCCGCGAAGAGATCCAGCTTCCCCGTGCGGGTGTCGTTCCAGACGAGATGGAAGGCCTCGGCGCTGCAGGCGATGCCCTGGTAGTCGCCGATCCACCAGGCTCCGTGTTTTCCGCCGGAAGAGGTGGGGCTGCGCGGGTCGAACGCGGTGGTGGTCACCTGCAGCGGTGGCTGGAAGCGGAGCTCGACAGGCCGGGAGATGAGCAGGACCTGGTTCACGCGGCCGTTCGCCAGGGCGAAGGCGGAGATGGCGACCCGGCCCGCCGCGTCTACCGCCAGGTTGGGCTGGAAGTAGGTCACGCTGTCGGCGGGTGTCGCGGTCACAGCCTTGCCCCAGGTCCGGCCGCGGTCGTGGGACACCGTTGCCACGATGTCGGAGTGCGTGGCTCCCGGCCGGTGTTTGACGAACGCGACGTAGAGGGCATCGCCCTGCGGAGAGGCGACGACGGCCGGGGTGCTGTTGGCCTCGACGCCACCGGGCAGCGCTATGACCGACGATTCCGAGCCCAGAAGGACCGGCGCGGCGAAGCTGTGTCCCGCGTCGGTCGAGCAGACGGCAACGACCTGGCCGACCATGTCTCCAGACGAGTCCTGCTGGCTCGTCCAGTCGCACACGGCGCAGACCAGGCCATGCGGCCCGGTGGCAAGCTCGGGGCCCGCGCTGGCCACCGAGGGGACCCTGGCCTCCGCCAGGATCCTGCGCGGCTGCTCGAAGCTCTGACCGCCATCGGTGGAGCGCGCGAGGTCGAGAGCCGTATGCGAGGCGCCGGCGGCCCAGACCACGTAGACATTGCGTTCCGACGGGGTCTGCCCGGCGCCAACGGCCATCCAGGGGTGATCGCAATACTGTCCCTCCAACAGGGTCACCGGTGCCGAGAAACTGCGCCCGCCGTCGTCGGTCCGCCAGACGTACACGGCGCGGTTGGCGTCGGGGTTGGCGGGGTTGGGGTGGGAGCCGTGGCCAGCACGCGTGGCGCAGATATAGCCGCGGCCGTAAGCATCGAAGGCGGCGGTCACGTCGTCGCCAGCCGGACCGGCCGCCGGCTGCGGCGGCAGGCCGCCGTTCTGCCAGCTCGCGCCTGCGTCGACCGAGATGTAGGTCGCGATGAACTGGGGGTCCGCCGTGGGGGAGGCCTGACAGCCGGCGAGAAGGTGGCGAGGGTCGCGGGGGTTGACCGCGACCGACGGCTCGACGTGAACCCCGTAGTGGTCGTGACTGACGCGGACGTTCGCACCGGCCCTCGCTAGTGATGCTGTGCCGTGCGGTGATGCTGTGCTGTGCGGTGATCCTGTGCTGTCGCAGGAGGGGAGCGCCACCAGGGCCGTTGCGGCCACTCCGTGGCGCAGCAGGCTCCGGCGGGAGATCTGATAGTCGGTCCGTGGTAGCGAGAGGTGTTCACTCATCGCCGGCTGCAGCCTTCAAGCCGGCTGTTTGCGGTCGGTGCCATCGCGTTCTCCTTCTCTACTGATTGCATGCCGTCTTCATGGTTGGGCAGGGAGTTCGACCTAGTGCGAACGGGCTGCGAAAGAGCTGCGAAAATCGGCGTTCCGGCGGCGTCGATGGGCGAGACTGTGCTGGTGCGAGCCATATCGGACTCAGCCGCGCCGCTTGTGCTCGTCGTGGAGGACGAGCCCGAGATCGCCGGGCTGATGCGGGATTTCCTGGAGGCGGACGGCTTCCGCGTCCTGCTCGCTGTCGACGCCGAGGAGGCAGTCGTGGCGCTCCGTACTGCGCCGGACTGCGTGCTGCTCGACGTGATGCTTCCCGGCGCGTCGGGCTTCGACCTCTGCCGGGACATCCGCTCCGTCTCCGACGTCCCGGTCCTGTTCCTGAGCGCCCGCGGCGGCGACGCCGACAAGCTACGCGGCCTCGGGCTCGGTGCCGACGACTACATCGTCAAGTCGGTGACCCCAGCTGAGGTCGTCGCGCGCATCAAGGCGGTCCTGCGCCGCTCGGGCGCGGGTCGCGGCCCCGGGCGGCTTCGCTTCGGCAGCCTCGAGGTTGATCTCGCCGCGCATGAGGTGCTCGTGGCCGGCAGGCCGGTGCGGCTGACCGCCCGCGAGTTCGAATTGCTCCGGGTGCTCGTCCAGCATCCGCGCCAGGTGTTCAGCCGCGAGCATCTGTTCGGGCTTGTATGGGGAAGCCACGGTGATCGCAGTGCCGTCTCGGTCTACATCAGCCGGGTGCGCGACAAGATCGAGACCGACCCGGCCGATCCCCGCTACATCGTCACGGTCTGGGGTGCCGGCTACCGGTTCGACGGCGGTCTCACACACAACGTCGTCGGATGAGACGTCGTCGCGCCTCAGTTCGCGTCGCGCTCGCCGTCGCCGTGCTCGCGCTGGTCCTGCTCGCCGCGGGGGCGACGGCCGCAGGTTACCTTGTCGAAGCTCACAACCAGCGCAGCGACCGGGCCCACCGGCTCGCCGCCGCCGCGGCCTATCTTGAACAAGGCGCGACACAGGCCGGGACGACGCGCTGGCAGGAGGACCTGACCCGGCATCTCACCGCGCTCGGGCTGCGCGCACAGCTCACGCTGGTCTGGCCGGGCGGTAAGCGCGTCGTGTACGCGAGCAACGGCCTCGTCGCTGCGACGACGCGGTCGGCCGGCCGACCGGCCGGCGATCCCTCCGCCACGGCCCCATCGAGCCCGAGCGCCACCCAGCCGACCGCGAGCTACCTGTTCCCGCTCGCCCGAGGGTCAGCCGAAACCCTCACTGTCGACCTTTACGCTCCCTCGCTTGACCGTACGAGTCCGGTGCTCGTCGCGCTCGCGTCGGGACTAGCCGCCCTGCTCGCCGGTGCGATGCTGCTGATCTGGTCGGCTAGCCACTGGCTGGTCGCCCCGCTTCGCCGCCTGAATGTCCAGGTCGACGCCATCGCCGGCGGCGACCCGTTCGATGCCCGCGCCACCTCACCGATCCGGGAAGTCGAGAATGTCGCCACGGCTGTCGCTGGCATGGCCGCCCGGCTCGCGCAGACAGCCGAGAACGACGCACGGCTCGAGGCCGAGCGACGCCTTCTGGTCAGTTCCATCGCCCACGACCTCCGCACCCCGCTCTTCGCGCTGCGCGGATACCTCGATGCAATCGCCACTGGCATCGGCAACCCACAGGAGCGGCTCGACCGAGCACGAGCGAAGGCCCAGCAGATCGATCGGCTCGTCACCGGCCTGTTCGACTACGCGCGGGCGGACGTCGACGAGCGACCCCGGCTGCACACCACAGACTTCGCGGAGGCGGTTATAGACGCGACCGCCGCGTTCGAGTTCGCAGCAGACGAGCGTGGAGTCACGCTCCTGGTGACCGCTGACGCTCGCCCCTCGGTGAGGATCGACTGCGACAGGTTCGAACGTGCACTCGCCAACGTCCTGGACAACGCGTTGCGTCACACGCCGCGCGGAGGCACAGTGGATGTCCGCTGCGGCGAAGATGCCGATCATGCATTCGTTTGCGTCATCGATGACGGCCCCGGCATCGCGCCCGACCTCCTGCCCCACCTGTTCGAGCCGACGGCCCGCACTAGCAATAGCCGCATCGACGGAGCAGGCCTCGGGCTCACCATCGCAGCCCGCCTGCTCCGAAACCAGGGCAGCACGATCAGCGCGGCAAACGCACCCCCTCGCGGCGCGATCCTCACGCTCCGGCTACCGCTGACGGTCGCTTAGCCTGGCGCCCGGCGCAGTCTTCACGATCCGGGTGCGGACCGGAGCAGGGGTCCTGCCGCTCGGCTGGGCCGGGAGCGCTGCCAGGCCGCCCAGCCGCGGCCGAGCGCGTAGGACAGCGCGCCCAGCATTCCCACGAAGAAGCCGACCGGCCAGTTGTACTGATAGGACAACGCGATCGCGGCCCAGACCGTGATCAGGGCAATCACCACTGCGAGCAGCATGGCGAGGACGGGCTTGCTGGTCAGCGACCGGGCGGCGGCCGGCGGGCCGATCATGAGGCTGAAGATCAGCAGGGCGCCGACGACGGGCACGGTCACCGTGGTCGCCAGGGCGACGATGATGAGGAAGCACATCTCGATGCGGTAGCTGCGGATGCCCCTGGCCTCTGCTATCTCCGGCACGACGGAGGAGAGCATGAGCGGCCGGTAGATGACCGCAACCGCGGCGATGCAGGCGATGCCCAGCCCGGCGACGGGCAGGATCGCGCTGGTGCTCACCCCGAGGATCTCGCCGAACAGCAGCGAGTAGATCTCTGGCTCGTATTGGGTGGTCCTGGACAGGAACGCGGCCCCGAGGGCGAGCATCATGACGAGCGCCAGGGCGGTCGCGACATCGTTGCGGCCGCGCCGGCTGAGCGAGCCGATGCCGAGGGCACCGAGGAGCGAGAAGACGCCAAGCCCGATGAGGGTGCTGATGCCGAGAAGGCTGGCCGCCGCAGCCCCGGCGAAAGCGCCCTTGGGGATGGCGTGCGCGGGGAATGCCGAGCCCCGCAGCACGACGAAGTAGCCGACCACGCCGGCCACGACGGCGACGATCGTCGCCGTCGTCCAGGCGTTCATCATGAAGCCCGTGAACATGCGACCTCCGTGACCGATTCGCGGTGCCTGGCAGTGGTCCTGGCGGCCCTGGCAGCCGCCGCGCCGGAGACAAGGTAGGTGAGGAAGATGACGGCGACGATGAAGAAGCTGACGGGGAGCTCCTGGTGGCTTGATCCCCAGTAGTAGCTGTCGTAGGCCAGCAGCACGCCGAGCCAGGTGGCGAGCACGCCAATCAGGCAGGCGAGGCCGAGGGCCCAGCCCACGCGCCTGGTCAGGCGCAGCGCGGCGGCAGCGGGACCGATGAGCAGTGCCGTCGACAAGATGGCGCCGATTGCGAGCGAGGACAGCCCGACCGAGACGGCCAGGGCCAGCATGTACAGCACGCCCACCAGGCGGACCGGCACGCCGCGCGCGGCGGCGATATCGGAGCTGAGGGTGCTCAGCAGCAGCGGGCGGTAGATCAGCGCGATGCCGGCGAGCGAGATCGCGCCGAGGATCGCCACGACGGGGATGGTCCCGCTGCTGGTGCTGAAGATGGAGCCGAACAGGACCTGCTGGGTGGCGCCGGTCGTGGCGCCGGTGGTGGAGGTCAGGTACAGGAACAGCGCCGACAGGCCGATGGCGGCGCCGAGGACAATCCCGGTGGCCAGATCCCGTCCGCGCAGTCGCTGGACGCCGATCATGTCCATGATGGCCGCGCCGACGATGCCGAGGCCGACGAAGCCGGCGACTGGACTGAGCCCGATCAGCAGCGCGCCGGACCCGCCCGCGGCGGAGACGTCGCCGAGCGAGTGCCCGGCGAAGGACTGGCCGCGCATCACGGTAAACACGCCCACGACAGCGGAGACGATGGCCACCACGCCGCCGATCGTCACGGCGACGTGAACCTGCGGGCTGCCGAAGAAACCTGGCTCGAACACGGCCGTGTACAGGTGGTGCATGCCGGGTCAGCCCGCCCCGGCGGCAGGGCTGGCGTTGATGCTCGCCTCGTCCCCGGCAGTCTCGTCGCCGGCCGCTTCGTCCCCGGCAGTCTCGTCGCCGGCCGCTGGGCCAGCCACCACCAGCACGCGGCCGTGCACGTGCAGCACGTCGACGCGGTGACCGTACAGCTTGGTGAGGACCTCGCCCGTGACGATCTCGGCGGTGGCCCCGCTCGCCGCGCGGCCGCCGGCGACGTAGACGACGCGGTCCATGACTGGCAGCAGCGGGTTCATCTCGTGCGCGGATAGCAGCACGGCGATCTGCTGCTCGCTGGCGATGCGGGCGAGCAGGCTGATGATCTCCTGCCCGCTGCGCAGGTCGAGGTT
>DASXKI010000044.1:0-3148 GCA_036496945.1 Streptosporangiaceae bacterium | reverse complement strand
GGGCGAGGGTTTCGAGGGTCCGCCCGGTGTGCCCGGTGTCGGCGCCGGCCGGCATCGCGAGCGGGTCGATGACGATGTCCTCGAGCGGGATCTTGTACGTGTCCGTCGCGACGGCGATGAGCTTCCTGGCCAGTTCGAGCCGGCGCTCGGGTTCGTCTGGGATCTGCTCCTCGTCGTTCGGCAGTCCGATGACGGCGGCGCCGTGCTCCTTGACGAGCGGCAGGATCGTGTGCAGCCGCTCGTCCTCGGCGGTCACCGAGTTGACCAGCGCCTTGCCCTGGTAGGTGCGGAGGCCGGCCTCGAGCACCTCGGGAATCGAGGAGTCGATGACCAGCGGCAGGTCGGTCAGCTGCTGGATGAGCGTGACCGCCTTGACCATGAGCGCCGCCTCATCGGCCAGCGGGGCGCCCATGTTCACGTCGAGCAGCATCGCGCCGCCGGCCACCTGCTGCTCGACGTCGATCGCGATCCTGCACAGGTCGCCGTTGCGCAGCTGCTGCTGGAACAGCTTGCGGCCGGTCGGGTTGATCCGCTCCCCGATGATCGCGAACGGCTGGTCAGGGCCCATCATGATGGTCTTCGTCGCGCTGGACAGCGTGGTATGCATCGGCCTGGCCCGGCGGCTAAGCGTTCGCGAGCGCGCGGCGGCGGCGGATCAGTTCCTTCGCCTTGACCACCGCTGCGGAGGCGTCCGCCGCGTAGCCGTCGGCGCCGACCACGTCGGCGTACTCCTGGGTTACCGGCGCGCCGCCGACCATCACGATGACCTGGTCTCTGAGGCCGGCCTTCTGCAGCGCGTTGATGTTCGCCTTGAACATCGGCATCGTGGTGGTCAAGAAGGCGGAAAAGCCGACGATATCCGGCTTGTGCGTCTTGATCGCCTCGATGAACTTCTCCGGCGCGACCTGCACGCCGAGGTCAATGACCAGGAAGCCCGCGCCCTCGAACATGATGTTCACGAGGTTCTTGCCGATGTCGTGCACGTCGCCCTTCACGGTGCCCATCACCACCGTGCCGATCGTCTCCGCGCCCGTCTCGGCCAGCAGCGGGCGCAGGATCTCCAGCGCCCCGGCCATCGCCTTGCCCGCGATCAGCATCTCAGGGACGAAGAAGTCGCCGCGCTCGAACCGGGCGCCGACCTCCTCGAGGGCCGGGATCAGCGCCTCGTAGAGCAGCGTCTCCGGGCCAAGGCCCTGCCCGAGACCCTGATTCGTCAGGTCGAGCACCGCCGGGCCGTTCCCGGTGAGCGTCTTGTCGTACAGTTCGCCGAGCAGCTCGTCTTTGGTCATGCTGTCACGCCCTGTCCGCCACGCGCCTGGCCCGGGTCTTGGCGGTACCCGGTCGCGGCCTGGGCCGGTAGCCCAGCGCGGACGACAGGCCCGCGGCCTCGTCGACGCAGCGGCGGGCGGCGTTAGTCACTGCCTCCCGGGTCATCCGCGAGGTGGGAGCGGAGACCGACATCGCGGCCACCACCGTCCCGTCGTAGCGGAACACCGGCCCGGCGAGCGCGATCAGCCCGGGCTCGAGCTCCTCGTCGGTCACGGCGTAGCCGCGGGCGCGGACGGTCGCCAGCTCGGCGCGCAGCGTGGACTCCGTGGTAATCGTCCGCTCGGTGCACCGCTGCAGCGGCCCCTTCGGCAGCTGTGCCGCGCCGTAGGCGAGCAGCACCTTGCCGAGCGCGGACGCGTGCAGCGGCACCGACAGGCCCACCCAGTTGGTGCCGCCGATCAGGTAGGCGCAGTCCACCTGGGCGATCTGCTCGACGCTGGTGCCGCTGGCGACCCCCAGGTTGATGGTCTCGCCGGTGCCTTTGGCGAGCCGGTCGAGGAACGGCTGGGCGACCGCGACCAGGCTCGTGTCGGCGCCGCCGCGCCAGGCGAAGCTGACGAACATCTCCCCGGGCAGGAACCTGCCGTGGTCGTCGCGGCGGATCAGGTGATTGCGTTCGAGAGCGAGCAGCAGCCGGGAGGTGGTGGACCTGGCCAGCCCGGTCGCGGCGGTCAGCTCGGTGAACGTGACCGGGTCGCTGGCGTGCACCACCTCGGAAAGCAGCCGGGCTGCCCGGTCCACGGCCTGGGTGCCGTTGGGGGGATTGCTCATGCGTTCTGCCTCGGGTGCGGCCTATTCCACTTTATGGAACCAAGTTCTACGATGTGGACGTGTTTGTCAATACGATGCCTCGGTACGAGATCCTGTCCGCGGACGCGATCGGCGTGCTCGAGCGCGGCTGGAAGCGGATCGTGTCGGAGATCGGCGTGCAGTTCGCGAAGCCGGAGGCGGTCGAGCTATTCGCCAAGGCTGGCCAGCGGACCGACGGCGACGTCGTCTACCTGGACCCGGAGTTCGTGCTCGAGCAGGTCGCCAAGGCGCCGCGGGAGTTCGACATCCAGGCCCGCAACCCCGCGAACTCGGTGCACATCGGCGGGGATCACATGGTGTTCGGCGCGGTGTACGGGTGCCCGTTCATCCGCGAGGGCGACGTCCGGCGCGACGCCACGCTCGACGACTACCACCGGCTGTGCAAGCTCTCGCAGGCCTTCCCGCAGCTGGACTCGGCCGGCGGCGTGATCTGCGAGCCGAACGACGCGCCGCTCGACTCCCGCCATCTGGACATGATCTACGCGCTGGCCACGCTGACCGACAAGATCTACATGGGCAACGTGGTGTCAGGCGGCAACGCCGCGGACACGCTCGCGATGACCTCGATCCTGTTCGGCGGCGGGGCGGGGGCGGACGCGGGCCGGGCGGCCATCGAGCGGACGCCCGCCGTGGTGTCGCTGATCAACTGCAACTCGCCGCTGCGCTGGGACGACCGGATGCTCGACGCGCAGTTCGAGTACTGCGCCGCGAACCAGCCGGTGGTGCTGACCCCGTTCCTGCTGATGGGCGCGATGTCGCCGGTGACGATCCCCGCGGCCCTGGCGCAGCAGCTTGCTGAGGCGCTGGCCGGGATCGCGCTCGCGCAGCTGATCAGGCCCGGCTGCCCGGTGATTTTCGGGTCGTTCCTGTCCAACATCGACATGCAGTCGGGATCGCCGTCGTTCGGCACGCCGGAGTCGGCGATCGGGCTGCTGTGCACCGGCCAGCTCGCCAGGCACTACGGGCTGCCGTTCCGCACCGGCGGCGGGCTGAACTCCTCGCAGACCGC
>DASXKI010000043.1:0-1886 GCA_036496945.1 Streptosporangiaceae bacterium | reverse complement strand
GGGTGACGGCGCAGGTCCTGCGCGTTTGTCGGGAAATTCGCCCGGAAGGAGCGGCATGGCAGTGATCAAGGACGTCGAGCGTCCAGAGTACGTTTTCGTCGGCAGCGAGACCGAGGTGCTGAGGCGCATGCTGGACCACTACCGGGCCACGCTGCTCTGGAAGTGCGAGGGACTCGACGAAGACCAGCTCAGGCACAAGTCGGTTGCGCCGTCGGAGCTCTCGCTATTCGAGCTGCTCCGGCACCTGACCGGAGCTGAGATTTACTGGTTCCAGCATTGCGTCGACGGCCGCAATTTCCCGCGGCCGCTCGAAGAGGAATCAGCTCCCGTGGAGGACGTCCTCGAGCACTACCTGGCCGCGTGCGACGAGTCCCGGCTCATCACCGCAGCCCATTCGCTCGAGCGGATCGTCCTGAGTGAGGTCTACGGGCAGGCTGTTAGCCACCGGTTCATCCTCGCTCACATGATCGGCGAGTACTCCCGCCACTGTGGCCACGCCGACCTGCTCCGCGAATCCATCGATGGCGCCGTCGGCGAATAGCTCGTTCGCGGGGAGAGACGCTGGCCCATCCTCGATTAGGGTGGAAGTGGCGATTTATCCTGACCGTCGCAGATGCTGGAGGCGGGCCCGTGGGCTGCGAGATTTCCTGGTTCGCTCCGCTGTGCGACGAGGACTACGAGTTCCTCGGCGTGCCCGACCCGGCCCTAATGTCAAGCTGGGAGCACTGCCGGAACGTCGCGCTGCGGGCCGATGAAGCCGGGTTCGACAACCTGCTGCTGCCCTCGAACTACCAGACCGGGATCGACTCAGTGGCCTTTGCCGCGGGGATCGCCCCGCTGCTGCGACGGCTCCAGCTGCTGGTGGCCGTCCGCATGGGCGAGCTGTGGCCGCCGCAGCTCGCTCGCCAGCTCGCGACGATCGACGAGATGCTCGGCGGCCGGCTCACCATCAACATCATCTCGTCCGACCGGCCTGGCGAGCAGCTGGAGTCCTCGCCGCGCTATCGCCGCACCATCGAGATCATGAGCGTGCTCCGCGACCTGCTAAACGGTAAGCGGGTCGATACGCAGGGCGAGTTCGTCAACCTGACCCTGGATCCGCCGCGAATCCGTCCGGTCGGCGGCTGCCCGCCATTCTACTTCGGCGGCTTGTCCGAGGCAGCTAGGGAAGTGGCTGCGCAGGCAGCCGACGTCTTCCTCATGTGGCCGGACACGATGCCCGCCGTCGAGGCGATCATCGGCGACATGCGAGCCCGCGCCGCCCGCCACGGCCGCGAGCTGAAGTTCGGCTACCGCGCCCACGTGATCGTGCGCGCCACCGAGGCCGAAGCGCGGGCCGCCGCGCATCGGCTGGTCTCGCGGCTGGATGACGAGACCGGCCGGCGCCTCAGGAACCAGTCGCTGCACGTCGCGTCGACCGGTCAGCTGCGGCAGGGCGAGCTCCGCGACCTAGCCGACGACGACGGGTTCGTCGAGCCGAACCTGTGGACCGGCATCGGCCGGGCACGATCAGGCGCCGGCGCGGCCATCGTGGGCGACCCCGACCAGGTCCTGGCCAAGCTGCGCGAGTACGCCGAGCTTGGCCTGGAGGCCTTCATCCTCTCCGGCTACCCGCACGCCACCGAGTGCGACCTGTTCGCCCGGCATGTCCTGCCGCGCCTAGACCACGGCCCGCTCCTGCCGCGCCGCGCTTGATCGCAGGGACAGTGCCGTGAGACCTGAGTTGGGCCACATCCTCGTCTTGGTCGTTCTCACATCGCGCTGACCTGCAGGTTTGCTGGTCGCGATCGCTAAACTTGCGCACTAATCCTGGCTCACCGGGTGGCCTGGTGCCGCCGCGCGTGCAACCAATCTCAGTCACGCTCTTCGGCGCTCAGATCGGCGGG
>DASXKI010000042.1:0-4775 GCA_036496945.1 Streptosporangiaceae bacterium | reverse complement strand
GAGCAGGTGACCGCTGGCCGAGGTTGTGCTCCGGATCGCTTTGAGCCGGATCGGCGGCAACCCGTCCAGGAGTCGTCGTCCACCGCCAGCGATTGCCGGTGCGATCACGAGTCGGAGTTCGTCGACGACGCCGGCGCGAAGCAGCCCCTGGACGAGCGAGATACTGGCGTGAACGCCAATGTCGCTTCCGGGCTGTTCCTTCAGGGTCCGTACGAATTCGACCAGCCCGCCATCGACCACCGTCGTGTTTGCCCACTCCCGCCCCAGCGGAGCGGAGGTCACGACGTACTTCGCGACCGAGTTGATGAACGTCGCGAACGGCTCGATCTTGCTGCCCGGCCAGAAGTCGGCCCACTCGTGGTAGCTGCGGCGGCCGAGGACGACCGCATCCTGCGAGGCGATGACGGCCGCGAGGTTGGCATCCATCGCGTCGTCCCATTCGGTGATGAACCCGTCGGGATTCTCGGCGACCCCGTCGAGGGACAGCAATTCGTACGCGACGACCTTACGCACGTGCAAGACCTCCGGTTGCCCTGGACGCTGAGATGTTGACGGACCGTCCGGCCAAGCTTGTCAGTATGACGGACCGCTGGGCCCGGATCGATCCTCCCACGAGCGGATAACCGCGGTAGTCGTCCCGGGCCGGATGGCCGGGCGGGACTTTGGACGAACGGGCCCTGGCTCATTCCGGTGGTGCCCGCTAGTCCTGGCCTGTCCGCGCAGACCGCCGAAACCACGTGGAGGCTCAGCAGGCAGTGCTAGCCGCCAGCGGGACACGGCAGCCGCCGGCTGGAAGGTACGGTTAGGACTTCCCTCGCGCCCCACGTTCCGGGACAGCATCGCGTGCGTCGCACCGCACTGGTCGCCCTCGTCCGCGCCGGAGCAACCTTCACGAACGGAAAGCTCGTCGACGACCCGGCGACGACACCCAGCCCGAAGCCGCCTAAAAGATCTTGATCCGCAGGTCTTGACAATTGCTCGTGCGTGGGCGCCCGGCGCCGAAGTCGCCGCCGAGCCGCGCGGTTCCTGACGCTTACTGAAAGACTTTGCTGCTGTGCCTGAAGCATCTCGTCGTCCTGCGGACGACCGGCTTGGTGTCCCTGCGGGCGACCGTAGGCTCAGCGGCCCCGCGGGCACCTCTGGTGGTGATGCTCTCACCGCGGCCCTGGTCGCGCTGCGCTGCCCTGTCTGCACCATGCCGATGCTGCGTTATGGAATGGCACTGCGGTGCCAGCAAGGTCATTCGTTTGACGTCTCGCGGCATGGCTACGTGAACCTCGACGTGGGCAGCCGTAGTCGCCACAATGCCGACACCGCACCGATGGTCGCCGCGAGGCAGAGATTCCTTAACCACGGCCATTACGCTCCGATAGCTGATGCGGTGAGCTCATTTGCTACCAGGTTCGAGCTAGAGGGCGCAGGCGTCGTCCTCGAGCTCGCGGGCGGACCAGGTTATTACCTGGCGGCCGTCGTGACCTCGGTCCCGGCCAGCGTGGGCATCTGCATGGACTTGTCGAAGCCGGCCTTGCGAAAGGCGGCCACGATCCACCCGCGAGTGGCTGCGATAGGCCGAGATGTATGGCAGGCACTCCCGATGGCTGACGGTTCGGCCTCGATCGTCATGAGCATCTTTGGCCCGAGGAACATGGCAGAAACAGTTCGCGTCCTCCGACCGGGCGGAATCTTTCTGCGTGCCACGCCGACCGCCGAGCACCTGACCGAGCTGGTCAAAGACTTGGGGATGCTGAGCGTCGACGCAGCTAAGGCACAGCGCCTTGCCATGGCCGTGTCCGACCTTCGCCAGGAGCACGAGGAGGCGCTGACCTATCAGGTCATGCTTGATCATTCCGACATCCATGATCTCGTCGGCATGGGGCCAAGCGCCTACCACATATCTCCCGATCAGCTAGGGCCCCGGATAGCTGCACTTCAAGAAGCGCTCGCGGTGACCGTCTCGGTCACAGTTGCCGCCTACCGAGTACGGTGAAAATCTGCGGCCAGGTCTGCAGCCCCGCCGTCCAGGCCGGTCTGGCCGGCCGGGCCGGCAGCCGCGTCGGCCTGGTCAGCTGGCTGCGGTCACGCCAAGCTTGGTCAAGAAGCTGCGGTAGTCGGTCTGCACCCACTCCTCGGCCAGCCGCCCGTCGGCGTCGTACCTGAACGTGTTGATCAGTTCCCACTCGACGTGCTGGCCGGTGGGCTCGACTGGGCCGACAGGCGAGTAGGTGAAGACGCTGGTGAAGTCGCCGGAGAACGTGTTGCGTGCGGCCAGGAAATTGCCGTCGACGATGATCTGCTCACGGACGATTCGCAGGTCGCTGAAAGCGGCGCGCAACGAGGCGAAGTAGACGCGGAGCTCGTCGAAGCTCAGGTCGCCGCCAGGCCCGTGGAAGACGTAATCCTCCGTGTAGTAAGCGCGGAGCGCGGCGTCGTCCTCACGGGCGATCGCCTGGTCGCCGATCCGGATCAGGTCGCGGGCAAGCGGACTGTCTGACATGAAGCCTGGCACGGGTCCTCCTTGTTGCTAGACTAGTAATAATGCTAGTCACGCACTATTGCCTGTCAAGTAAGATGGGTCCCGTGACTGCAGAGCAGGTTGATCGGCAAGAGCGACGAAAGAGACGTACCCGGCAGGCGATCCAGACGGCAGCGCTCGAGCTCTTCGCCGAGCGCGGCTACCGCGAGACCACCATCAACGAGATCGCGGAACGGGCCGACGTTGCGCCCAGAACTGTCACGGTGCACTTCCCCGCCAAGGAGGAACTGCTCTTCGACGCCGAACCCTTCACGCTCGAGGGCTTGAGCAAACGTCTCTCCGAGCGAGGACCGCACGAATCCGCGCTCGATGCACTGCGCGACTGGATGGCGACCACGATGACACAGGCCGAGACCAGCGGCTCCGAGCCAGACGGGCATTTCTGGGAACGGCGCGCCTTGCGGGCGCACGTCATCAACGCAGAGCCGGAGCTTCGCGGCCGCGCCCGCGCCAGCTATTACCCCTTCGAGCGCGTCCTCGCCGAAGCCATCGGCAAAGACCTCGGCCAGTCCGGAAACAGCCTGATCCCGCGCCTCGCGGCGCTATCGGCTGTCGCCGGCTTGCGTGAGCTCTACGAGAGCGATGAAGCCCAGACGCTAACGGCCCCTCCGAAGGCCGCCGAGCTGCTCAAGCTCGTGGACGGGGTGATCCGCTTCGCCCGCGCTGGGATCGAAGGCGCTCGGTAACGGCCACAGCCGGCCGCCACAGGCCACCTCGGGTTTAGCCGGCCCCGATATCGGCGTCCGATGCCTATCCGTCCGCCTCGTCATGGCCCTCGTCACGTCCGCCCGCGTCAGTGTCGCCATCGCCATCGCCATCGCTGTCCGCATCCGCGTCGAACTCGGCGAACTCAAGATCGTCGAAAGCGACCCCGTCTAGCTCCTCACAGCGTTCGGCCGCGTCCGTCTCCCCGTCGACATCCACAGTGGCAGCCTGACCGAACCAGTCCCTAGCCTCTGCATCCCGGCCGACCTGCTGCAGCGCGTCGGCGTAGGCGTAATAGAGGCGAGCATGCTCCGGCCGGATCCGCCCGCCCGTCAGCTCCGGGCCCTGTAGGGCGACCACAGCGGCGTCCAGCAGGCCCTGATCGCGCCGGATGCCGGACTCGACGATGCGCAGCTCGATCTGCGTCGCGTGATCGGCCGCTCGCGCATCCGGGCCGGTGACAAGGTCGAGGGCGCGATCCAGGCGGCCCAGCGCACGCTCGCAGTCGGCCATCAACGGCAAGTAGCTGGCGCGGCCTGTGAGCCTGCGCGCGGCGCGGAATTCCGCCAGCGCCGCCGTCCAGTCGCCAGCCTGATAAGCCGCGATGGCGCAGGTCTCGCGCACCACACCGACCCGGGCGGCCAGGCCACGTGCCTTCTTCGCGTATTTGTAGGCCTGATCCGGATCCTCGGCAAGGCTGGTCGCGACCAGCAGCCGGGCGATCACGCTGGCGAGGTCGCTGGGCAGCGTGCGCAATTCCGCGAGGGCTTCGGGATCTAGCTGCTCCGCGGTGATGCTGTCGGGCAGGTCCAGGCGGATCTGCTCGTCGCCAGACCCGGACCGCGGTCCGCCGCGGTAACCAGCGCCTCCCTCGGGCCCCACGGCGCCGCTAGGACGGCCGCGGTCGTCAGGGCGCCGCGTCGGGCGATCGTAGCCAGTCCGCACGGGGCCGCGTGAGCCAGTCCTATCGTCACGCCGCGGCCGGTCGCCGCCCTGCCAGCCGCCACCCTGCGGCCGGTCACTACCAGGCCGCCCGGTGCGCTGGTCTCGGTCACCACCACGCTGCGGACGATCGCCGCCCTGCGGCCGGTCACCACTGCGCTGCGGCTTGCCGCCGCCTTGCCAGCCGCTGCGCTCTGGCCGATCACTGCTGGGCCGCGCGGTGCGCTGGGTACGATCGCCGCCCTGCTGCGGACGATCGCCGCCCTGCGGCCGGTCACTAGCGCGCTGGGGACGGTCGCCACCCTGCCAGCCACCCTGCGGCCGGTCACTGCCAGGCCGAGCGGTGCGCTGATCCCGGTCAAAGCTGCGCTGCGGACGATCGCCGCCCTGCGGCCGGTCACCACTACGCTGCGGCCGGTAGCCGCCCTGCCAGCCGCCTTGCGGCCGGTCACTGGTAGGCCGAGCGGTGCGCTGGTCCCGGTCACCACTACGCTGCGGCCGATCGCCACCCTGCCAGCCGCTGCGCTGTGGCCGGTCAGTGGTAGGCCGAGCGGTGCGCTGGTCCCGGTCACCACTACGCTGCGGCCGGTCGCCA
>DASXKI010000041.1:0-7668 GCA_036496945.1 Streptosporangiaceae bacterium | reverse complement strand
CGGCGACACGCTGCCGGTGTTCCGGCTGACGGCCAGCGGCGGCGAGCAGGTTGACGTTGCCGTCGCCATCTGCGAGGACCTCTGGCAGGACGGCGGCCCGGTCGCCGTCACGCGCCAGGCCGGCGCGAGCCTGCTCGTTGTGCCGAACGCCTCCCCGTATGAGCGCAACAAGGACGACGTCCGGCTCGAGCTCTGCCAGCGCCGGGCTCGTGAGGCCGGGACCGTGCTCGCCTACGCCAACATGGTCGGGGGTCAGGACGAGCTCGTCTTTGACGGTGACTCGATCATCGTCGCCGCCGACGGCGAGCTGCTCGCCCGCGGCCCGCAGTTCGACGAGGCGCTGGTGCTCGCCGACCTGGACCTGCCAGCCGCCGATCCCGGCCTGCCCGCCGGCCGCCAGCGCGCCAACGCCGCCGACGGCACAGCCATGACCATCGAGCGGATCGAGCTCGCACCACTGCCCGCGCCGGAGCCGGACGCGCTGCTCACTGACCCGATGTTGTGGCCCCGGCTGTCTGACCTCGCCGAGATTTACGGCGCGCTCGAGCTGGGCGTCCGCGACTACGTCCGCAAGAACGGGTTCAGCTCCGTCATCCAGGGCCTGTCCGGCGGCATCGACTCGGCGCTCGTCGCGACGATCGCGACCGACGCGCTCGGTCCCGACCGGGTGAACGTGGTGCTCAACCCCAGCCCCTACTCATCCGAGCACTCGGTCGCCGACGCCGAGGACCTGGCCAGGCGCCAGGGCATCCACGCCCGCGTCATCCCGATCAAGGCGATGATGGACGGCTTCGAATCCGGCCTCGACCTGCACGGCCTGGCCGCCGAGAACCTCCAGGCCCGGATCCGCGGCACCATCTGGATGGCGCTGTCCAACGAGGAAGGCCATCTGGTCCTCGCCTGCGGGAATAAGAGCGAGCTCGCCACCGGGTACTCGACGCTCTACGGCGACTCGGTGGGCGGCTATGCGCCGATCAAGGACGTGCCCAAGACGCTGGTCTGGGAGCTCGCCCGGTGGCGAAACCAGCAGGCAGCCGAGCGCGGTGAGACGCGCCCGATCCCCGAGAACTCGATTACCAAGCCGCCGAGCGCCGAGCTCGCGCCAGGCCAGCTCGACTCCGACTCGCTGCCGGACTACCACGTGCTCGACAAGCTGCTCGACGACTACGTGGAGAAGGACATGGGCTCGGCCGAACTCGTCGCGGCCGGCCACGATCCGGCTCTCGTCGAGCGCGTGATCCGGCTCGTCGACCGCGCCGAATACAAGCGGCGCCAGTACCCGCCAGGCCCGAAGATCAGCATCAAGAACTTCGGCCGTGACCGCAGGCTGCCCATCACGAGCCGCTGGCGCGAGCCCCGCAGCGGCTAGCCAGCCCCGCTCAGCTACGCAGCCCCGCTTCGGCCGACGTTTCATGGTTTTCCGGGATCTTGAGCCCTAGTTTGCCCGGTTTGCGGCCGGGAAAACCATGTTTGGCCTCAAAGTCAAGGTCAGCACGTTGCCGCTGGTCAGTGCGTTGTGGCTGACGTGCCTAGGGTGTTCCGCGTGCCTGGGATCTGACATCGGCCTGACATCTCGTGTCTAAGCCTTGGCCGCGAGTTGTCACGTCGTGATACCGATGCAATGCGTCAGGGTTGGATCGCGGCTTGGCAGGGTTCGTTAGCTTGAATTGCATGGATGAGCAGAATTTTCTGAACGAGCGCGACGAGGTTCTGTCGCTTGGCCTCGACATGCCGGATGACCTTATCGTCGCCCGCGCCCGCGCCCGCGGGGGGATGCTGGCCCAAGCCCTCAGCAAGATCGAGGCCGACCTAGGCGTGTGGGATGCGCAGCAGGGATATCCCCACACATGACGGACCGAACGATATCCATGACCGAAGCCGCCCGCATCATCGGCATCGACCGCTCTACCCTCCACCGCGAGTGGCGAGCGATGAGGTTGCCGTTCTACCGCCCGACCCCGGCGATGCGCCGCTGGTGCATCCGCGAGTCAGCCGTGCTCGACTACCGCGCCGCGAGGGAGCGTGAGCAAGCGTGAGCCCGGATGAGGAGCGCGCACTCCAACTGGAACTGCAAGCGCGGTACGACGCCGATGCCGCAACCGTGGCCGATATCGTGCGCCTCGAAGCCGACGCCGCGAAGCTCGAAGATGACGCCGCAGCGCTCCGGTATCAGGCCGCAGTGCTTATCCAGTCACTACTGGACGCCGGGCTCTTCAACGCGGCGGAGACGAAACTGCCGTCGCGGTACCTCAAGGATGGCAACAAGGACAGCTTCGACAACGTGGCGCACAAGCCGGACTATCTGATCGGCAAGGACGAGTTGGACGCTGCCGTGAACCTGCTCAACCACCTGCTGCCGGTCATGGTTGACTGAGCACGCCGGATCTAAGAGCCGTCACCGACGCCACCCGGGAATCGGCAGCACCGCGACCGTCAACGGCGACCTAAGCGGCGAGCATGGTGACCTCAAAGTCACGGCGCAAGATGAATGCCTGCGCGTCATTGACACCTATTACGGCACGTACACCGTCTGCGGCATCGGTGAAGTGTCGAGCAGCTCTGCTGTCTGCCAGCAGGGTGATAGCGGCGGCCCGGCTTATCACAGCTCGGGATCGAATGTATACGCCATCGGGACAATCGAGGCCGATGACAATGGCGGAAAGAACTGTTACTTCGAAGGCGTCGCTTACGCGACGAGGCACGCGAACCTGACCCTCGTGCATAGTTGACGCCCGGCTCCTAGAATGGGAATCTCCTTACCGAAGGAGGCGTGCTTGCGGCGCTCTCTGCTGATCATGCTCCTGCTGCTCAGTGTTGTCTCGGCGTGCGGGGTTCATGCAACCCCTGTGGTGCATACTGGGCAGAGCGGGCCACCATTCAAACTTGAGGTGATCTTCCGCCCGGACACCGGCGTAGCGCTCGCGGCGAAGGTACTTTCAGGTTGCCGTCACGAAGCAGAGGTGCTAAGCGTCGGGAGGCCAGCCGAAGTTCGCGGGGCGCTGAGAGCCACTGTTTATACGAAGGACGTCTTTAGATCTGCTCGCACTCAGCCGCTCCTTGACTGCCTGCATGCATCCGGGTCAGTCCAGGTGGCAAGCTGGCCGAGTTGACGTACCCGCTGCGTCGTTTTGCGTCCAGCACGCGGCCATTCTCACGGTTACGACCGGGGGGTTAAGTACTTGGGGTAAATCGGCGCATCCTCACCACTATGGGGGGAAGCCGTCGGGCAGAGGCTACCGCGCTAGGTAGCGCTAGGTCGCATCCTGTAGGTTCGTATTGAAATAGCCCTGCCCGCTATAATGGGCACTGGCAGCCCGGAAAGCCTAAAGTTCGCCTAATGGTGTGGCCGTTCTCCAAGAAGCTCACTTGGCTTGAACCTTTCCGGACCCAACTGTCCCTGGCAAGTGCAGCATTGCGACCGATCCAGGTTCACCGTCAAATGGAAGCAAGGTTCCCGTGCCACGGCATTGAAGCAGTTGTTCCTAGCTGGCGAGGCCGTCAGGCGCGACAGCACCGCTTCGGGCGCGTCAGGCGATGATCACTTCGATGCCTATATCGGCGAACTCGGCCGCGGCCTGCTTGCTGATGCCCTCGTCGGTGACCAGCACGTCGATGCCGGAAGCGGGGCAGATCTGGGCGAACGCGCGCCGGCCGACTTTGGAGCTGTCGGCGGCGACCACGACCCGGCTGGCCCGCGTGGCCATCAGCCGGTTGGTGCTGGCCTCGCCCTCATGGTGGGCCGTCGCGCCGGCGGCCGGGTCGATCCCGTCCACGCCGAGGATGGCGAGGTCGAGCCTGACCTGCTCCAGCACTCCGGTCGCCAGCGGGCCGGTCAGCTCATAGGACTGCGGCCTCGCCACCCCGCCGGTCACCACGATCTTGATGTGCTGACGGACCGCCAGCTCGGCGGCGATGTTGAGCGCATTGGTGACCACCGTGATGGCGGCTTCGCCCTGGCCAGGAACGAGGTCAGGCCGGACCGCCAGCGCCCGCGCGACCTCTGTCGTGGTCGTGCCGCCATTGAGGCCGGCTACCTGGCCTGGCAGCACGAGGTGCGCGGCCGCTAGGGCGATCCGCTGCTTTTCCGACGGATGGCGCTCGCTTTTGTACCGCAGCGGCAGGTCGTACGTCACGCCGTGAGCGACGGCACCGCCGCGGATCCGGCGCAGCATCTGCTGCTGGGCAAGCTCGTCAAAGTCACGGCGCACGGTGGCCGCGGACACTCCAAGCACCTCGGCCGCGCGCTCGACCTGCAGCTGCCCTTCGGCGGCCAGCAGCTCCAGCAGATCGTTCCACCGGCGGTACCGAGTCACTGTCCTCCCCCACTTGCTTTTCTGTCCTGCTGCTACGTCTGTACCAGCATGGCAGGCGCTGCGACCGGATCAGATGCTACTGTCCATCAGCGCGTGCTTCTGGTATATATCAAGCACAACCGAGCATAATCGCGCGCGTTAAGGCGCAGCAGGAGGCGGAAACGTGACCGAGGCTGGCATCGTTGGGGTTGGCACGGTAGAGGCTGGCATCGATGGGCCTGGTGGGATCGATGCGGAGCTTGCCTCGCAGCCACGCCTCTGGCGGCGCGCCGCCGAGCTAATGCCGGACGTGCGCGCGCTGCTGCCAGCCCCCGGCGAGAGGGTCGCGGTCGTCGGCTGCGGCACGTCGTGGTTCATCGCTCAGTCCTATGCCACCGCTCGCGAGGCAGCAGGCCAGGGCGAGACGGACGCGTTCGCCGCCTCGGAGATGCCGGTCGGCCGGGCCTATGACCGGATCATTGTGCTGTGCCGGTCGGGCACCACGACCGAGATCATCGACCTGCTGGCCCGGCTGGGCGGCGCGGCGCCTACTGTCGTGATCACTGGCGTGCCGGATAGCCCTGTGGCCGCGGCCGCCAGCCACGTGATCCTGCTCGACTTCGCCGACGAGACGTCTGTCGTGCAGACCAGGTTCGCCACGACCGAGCTGGCGCTACTGCGCGCGCATCTGGGCGAGGACATCGAGGGCGCCGCAGCTGACGCCGACCGGGTGCTGGCTCAGCCCGTTCCGGCAGCGCTGACTGAAGCTGCGCAGTTCACGTTCCTCGGCACCGGGTGGACGGTCGGCCTGGCGAACGAGGCCGCGCTCAAGCTCCGCGAGGCCGCGTCCTTCTGGACCGAGTCCTACCCGGCGATGGAGTACCGGCACGGCCCGATCGCGGTGACTGGCCCTGGCAGCGTGGTCTGGCTGCTCGGCCCGGCCCCAGACGGCTTGGCGGCGCAGATCAGCGCTGCTGGCGGCCTGTGCTGGCAAGGTGAGCACGATCCGATGGCCGAGCTCGTCCGCGTGCACATGCTCGCAGCCAGCCTGGCAAGGGCGCGCGGCTTCGACCCCGACCGGCCGCGCAACCTCACCCGTTCGGTCATCCTGGCGCCGTAGCCGCATGACCGGTCCGATCCTCCTCGTCACGCTGAATCCGGCGCTCGATGTGACCTACCACCTCGCCAGTGTCGACTGGGCTGGCGTGAACAGGCCGGCGGACGTCCTGGCGCGGCCCGGCGGCAAGGGGCTCAACGTCGCGTTCACGCTGCGGGCGCTTGGTGCCTGCGTGCGCGTCACCGGCCTGGCCGGAGGCAGCACGGGCGCCGCGCTACGGGACGCAGTGGCCGCGGACGGGCTGCAGGCGACGTTCGCGCCGATCAGCGGCGAGACCCGGCGGACGTTCACTGTCGTAGACACGGGGCTGGCGCAGATGGCCGCGTTCTACGAGCCAGGGCCGTGCATCACCAGCGGCGAGTTCGCCGCTTTCGAGGCTGACTACGCAGCAGCGCTCCACGGCGCGGCGGTCGTCGTACTCACCGGCAGCCTGCCGCCAGGCCTGGCACCCGACACCTATGCAGCCCTCATCCGGCGGGCGGCGCTGGCGGGCGTCCCGACCGTGCTCGACGCGGGCGGCGAGGTGCTGCGTCTTGGCGCGGCGGCCGGTCCGGCGATCATCAAGCCGAATCTGGCCGAGCTCGAGCAGGCAGCCGGCCGGCGCCTGCGCGGCGCCGCGGACGATCCCGACCTCGCGGCTGTCGCGGCAGCCGCGCGCGACCTGCTGGCGACCGGAGCGCACGCAGTCGTCGTCTCGCTCGGGCCGGACGGCCTGCTCGCGCTCACCGGCTCAGACCGCTGGCACGTCGTCCCAGCGGATGTCCCGGTCAGCAATCCGACCGGTGCTGGCGACGCCGTCGTAGCCGGCCTCGCGCTCGGGCTTGCCCGCGGCTGGACCTGGCCGGAGCGGCTCCGGCACGCGGCTGCGCTCGGCGCCGCGACCGTTGCGGCGCCGGTGGCCGGCGAGTTCGACCGCGCGCTGTATGAGCGGTTGCTGGCAAGCATGCCCGTTCCCGGCCTGCTGGAGTTCTGATGACCGCGGTGGCGATGGCCGAGCTCGTGGGCACGACCGCGGGTATCGGTGCCTTCAATCTCATTAGCATCGAGCATGCCGAGGCCATCGTCGCCGGGGCGGAGGCGGCCGGCGCGCCGGTGGTCCTGCAGATCAGCGAGAACTGCGTGGTTTATCACCGGGCGCTGGAGCCGATTGGCCTCGCGGCGCTTGCGATCGCGCGGGCTGCGGCCGTGCCGGTCGTGGTGCATCTCGACCACGCCACCTCCGAGCCGCTGGTCCGCGAGGCCGTTGGGCTGGGCATCGGATCGGTCATGTTCGACGCGTCGAAACTGCCGCACGATGCAAACGTCGCAGCCACGGCCGCGGCGGCGGGCTGGTGCCATGACCGGGGCATCTGGGTCGAGGCCGAGCTGGGCGAGATCGGCGGCAAAGACGGCGTGCACGCGGCCGGGGCCAGGACGCGGCCAGACGAGGCCGCTGCCTATGCAGCGGCGACCGGTGCGGACGCGCTAGCGGTCGCGGTCGGCAGCTCGCACGCGATGCTCAGCCGGGACGCGGTGCTGGACCTCGAGCTGATCGCCGAGATCCACCTGGCGGTCCCGGTGCCGCTGGTCCTGCACGGCTCGTCCGGCGTGCCCGACGAGATGCTCACCGCGGCAGTGCGCGCGGGCATGACGAAGATCAACATCGCCACTCAGCTCAACAAGGTGTACACCGCCGCGGTCCGCGGCCGGCTCGCCGCCGACGCTGCGCTCGTCGACCCTCGCAAGTACGGCGCAGCTGGCCGGGACGCCATCGCCGCCGAGGTGACCCGGCTGCTGAGCTTGCTCCGGCCGGTGCCGCCGGCCACCGGGCCACCGCCCTCCGCGGTACTGGCCGGCCCCGGCGGCTAGGTGCCGGCCAGGCCAGTAGCCGCCACGGATCGGATGAAGTACCGCTGCGCCCCGAAGAAGATGATCAGCATCGGGATCAGGCTCATGACGTTGCCGGCCATCACAAGCGTCCACTCCGTGGCGTGGGCACCCTGGAACGTCGCCAGGCCCAGCGGGAGCGTCATCTTGCTGGTCTGGCTGATCGCGATGAGCGGCCAGAGGAAGTTGTTCCAGGAGTCCAGGAACGTCAGCGCGGCCAGCGTCGACAGCGCCGGCCCTGACAGCGGCAGGACGATCCGCCACAGCACGGTGAGCCGGCGTGCACCGTCAACCCTCGCAGCCTCCTCGTACTCGATCGGCAGCGTCCGGAAGAACTGGCGCAGGAAGAAGATGCCGAAGGCCGTCGCCGCGTTCGGCAGGATCAGCGCGCCG